>NZ_JBNXVR010000029.1:0-78380 GCF_050565595.1 Leptolyngbya sp. AN02str | reverse complement strand
GGTAGGGTGCGAAGCACCCTACCCACAACACCAACACACCAGATTTAGTAGGCTTGCATAAGTCCTGCCAAAATTAAAAGCGAGAGCGGCATGAACTGCTGCTCTCGCTTTTAGCGTTTGTGGACGATCGCCCTTAAACCGTAGTTGGGGTGCCGTTGCTGTACAGCAGCGCCCGCTTTGGCCCGTGAATGGGATCTTCCACGATAATGGTTTGGTCGCGACTGGCGCCCAACGATACGATGGCGATCGGCACTTCCATCAGCTCTGCCAAAAACTTCAGATAATCCAACGCCTGCTTGGGCAGATCATTGAGCGATCGGCAGTCAGCGGTGGATTGCTTCCATCCTGGCACGGTTTTGTAGATGGGCTTGCACTTGGCAAACAGGCGTGCACTGGTGGGGAAATCTTCGTAGCGGGTGCCGTCAATTTCGTAGGCAACGCAGACTTTGATTTCGTCCATCTCATCTAACACGTCCAGCTTGGTAATGGCCAAGCAGTCCAACCCGTTGATGCGCACGGCATAGCGGCCAATCACACCATCAAACCAGCCACAGCGGCGACGACGACCCGTGGTGGTGCCAAACTCTGCACCGCGATCGCACAGAAGATCGCCAATTTCCCCATCCAACTCAGTGGGGAAGGGGCCTTCGCCCACGCGTGTCGTGTAAGCCTTAGCCACCCCAATCACCCGGTCAATGATGGTGGGGCCAACCCCCGCGCCAATGCACGCGCCGCCCGCCACCGGGTTCGATGAGGTGACATAGGGATAGGTGCCATGATCAAGATCTAGCAGCGTGCCCTGCGCACCCTCAAACAAAATGTTGCGCTTTTGGCGCACCGCATCGGCAATTCGCAGCGAACTGTCCACCACGTGAGGGCGCAACCGCTCCGCATAGGCTGCATACTCTGCAATCACCGCTTCGGGATCAAGCGGTGGCAAATCGTACAGTTTTTCTAAAATGACATTCTTATAATGTGTAGTCCAACGGACTTGCTTCGCCATGCCATCGGGGTCCATCAGGTCAATCACCCGAATGCCTGTGCGCTCTGACTTATCGGCATAGGTGGGGCCAATTCCCCGGCCTGTGGTGCCAATTTTGTGATTGCCTCGGCGTTCTTCCGATGCGCGATCGATCAGCCGATGGTAGGGCATGGTGACATGCGCCGCCTCGGAGATCAGCAAGTTCTCTGTTGAAATGCCCAATGCATGGAGCTGATCCAACTCTTGAAGCAGCACCTTGGGATCAATAACCGTACCCGAACCGATAATGCATTCCGTGTCGGGATACAAAATCCCTGAGGGGATGAGGTGCAGCTTAAACGTCTGCCCCTGCACCACCACCGTATGGCCTGCATTCACGCCACCCTGGTAGCGAACTACCATATCTGCTGATTTGCTCAACAGATCGGTGATCTTGCCTTTTCCTTCGTCGCCCCATTGGGCACCAATTACAACAACGTTTGCCAAGAGTCTAAATTGCTAGAATTTCAGTATTATCGAGCAAACTTCCATTATTTACAGAGGGTGTAACCTCTGTCAACGAAATACGAGTTCTATTCATATTTATTGAGAGGTTGGTTGTGGCACTATACGCAGAGTTACATCGGCACTTGGGGGGCTCGGTTGTCCCCAGAGTTCTATGGCGATATTTTCAGCGAAACCGTTCGGACTTAACCGAGCGGTTTGTTCGTTATGCGGAGTTTGAAGATTTTTACACCAAGCCCCGCAATACGCTGGATGAGTATTTGGAACTGCACACGATGGTGGAAAGTGTGCAAACCGAGGAAACGCTGCCCTACTTTATTTATCGGCTGATGCGAGGGGCGTATGTATTTGAGAATTTGGCCTATTTAGAGCTGCGCTATACCCCGTTTTTGCGTACGCCAGAGGAGCTGAGCCAGTCGGAGCGAATTGACCTGATGGCGGAGATTGTTTCGGTGGTGGGTAAGGCAAGCCAAATTGGCGAGTATCCCATTGTGACGAGCCAAATTCTTTGTATGCACTCGCGCTTGCCCTACGAGGTGAACAAGGCGATTGTGGATTTGGCGGCGCAAACCCCAGAGTATGTGTGTGGGGTGGACTTGGCTGGGGGAGATGCTCATTACCGCGATCGCCTGGATGAGTTCATTCAGCTCTACGACTATGCGCGATCGCTCGGCCTCAACACCACAGGGCACCTGTACGAAACGACAGACGGCAATTATCCTGAGATGTTGCCTTACCTGATGCGCATTGGCCATGGTATCCAAATTCCACTGCAGTACCCCGAACTGTTGCCCCAGCTCGCCCGCGATAAGCAGTGTCTGGAAGTGTGTCCCACCACGTATTTAAAGACGGGAACGCTGGAGAGTATTCACCAGCTTAAGGCCGTGTTTGATCGCTGTTTTGAGGCAGGGGTAGATATTGCCATTTGTACTGATAACGCGGGGCTGCACAATGTGCGCCTGCCGTTTGAGTACGAGAGCTTGCTCACCCACGACATCATTGGCTTTGCCCAACTGCAAGCCTGCCAAGATGCGGCATTTCGCCACGCATTTGCTTGGACGTATCAGCAGCGACCTGAGCGAATCCTGGGTCGGGTGCTGCGGGGCGAATCGATGATTGATCGTGGGGCGATCGCTCCATCCCCTTTATTGTAAGGCTGCTCTAGCACGACAAAGCAAAAGCCACCGGAGCGATCGCCCCGGTGGCTTTTAGAATTTGGATGAAACCAAGCTTATGCGCCGCGATTGAGGGCGAGCTCCACTTGCTTAAACTCTTGCTCCAAGCGCTTCTTCAACTTTTCTGGCACGGGGCGGTTTGGATACGAGCTGTAGTGACCTGCCAACGAGTTCAATGCTGTTCGCATCGTAGTGAAGGAGTTGAGCTTGAGCAACGAGTCATCGCGACGGTAGCGAGAGAAAAAGTCGTTGATGATTTGCCGAGCCTCGGACTGTGCTTGAGACTTGCTGGGCGAGTCATTGGGGAGATTGATGGCGGTGCGCAAGCTTTCGATCACCGTGAGGGTGTCATCGCGATAGTTGCCGCTCAAGCCGCTGGGATTTGAACAGGCAGTTAATCCAGTCAGGCTAACGACCACGACCAGCGCTAGCGCCAATAAACGAGAAAAGAATGCTTTCATAAAACCTCGGCAGCTTGAAGCACAGTAAACAAATCAAGATTGCAAGTTGCAACACTTTGCAGATCTTATCCCGATTCAGCAAGTTTCACAGCCAGACCAGTAGAATCTCTGCCGAATGAATCAAGGCCACGCTTAGATGCTACGAGCGATGCAGACCGAAACCTGCAGCCTTAATCAAGTATGGCCTCCTGGGGGCTGTTGCCCTAGGCATTGCCAGACATGCGCCCAATAATGTTTTGCACAATCTGCATGCCCGTGACGGCCTGCCAGCCAAACAAACCTGTGATCACAACGTTGAGCACGATGTGGGCATAGCGTGCCCAGTCATGACCTTTTTGCATGAAGGGGGTAAGCGAGGCAGAGGTGGCAATCATGCCAGTCATGGCCAGCCCGGCGATGAGGTGTGGGTTGACAAAGAGTTTGCCGCTGTTGATGTAGGTTGCACCCATGGCACCGATAGTGCCGAGTACCATGAGGGCCAGCAGGATGGAGCCAACTTGGTGATGACGAATGTTGAAGCGACCCTTCAGCAGCTCTTTCTTCAGATCTCCCTCAGCTGAGCGCGCTCGACGCCATTGAATCCCCAAATACATTGCGTAGATTGTGAGCCCCAATAGCACCCACATCAGCACGGGGTGAACAAATTGACTCCACACCTTGACCGATTCAGGGATTTCGATGCTCATAATGCCTCTCAAGATCGTTAAGGAAACCTATCGTCTGCTTCATAAAAATTAGCACAAAGATCTGCCGTCAGGCGGACAGGCGATCGCAAAAAACAAGCTCAAGCCCTCTACCGCATCACCGGAGGAAGCTTGAGCTATGAAATGATCATGAGCTTCATGAATCAACCTTTCTCAAGCCAGAGGTTTGGCTGGGTTGAAGCATGCTGTGAAGCACGGTTACATACCGGGAGCAAGGGGATCAACGCCGGGTTGGGTGGCGGGTTGCTGATTGCCCTGAGGCTGTACGATGAGCGGGGGCTCTGTGACAACACCCACGAGGCGATCGCTGGGAAAGCACAAAATCGCTTTTCCGTCCTTCACCGGAATTTGAAATACCCGCTGGCCTCGGTCTTCGGGTTTAGCAATCAGCGTTTCAAACAGCTGTTGCAAGAGCGGATTTTGGGGTTCAACCCGAATGGTGTGCTGCTGCCCGCCTTCGAGCAATACGGTGAGATCGACCTCTGGTGGAAGCCCGGCTTGTGGGGTACCTGAAACCATGAAAATACCTTTGTGAACGGCTTGTGCAGTTTGTAAAATCTACGCCAATCTGCGCAAATCAATGCAAAAAGTGGCGAGTGCCCGTGAAGATCATAGCCAATCCCAGCTCGTTTGCTGCGTCGATAGAATCTTGATCGCGCAGACTGCCACCGGGTTGGGCGATCGCTGCAATGCCCGCTGCTGCTGCCTGCCGCACCGAATCGTCAAACGGGAAGAAGCCATCGCTGGCCAAAATTGCGCCCTTGGCTTTGTCGCCAGCTTGATCCAGGGCCAGCTTAACGGAGCCGACGCGGTTCATTTGCCCGGCTCCAATGCCTAACGTGGTGCGATCGCTCGTGACCACAATGGCATTGGATTTCACATGCTTGCATACCTTCCAGGCAAATGCCAACTCCGCCAATTGGTCTTCCGTTGGTTGGCTTGTCGTTGCAACTTGCCAAGTTTGAGGATCAATGCGTCCATCATCAGCTTTTTGCACCAAAAAGCCGCCCGCAATGGTGCGTACCGTTTGGGGCTCACCTGCTCGCAGATCGGGCAAAATCAGCACACGCACCTTCGATTTCGCTTTCAGGATCGCTTCGGCATCGGGCTCACAGGCGGGAGCCACCACACATTCCAAAAAGGTGCCTGTTAGAGCTGTGGCCGTGGCTGCATCAATGGGACGATTGAGTGCGACAATGCCACCAAAAGCCGAGACAGAATCTGCCTCGTAGGCTTTGCGGTAGGCTTCGGAGATGGTGTTGCCCAATGCCACACCACAGGGATTGGTGTGCTTGATGATGACGGCTGCGGGATCAGCCTCAAACTCGGCCACAATCCGTCGTGCCGCTTCTAAATCGACCAAATTGTTGTAGCTCAGCTCTTTGCCTTGTAGCTTGGTGGCGGCGGCCCAGCCCCGTGCGATGGTTCCAGTTTGGTACCAAGTCGCTGGCTGATGGGGATTTTCGCCATAGCGGAGGGTCTGCATGGCATGGCCCGACATGGCAAACTGATCTGGCAAGGTTTCGGCTTCAAGCTGTTGCAGGCTGGCGGCGGTGGGCTGGTTGCTGAGATAGGATGCGATCGCCAAATCATAATTGGCCGTATGCCAAAAGCCTTGCAAGGCCGACTCCCGTCGAAACTCAAGCGACACGTTGCCGTTACTGCGTTGTAATTCTTCCAAATAATCGGTGTAGCGAGCCGGATTGCACAGCACCGTAACATGGGCAAAGTTTTTGGCAGAGGCTCGCAGCATGGCAGGGCCCCCAATATCAATTTGCTCTACCGCATCGGTCAGCGTGACATCGGGCTTGGCGATCGTTTGCTCAAAGGGATACAGATTCACCACAACCAAGTCGATTGGCTCAATCTGGTTTGCCTCCAGATCGGCCACATCCTGCGGCACATCGCGCCGGGCCAAAATACCCCCATGAATGCGGGGATGCAATGTCTTGACTCGTCCACCCAAAATTTCGGGCGAGCCTGTATAGTCTGACACTTTGGTGACGGGAATGTCGGCGGCTTTCAGCGCTTGAGCGGTGCCGCCACTGCTCACAATGCGATAGTCAAAGTCGCTCACCAACGTGCGGGCAAACTCGATCAGCCCAGTCTTATCCGATACGCTGAGTAACGCCAAACGTGCCATAGTGTCCTTTTGCTTCATTCAATAACGGTCAACGGGTGAGCCCTGCACAAGCGACTCATCCCAAATCCAGTCGCATCTCGTTGCTGTTGACAAACCCAAGATGGGTATACACCGATTGCCCCGCAGGAGACGCGTGCAAGATGGCGCGGGTACAGTTCAACTGTTTGAGGTGATCGAGTACTGCTGTGGTGAGCTGTTTTGCAATACCGCGACGACGGTAAGCTGCTTCGACATAGACTCCCCAAACGTAGCCATACTTGCGATAACGTGCCACAAACGGTGCGGGGTACAAGCCTGCAAACTCCTGCCCCCCCGCTGAGCCAACGATCCGATTGTTGACTTCTGCAACAAAGGCTTGATAGCTCAGTTCGATACGGGCATGGGCAATGAACTGCACAATGCGATCGCGCGAGTCTGGGAGCAAATCACTGGGGGCAACTTGATTATCCAGCCACAGCTGATAAAAATGAGACGCAACGATCCCATCTTCGGCTGGTGTTGCCGCTCGAACGGTGACCGCTTGCTGGGTTTCGGCTTCCATCTCTGACATCTCTAGACTGATGCGGCTGAACAATCTTTGCGAGCAACGCTAGCAAATCACCATTCAAAATTATCAGGACGAGGTACGCCGTACGAGAGTCCTGATGTCTATCCTTGACCTCGCTAGCATAAATATTAACGAGGCTTTTGCAAAACTATGATTTTATAGAGAATTGCTTCAGATTCAAACGTTCTGTTTTGGAGGTTGAGCGTTACCTTGCCCCTACAAGCTCTTTCCATCCCCCCTGCTAACGGTGCTTCGCCCCATGGACTACTGGTCATTTTGCATGGCTGGGGAGCCAATGCTCAGGATGTGGCGGCAGTTGCTTCTTATTTAACCTTGCCAGCCGACCAGCTGCTTTTTCCCAATGGTCCGCATCCCTATCCTTACATGCCCAGCGGCCGAGTGTGGTACAACTTTCCACCTGAGTATCAATTTGACGAGTTGCCCAATGTGGAGCAGCAAGCCGATTTGCAGCAAAGCCGTAAGCTGCTGATGGAATGGATGTTGTCGCTGGAGTCCACGACGGGAGTCCCCCTTGATCGCACGGTGCTGGCGGGGTTTTCCCAAGGGGGAGCCATGACGATGGACGTGGGAACCCAACTGCCGCTGGCGGGCCTGATGGTGCTAAGTGGCTACTTGCACGGGGCGCTGTCGCCCATGGCTGGGAGGCGATCGCCCGTGCTGATGGTGCATGGACGGCAAGATATGGTGGTACCCGTTGCGGCGGCGCATCATGCCAAGCAAACCCTAACAGATTTGGGCTTTGCAGTGGACTATCACGAGCTAGACATGGGCCACGAAATTTCGCCCCAAGTACTAACCTTCATGCAAAACTTTACACAAGAAATACGGTCATCCATTCCAGAAAGGGAATAGATCGGCATAGGATAGATCTGATAAGGTTGAAACTTATGCAATCACAAAGTGCAGAGTTGGCGACTGAATACTGCCAAAAGCGGAGGGCTAAACTATGAAAACGCTGAGCTTTTCGGAACAGGATGTAGCCCGAATGACCGAACAAGAGATTGCAGACCTGGCAGAACGCCTAGAGCGCGATGAATACTCCAATGCGTTTGAAGGTTTGCAAGATTGGCACTTGCTGCGGGCGATCGCCTTTCAGCGTCCCGAAATGGTGGAACCCTACTACTACCTCCTCGACATGGAAGCCTACGACGAATCGTAGGTTTGCTGAGTCCACGTTGCCTGATCTCTCTTTACAAACTTGATAGCCCAAGGTTGTTTCTGTATCCTGCAACCTTGGGCTTTTTGATCTGGCCTGTGGGCTGGAAGCTGCTGGCTATTGGTTTTCTAAGTAGGTGGCCATCGTTAAACATCAAACCTTAAAATCCTGTGCAGCCCGCACTGCGGGCTGCACAGGATTTAGGATGTGGTTCTTTCATCATGTTGAGGTACTTATTAGTTTTGGGATGAATGCTCGGCGCGATCGCGCAGCTTCAGCAAAATTTCGGCATGCACTTCGCGCGTAATCGGATACAGCCACGCCAGCGCCATGCCTATGACCAACACCAGCGCTGGCAATGGGCCAATCATCCAGCGAATGGCCGTAAGGGCTGACTCTGGCTGCACGGGGGCTGGCTCTCCTGCCACCGAGGTAATAAACCCTGACCACTGGAGCGCTTGCCCAACCAAAAACAAGCCCAGCGCCAAGGCTAGCTTTTGCAGCAGCACCATAAACCCGTAGAAAATTCCCTCACGCCGCTGCCCGGTATTCAGCTCATCTAGCTCAATCACATCTGGGATCATTGACCAGGGAATGAGGTATGCCGTGGACACTCCAAAGCCGGCCATAATTGCCAAAACGTACATCAACCCAACCTGACCCGGTTGCAGCAAAAAGAGACCAATTTGTGCAATCACCCATAGCGACATGCCCAGAAAGTAAACGGCTTTTTTGCCCAGCTTGGCGCTGGCCTTGCTCCACACAAACAGCATGAGCAAGGCCGTCACTTGCACTGCAATCACCGCTTGAGTAAACACCTCATCCGACAGGCCCATGTAGTTTTTCACAAAGTAGGGAATGACCGTGACGGTGTTTTGTACGGCCAACCAAGAACACAAATAAATGCCGATGACGTAAAGAAACGGACGGTTGGTAAAGGCAATTTTGAGCTGTTGAAGATAGGGAATGGACTCAACCGGATTGGCCGCGAGCACCTCTTGGCGATCGCGCTCTAGCCTCACCACCCGCTTGTACACTCCCAGCACACACCAATAAATTGGCAATACCGACATCACTGCACACACCCCGCCAATCCACAGGTAATGCTGCGACGCATCCGTGACCAATCGAAAAATGACTAGCGCTAACACCAGCGACAAAATGCTGCCACCAATGGAAAAGGCAAATCGATAGCTATTGAGACGAGTGCGCTCGTCATAATCTCGGGTGAGTTCGGGAGTGAGCGCGGTGTAGGGCAGGTTCACCATCGTGTAAAAGTTGTTAAACAAAATACTGACGATGACGTAGTACCAAAACAAACCCCACTGATTGGTCGTCGGATTGTCGCTAAAGCGCGGCACAATCCACTGCAAAAAGAAAAAGATGCCGAACGGAATACCACCCCAAATCATCCACGGTAGCCGACGACCTAGCCGACTTTTCGTGCGATCGCTCAAGGCCCCCACGAGTGGATCGTTGACCGCATCCCACAACTTGCCCACCAGCAAAATGCTGCCAGCCAGCCCTGGATCAATCCCTGCCACATTTGTAAAGAAAATCAGCAGAAACACCACCAGAATATTGGCGGTAATGGCAGGTCCCAAATCTCCAGCGCCAAAGGCCAGCTTTGTCGGCAGGCTTAGCTTTTCGGAGAGATGAGCAGATGAGTCGGCAGATTCTGTCATGAGGCAATAACCTGTAACGCGATGCGTTGGAATTCAGTTCTACAGTTGTATCATGCTCATCATCCTACTCTGATGCGCCAAACCAACACGATGTTTGTCGTGCTCGTGCGAGGGCATGTTCATCGTGTAGGACATCATCCTCTACTTTCATTGCCTCAAACATGTCAGATTTATACGTTTCCTGGGACGACTATCATCACACGATTGAGCGTCTTGCCATCAAAATCTACGAATCCAACTGGGAGTTCAATCAAATTGTGTGTTTGGCAAAAGGAGGATTACGCGTTGGCGACCTTTTAGCTCGCCTGTTTGATGTGCCGTTGGCGGTGCTGTCTACGGCATCCTATGGGGGTTCTGGCAATCGAACCCGTGGCACGATTGTCTTTTCCAACGATTTGTCGAAAACAACGCTTAATGTGGGTAGCCATGTGCTGTTGGTGGATGACTTGGTTGACTCGGGCGTAACGCTGCAAAAGGCCGTTCCCTGGTTGCAGCAAAAATACGGGTTTTATGTTGATGAGATTCGTACGGCGGTGCTGTGGTACAAGGCTTGTTCAGTCATTCAGCCAGATTATTATGTTGATTATTTGACGGATAATCCTTGGATTCACCAACCGTTTGAAAAGTACGAGGACATGACGATCTCCGAATTAGCTGCGCAGCATGCGTCATCGTCTAGCGCATCCTAAGTTGGAAATTAGGATTATGACTGGATTTCAGTGATGAGGTAGACCTGTGGATATTGGTTGGAGAAGGACAGCGGTGTCCTCCTTCTTTAACCAACATCCACACAGGGGAAACTCAAGCCTGAAATGTGATCGACCGGATGTATGTGCCATCTGCAAGTGACTGACTGCCGTGGCGCTTTGATCGATTGGATGGTTTGAAAACTGATGGTTTGGGAAAAAACCTAAGCGTTACAAAAACTCGTGAAGAAACTCGAAGGGGTCATCTTCCCAGCAGGGGGCAGGGTACAAGTACTCTAGATTGTGCAAAATGTCGGCTTCGATGGCGTGAATGTCGGGCTGGTGAAACCAGTCTGCCAACACATGCATATCGCGATCGCGCAAAGGCATGAGAGGCGCTGCGCCGTTGTATACACCGCCCACATAATCGGTCAAAAAGAACGAGCGCTGGGGTGGAATGGGGGTGGAAGTGTCTACCTTGCTGGTAAATGGCGATCGTTGCAACGTTTTTCGCTGCAAGGCTTTTGAGCTAAATTCCAGTAGCTCAAGTAGCGATGCATCGGTTCCGTTTCCTGATGAGGCGATCGACATGGCTCACCCAATCCATATTCCAAGTTGAAAATACCGCAAGTGCAGGATCCCAGTTGCAACTCAGGCAACAATTGAGATCACCCTAAAAACTGAGATCACTCAGAAAACCAGCGATCGCCGCATGTTCAGCATCGCATCCAACCAAAGAAGGTTAAAAACAGTCCCAACTGCTCTGGTCTCCAACCCGGAATGATCCAAAGTTTCAGTAGTTCTACGCCGCGATCGCCGTAGACTTTACGGAAGCTATCCAATCAGCATACGCAAAATTACGGTAAATTCGCCATAGGGGTGAGGTGAATTTTTCCCAAGTGGCTCTTTGACGACGGCTACCACAGCCAACCTAAGCAAGCGAAGCAGGCTCGATCAAAAAGCTGTGGTTGGCTGGAATGAGCGATACGTTCATCACCTCGGCAAAGGCTGTCACCAGTTCATGCCGTACTTGGCTAACGCTAATGCCTGGAATGAATTGTGCCAAACTGCCCACAGGGCGATCGCGAATGCCACAGGGGACAATCTGCCGAAAGCCTTCCAAATCTGGACATACGTTAATCGCAAAGCCGTGCATTGTAATCCACCGGCTGACTTTAATGCCAATGGCGGCGATCTTGTGCCCATCAACCCACACGCCCGTTAGCCCAGCAATGCGCTCCCCCTGCAACCCAAAGGGAGCGATCGCCCGAATCACGACTTCTTCCAACTGCCGCAGGTACCAGTGCAGATCGGGCTGGTAGTGCTTGAGGTCGAGAATGGGATAGCCAACGAGTTGCCCTGGGGCGTGGTACGTAACCTCACCGCCACGCTCAACCCGGCACACTTCGTATCGAGTGTCGGCAGGGTCAAAGTTCAGAAACTCAGTCGTGGCTCCCTGGCCCAATGTGTAGACTGGTGGATGTTCCAGCAGCAACAGCACGTCTTTGGTTTCGGGATGAGCTTTTTTGCGAGCAACAACCGATTGCTGCCATTCCCAAGCAATGTGATAAGGCACAACGCCTTCATGATACAGCTGGCATAGGCGACGATTTGGCTCAGGGTTCATCATATTCAATTAGAATTGATAGCAACTTTACCGTATGCGCGAATAAGATTGATGGAATAGATTGATGAGACTACGGGATGTTTCATTGGCAGATTGGCCAAGGGTGTCCTCGTCAAATACGAGGGTAAACCACTGCAACGAAGCGGCTGTGATACAAAACTTAGCTCATTGCTTCATCAATTGATATTAACGAAAAATTTGAAGATCAACCGCAATTCTAAAGCTTAATTGCAATCTTTGAGAATGGCCGCCAGCTTGTGCTAAATCAGGGGCGATCGCTATTATCAACCCAAGCCTAAACGGTGGAGCTGGCTATCGCTCCAAGGTTTTGCGTCGATCAATTGTGCCATTGAGAATGCCCGGTTCGTTGTGCAATGATTGAAGAGCTTCGTGAACTCGAAAATAAGCCAATTTTAGATTTCACATCCGTGATGTAAGGGATCTTTGTGAGTAAATATCTTGGAATAAATCAAGAATTATCACAGGATGCAAAACATTTTTAACGAGCAGGTCGTCCTGAATACAAGGTGCTAGGGTGAAGGTATACCCAACCGTTTAGGGGAGGAGCTTTATGAAGCTTGTTATCCAGGGCAAAAACATCGAAATTACCGACGCAATTCGTGATTATGTGCGTCAGAAAATTGAGAAGGCTGTGAATCATTTCCAGCATCTGACCACGGAAGTGGATGTGCATCTGTCGGTTGCCCGCAACCCCCGGATAAGCCCCAAGCAAACCGCTGAAGTCACCATCTATGCCAATGGCGCTGTTGTAAGAGCTGAAGAAAGTAGCGAAAATTTATATGCCAGCATTGACTTAGTTGCCGATAAAATCACCCGACAACTCCGGAAATTTAAGGAAAAGCGCAATACGCATACTCCCATTCGCACCACCGAAGTGATCACCCAAGATACGGTGGACCCCATTCTGGACACGGATCGCACGCCTCAACTGCCCGCCGAAGTTGTGCGCACGAAGTATTTCGCCATGCCTGCCATGACGGTCGAAGCTGCATTAGAGCAGCTTGATCTGGTGGATCACGATTTTTATGTGTTCCGCAATGCAGATACGGGAGAAATTAACGTGATCTACGAGCGCAACCATGGTGGGTATGGGGTCATTCAACCCCGACCCGGCACGAATGGTCATACGAATGGACACGGCAATGGCCATGCCCAGCATAAGAATGGCACGTCAACCACGAACCATCAATCTGCTGCCAAAGTTTAGGGCACACGATTTGTGTTGACATCATCTTCTGAATAGTCAGTGAGTTGCCCAATTTCTTGAGCCTAACCGCAAAAGAAATTGGGCTTTTTACATTAGGTTCGGTTTATGGAGGGTTGCTTGATTTGCAAGATGGCGATCGCCAGTGCTCCAGCGATGAGCCCCCAAAAGGCAGACCCAATGCCAAATAGCGTTGCTCCTGAAGCCGTGACCAAAAAGGTGATAAGGGCCGGTTCGCGTTCTGTTTCGTGCCGAAGGGCGGCAGCAAGACCATTGCCAATGGTGCCCAGCAGCGCCAACCCCGCGATCGCCAACACCAACTCTGGTGGAAAGGCCGCAAATACAGATGTGACTGCTGCGCCAAATATGCCAACGATGAGGTAAAACACACCAGCCGCGATCGCGGCCACATAGCGACGATCGGGATCTTCGTGGGCTTCGCGGCCCATACAAATGGCTGCAGTAATGGCCGCCAAGTTATAGGCAAAGCCGCCAAATGGAGCCAGCAAAACGGTGGTTGTGCCGGTCCAGCCAATGAGTGGTGAAATGGGAACGGAGTAGCCCGATGCCCGAATGACGGCGACTCCGGGGACATTTTGTGAAGCCATGGTGACGGCAAAGAGCGGCAGCGCTACTCCCATGAGCGATCGCACCGAAAACTGCGGTCGAGTGAATACTGGCATAGCCAATGACCACTGAATGGAATCCATTTGCAACAATCCCTGAATGCTGGCGATGATGATGCCCAGAACCAATGCAGCTACAGTGGCATAACACGGAAGCGTGCGCCGTAGCACCAGATAGGTGCAAAACATGGCGAATACCATGACGAATTGAGTTTGCATGGCGGTAAACACATCCAGGCCAAACCGCAACAGAACCCCGGCCAACATGCCCGATGCAATGGAAATGGGAATCCGATTCATGGCGCGTTCAAACCATCCAGTAAAGCCACACAGCGCCATCAGCACCCCGCATACCACAAAGGCGGCGATCGCTTCGGGCATGGATACGCCTTCCGCCGATGTGATGAGCATGGCTGCACCAGGCGTAGACCATGCTGTGACCACCGGAACCCGATAGCGCAGCGACAGTACAATGCACGTGAGCCCCATGCCCAGCCCCAGCGCCCACATCCAGGAGGCAATTTCAGCAGACGATGCTCCGAGGGCTTGCGCCGCCTGGAACACAATTACCGCCGAGCTGGTAAACCCCACGAGTACGGTCACAAATCCGGCAATGATGGCCGAAAGAGATACATCCTTGAGAAAAGCCATGCGCGTAAACCGTCACGATTGCGCATTTAGACTACTGTGCCGATTGGCTGCGTGTCTTGGATCAAATTGCCCTATTACTAGCCAACCGTCGAAGCGCGCTGGGGTAAACCCAGGTTAGACATGAGCGATCGAGACATGAGTGATCGCCAAGGTGGTGCTCTGGTCGTAAACCCGGTTAGGGTTCGTCTCCCAGCAGGCTCAGCTGGACAACCGAGTCGTCGGTTTTGCGCTTGCTAGCGGTGCGCCGTTTGGGCTTGTGGGGACGAATGTCTACATGGGCGACAAACCACGTGCGGAGCGCCTGTGCCTGTTCCACATCCAGAGACTCGAGATCCAGCGCTGTGGGAAATAGCTCAGGATGTGTTTCTGCTGCCCAGGCGATATCGCTCTCGAACCACTCAGCGGCAAGGGGGCGCACATCCGTAGGCATTCGCGCCAAAAAGGGCAACACATTTTCCTGATTGAGAAAACGGTGGCGCTGCTGCTCCAACTGCTTGACTCGGCGCTGGCGTGCCCGTTTGTAGTCCAGGATGGGTTGGGGATAATCGCCCAGCAGTGGTGGCGGACTGCCCAGCGCTTGCGGCGACAGGTGCGCCAACTCAGGCACCCACTGTTTAATGAACAGACCATCGGGGTCGCAGCGATCGACGGCAACCTGTTGGGGATTGTAAATGCGGGTCCAGGTTTTATCGACACAGTGGGTGACCCCGGCCTGCATAGCCCATTGGTAATGGTCAATGGGGCAGTCGCCATCAATCAGGTGCCGCATAAAGTGGAGTGCGCCATAGCGCCAGTCCATGCCCAGCAAGTTGCTGAGAAAACTGGAATAAATGGCTCGTGTACGAAAGTTGAGCTGTTTCCATCCACCCGTGGCCTGTAGGCAGCGCGCCGCCGCATCCACAATGGGAAAGCCGGTATACCCATCGCGCCATGCGTTGTACAGCGCCTCGTCAAACTCCCAGCCTTCCTCATCAAAGACGTGATAGAGCGATCGCACCTCCAACTGTGGCAAGTAGCGAAACCGCTGAGCGAAACCGCAGCCCCATCGCAATCGCGCAATCAACTGTTGGCGGCTGCGTTCGGCGCGTCCATCGGCACATTCCCACTGCTGCGCTGTTTGCACACATTCCCGCACCGAAATCGCCCCAAATTTAATATGAGGACTCAAGCCCGTGGTGGCCTCCGCACCAGGATAGGAAAGCTGCCAGTAGTACCGCGTGATTTTGTCGTCATAAAACTCGCGCAGCATCTGTCGGGCTGGCTCTATGCCAGCGGGAGGGATGGGCTTCTCATCGGCAATGAGTCCCAACTCTTCCAGCGTGGGAATCGGTTCGCTGGCGATGTCGTTGGGGACGATGACTTGAGTGGGCGCAGGTAGCATGGCTTCCGCCATATGCAGATACCACAGGTCGCGATAGCGGGGATAGGGGATGAGGTTTGGGGTGGTGCCGGGTGGTTCAAACCAGCGAATTTTCATATCGGCTTGCGCTAATCGCTGATTCAGCCGAGCATCGCGCACGCGGCCATAGATCCGCTCAAAATCAACATGGGCGTAGATCCCATCGGCCTGAGATTCCCGAACGAGCTGAGGCAAAACTTCGACGGGATCGCCACAGCGGATGATCAGCCGACCGCCGCGATCGCGCAAATCCTGGTCGAGCGATCGCAAGCACTCCAGCATAAAGGCCACCCGCGCCACAGCCGTTTCGGGATGGGTGAGCAGCGCCCGATCCAGCACAAACACAGGAACGACTGCGCCTCGGGTTGCCGCTCGATACAGCGGAGCGTGATCTGCAATGCGTAAATCGCGCCGAAACCAAACGACCGTGCGATTCATTCTCGAACCAACGTAACGTTCTGTTACTCAATGTAACGCACTGCTCTCAGCAGCCGTTTGGGCAACCTCATCCGCTCAAACGCCCAGTGCAGAATTCACATCTAGCCAAAGAGGGGGCGATCGCCCAAAACGGGTCTAGCTTGCGACATAACCATTGTGCCTTTTGTTAAAAATTCTTAGCCTTCCGCAATTTGGCGCTAATTCCGCAGTAAATTTGGCCATGAAGCTTGTAAATCTTCATAGGAAACTCAGATATGGCAGCCTCCTATCTCCCTTCGATTTTTGTACCTATCATTGGCTGGGTTTTTCCCGCTGTGGTGATGGCATTTCTCTTTATTTACATTGAGACCGACGCCGCCTAAATTTCCCGTCCTCATCCCCTTGAGTTTATTGAGCGTTCCGACTTGGTACGCCGCAATTGACAATACTTTGAGAGATATCTGAACGATGACGATAGAAGTAGTTAAACCCGCTGGCGATCCCCAGATTGGCAACCTTGCCACCCCCATCAACGCGTCAAGTTTCACCAAAACCTTTATCAACAACCTGCCTGCCTATCGGCCTGGTCTATCGCCCCAGCGTCGCGGCTTGGAAATTGGCATGGCTCATGGATATTTGCTGTTTGGCCCCTTTGCGGTGACCAGCCAGTTCCGCAATACGCCCTATGCCAACATTGTGGGTTTGGTTGAGGCCATCATTCTGGTGGTAATTTTGACCCTGTGTCTGTCGCTGTATGGCAGCGTGGGCGCACCCAAGCCGATCGCCACTGTCACAACGCCCAATCCTCCTGCTGCGCTGAGCACCTCCGAAGGCTGGAGCGAATTTGCAGGCATGTTTTTGGTGGGTGGCATTGGTGGCGCAGCGTTTGCCTACGTCATTTATGCCGTGTTTACCTCGGGTGTGCTCGAAACGTTTGGCAACGTTTTGGGCTAGTTATCTCCCAGGTTTAGGTTAATTCATCTCACGTTTGTGTCAGGTTTAGAGACGTGGAATCACGTCTCTTTTTTGCGTTTGTGGGGTTGGGGGTGGCATGGGACGAGCCCGGTTTTTGACAGATGCCCAAGGGGTGCGGTTGCCCAGTGTGACTGCAATTTTGAATGCGACCAAGCCGCCGGAAGATCGAGAGGCGTTGGCCCGGTGGCGCGATCGCGTTGGGTCACAGGAGGCCACTCGCATCGCAACAGCGGCCAGTCGGCGCGGTAGCCAAACTCATAAGCATCTGTGCCACTACTTGCGGGGAGAGCCGCGAGAATGCCCCGAACTGGTAAAGCCCTATTGGGAGAGTTTGGCATCGGTGCTGGCGGAACTTGGCGATGTGCAGATTGTAGAAGAGAAGGTGTTTCACTATGATTTGGCCTATGCGGGTCAGGTGGACTGTGTGGCGAGTTACCGTGGCCAGCCCTGTGTGGTGGATTGGAAAACGGCAGATGCGCCCAAGCAGTCGGTGGAACGGCTGTATGACGGGCCGTTGCAACTGGCGGCCTACTGTGGTGCCGTCAATCACGCCTTTCCCCAGTTGGGCGCAGAGCTAAACCAGGCCATGCTGGTTGTGGCGGTTCCCCATCAGCCTGCGGAGGTGTTTTGGTTTGAGCCAGAGGCGTTGAGCGCGTATTGGGCGCAGTGGCAACGCCGGGTGGATCAGTATTATGGGTATCGACGTTGGCGTTGAAGTGATGCAGCTATCGGATTGGATTACTCCTACCACTCCTGCGGGAACGGCGCTGTTTTTGCGGTGGAATGGGTATCACGTGTTTTCGATTCCGAAGCGAGAGTTGGCGCGATCGCCCCACTCGCTGCGGTTTTTTGGGGTGGGTGGCAAGCGCACCGATCCACAGGAATCGTTTGTGGACTGTGCCCTGCGAGAAAGCGTGGAAGAAATTGGCGATGTGGTGTCGAGCATTAACCCCGCGAGCCAAACGCATTTGCTCCAGGCGGATGGTACGATTCGGGCAATTGAGCTAGTGGGTGAGGCCATTTGCCCCCGGTTGATTTTGGAAAAGCGCAAGCATACGGGCTATGGCAGCTTGGCGGGGAGCGATCGCGCCTATTACCTGGTGGCGTACAATGCCAGCCTGAGCCAGCAGCCCCATCCCTACAACGAGATTGCGGCACTCCTGTATTTGCAAGATCAGCACTTGCAGGCCATGCACAAGGGGCAGTCGTGGGCGCTCGCCGATGCGCTGGACCAGGGCGCAATCATGCAGCTGCAAGCAGGTGTTGTGCTGGAGCCAACAGCGACGCTAGTACCCCACGGAACAGCCCAGTTTTTGGTCAAGGCTTATCCAGATTCGCTGTAGGTTCACTGTAAGTTTGGGGAACAGACCTGACGCACGCCGATGCCAATGTGTCGATGAAGAGTGTGAACGTGGGTTGCAATGCCCAGTAGAGTGGTAGAACGAGCGTTTATTCCCACCATTTGGGGTGTTCACCGTTTATGGATATGTCTGCGATCGCGCCAATTCCTCCCTATGCTGCCCTCATTTTTGATTGCGATGGCACACTGGCCGATACGCTCCCGGTGCATTATCAAGCCTGGTCGGAGGCGCTGCAAACGTTTGATGCCGAGATGGACTGCGACTGGTACTTGCAGCACACGGGCATTTCAACCGTGGATGTGGTGCGTATCTTAAATGAAACCTTTGGCTATGACCTGGATGCGCTGTTGGTCAAAGCCGAAAAACACCGTCGCTTTCAGGAGTTGATTTCGCGGGTAACGGCGATCGCTCCCGTGGCGCAAATTGTGGAAGAGCATGTGGGCAAAGTTCCCATGGCGATTGCATCGGGGGGAACGGGCTACATTGTGCGGCAAACCTTGGAAACAATCCGGCTGGCCCATGTGTTTGATGTGGTGGTCACCTCCGAAGATGCACTCCACGGCAAACCCGCGCCCGATCTATTTTTGCTAGCAGCCGAACAGCTAGGCGTTGCTCCGGCGGATTGCATTGTGTATGAAGACAGTGAAGCGGGACTAGAGGCTGCAACTCGGGCGGGAATGCGCGGCATTGATGTGCGATCGGTGTGGTCGTCGGTGTTGCCGTGCTCTTAGCTCTGGGCGTAGTCATACCCCTGGAGTTCAGGCGAAGTAACGCAAACATCTCAAGGCTGTTGCGTTGCAGGAGTAAGCGCCGCGAAACCTGCTCTGTGAGCGCATTTCGCGGCGTAACTTGTAGAAATAGCCGCAAGCCCAGGAGCGGTTAGTCGTCGTCGGCTAGGGTCACCGTAACGACGGGGGCGTTGGTAAAGGCTCCCACATGGCTAAAGCTAATGATGGAGAGCGATAGCGTGCGGTCAACATTCTTCAAAAGGTCGCCAACGAGCTGGAGGGGCAGCCATGCGGTGGTTTGGCCAGCGGCAAACGCAACGGTGAGCGCATTGCCAAGAAAATGCTGTCCTGCGATCGCCGTACCGCCTGTCAGCTTCACCTGAACAGAGCCAGCCATGGCCACATTGCCCGAGCGCACCAGGGGAATCATCACCGTGTTTTGCTGCTGACCTTCCTTCACCCGAAAGCTGGATGCTCCAAAGTTGTAGGCCGTCATCAAATCATCATTCAAAATGCGTCCAGCTACTTTCTTAGCATTGGGATTGAGCGATCCATTGACCGGACTGGCCAACTGCACATAAAAGGTTTCGTTGCTTTCAAACTTGCGATCGCCCTTCGCTAAAACACTCACCGTGCGTTGCGTCATGCCGGGGGTGAATAGCAGCTTGGTCGGAGCAACTTTACTATAGTCGCCATCGCCCACCTTGGCTGTGCCATCCAGCGTGGCGTAGTTGACCGTCACGGCCTGATCGCTGGCATGGGAGAGCGACACCTTGTAGGTCAATGCTTTGGTGCCTGTGTTGCCTTCCACAACGGTGCTGCTCATTGCCGTGAGGGAAATGGTTGGGTCGTTGCCTGCAATGGTGAGATTGGCGATTTTGGCGGTGTCTTTGATGGCGTAGCTGCCAGCGGTTAGGGTGATGCGAATGGTTTCGCCCAGTTCACTCAAGCCATCGTTGATCGGGTTGATGATCACATCAGTAAACGTTTGGCCAGCGGCAATGGTTGCGATCCCTGACAGGGCCGTGTAGTCCGTGCCGTTGCTGGCGGTGCCAGCAATGGTGTACTTCACGGTGAGGGCTTGGGTGAGGTTGCCCCCGGTGCGATGAATGCAGAACTTGGCGGAGTTGGCGATGTGCTCATTGGCCACGGCATCGGGCACGGTGAGATGCACAACGGGGGCATCGACCATGGTGACGGTGGCGGTTGTGTGTTTGGGGGCGATGGTGTAGCTACCGTTGGCCAGGGTCATCACTACGGTTTCGTTGCCTTCCACCACGCTGTCGAGCTTGGGTTTTACCATCACATCCACAAAGGACTTGTTGGCGGCAATCACGGCGGAACCCGCTAGGGAGCCGTAGTCCGTGCCGTTGGTGGCGGTGCCGCCCAGGGTGTAGTTGACGGTTAGCGCTTGGCTAACATCGTCGGTAGCGCGGTTGATGCGAAAGACGCCCGATTTACCCGTTGCTTCGGCGGCGAGGCTATCGAGGGCGGCAACGCCAACGGTAGCGTTTAGGGTATAACGATATGCTGCGATCGCCCCTGGAGAAAAGGGAGAGACTGACTCGATGGAGCCTGTGGTAAATTCGAGAGCCCAGTTGTGACCCAGGGCAGTGGGGCCTGTGAGATCGGTCGAAGCGGCGACATCAGCTCCGGTGAACTGGCTCAGCCTTGAAACAAAGGATGCTCCCTGGGGCGTAGCGGCGACGTTGCAGCCGTACATCAAAATATCGGCCTGCTCGGTCAAGGCTCTGCTCCATTGCTGAAGCTGGGAGGCATGGGTTGCCAACGTGGTGCCTGTGAGCCAGTCGTCTCCTAGTTGCAGGCTCCCATCGGCTCCGTGGGAAACAATGTGCAGACTGCTGATGCCCGACTGTCCCTGAAGGACTTGGGTGATTTGGGCGATCGCATTCGTTTCTGGCGTGAGCACAAAAACTTGGGTGCCAGCGGTCATGCTAGCAATCAGGCTTTGGTAGTCTTCAACCTGGGAGTCAATAAACAGCAGCGATGACGCGTTTCCGGACGGGGAAAGGGAGCATTTGCCTGCAAGCTCGGGCAACCCAGGCTGAGCCACACCCGATAGGGGATAGGTTGGGGCGATCGCAGGGGATAGCGCTGATGTTTGGGCAGGGGAAGACATAAAGGCTCCAGCAAACTCTACCTTCTAAGAAGTGCCCTGGCTGCTGCGTGCGCTAACCTGTATCCCTACGGAATCCTGCACGCTCCTTCATGTGGCGTGCCCGTGTTTTTACCCTACCTTCCGTGAGAATAGAATGAAGAGAGGGTGCATGTTGGTTGAGACCTTTGGCTTAAGTCTGCCGACGACGGCCAAGCGCCGATGATGCGAATGTGCGCCGTATACTGTATGCCAGAAGCATCCTAAATTTTGCGATCGCCCGAGGAGTTACCACCATTGGCTTTATCGTCTCAGTCTGTTCAACGGGGTAAGTCTTTGCATGAGCAAGCCTATGAAGCGTTGCGCATGGGCATTCTGTCGGGTGAGCTGGCACCGGGCGATCGCCTAATTGAAACGCAGCTGGCTCAGCGCTTGCAGGTTAGCCGTACTCCCCTGCGCGAGGCATTGCGGCAGCTTCAGCGCGAGGGGTTGGCCACGGCTGATACCAGCGGTGGCCTGCGGGTCACCACCATTTCGGCGGAAGATGCCACGCAGCTATATGACTGTCGCCTAGCTTTGGAGCAGTTGGCGGTGGCAGGGGCGTGTGAGCATGCGACGGCAACGCAATTGCAGCAGTTAGAAAACTATGTTGAGCAAGCCGAAAAATTGGGTCGTAGCCAATCCAAGCCGGATAATTTGCAACTGTTAGATCTGGATTACCAGTTTCACCATCTCATTGCCGAGAGTTCGGGCAATCAGCGCTTGGTCTTTTTGCTGGAGCAGGTGTTTGATGCGATGGCGCTGCTGCGAATTCAAACGCTGTGCCACAATCCCCAAGTGTTGGATATTCGCCTGGAACATCGGCAAATTTATGAGGCGATCGCCCAGCGCAATACCGATGCTGCAACCGAGGCGATTCAAACTCATTTAGTGTCGAGCAAGGCTCGGGTTGTTCAAGAAATTCAAAGCCTGACCCATAGCCTTTAGCGGCTGCAATCGTTGGCAACCGTTGGCAACCGTTGGCAATCTTGGCAACTCATTGGCAACCATGGGCAATCATGAAGCACCATGCTCATGCTGTGGTTTCGCGCTTCATCACCAGGGCAACGAGCAGGGCTGGTGTCCCGCATGCAATGCCAATTAGGAGCCATTGCTTGAGGCTGCGGCCTTTGTAGTAGGCGACGATCGCCCCCACAACCCCAATCAACACATGCAGGCTGAGCAAAAGCGCGAGAATCATTTCTGAGGAAAGTTCTTCAATCGAGGTCATATTTTTAGGAAGAATTCAGTTAAGTATTTGAGGATGAATTGATCGACCGGCTGGTGTTTCGCAATCTGGAGGGATGGGTGGGGGTGGTGCGCTACTTCCACAAGCAAGCATCCCAGACCTCCACCATCATCATCGACCGCATCCTAGCGTGACAAGCGAAGGATTGGATATTGGCGATGGCGTTTAGAAATGGGACGGGGGTGATGTGGCTGTGCTGGGTGATGCCGGAGATTGGGTTCGGCATCCCGCCAAGCGCAAGACCCATATCTCATTAGCCCCCTTGCTACACTGGAAGGCAATTCATCTCTTCATTGGTGATCCGCAAAAGGACTGTTGCATGAACCTCACTACTCTGTCGGATACATTGCTACTGACCAAGCAGTTGCCCCAATTAGACTATCCTATGGCGCGCGATCGCTTCGACGAATCGTGGAGAGCGCCACTGTCTACCCTGTTGGGGTTGGGACGTGCTGCTGGAGCCGACTTCATCGAGTTTTTTCTAGAGCGGGTCAACTACATTAGCTGTTTGGCAGAAGAAGATGCCATCACCAGCATTTCGCCCAGCCTGAGCACGGGCGCGGGTGTGCGCGTGTTTAAGGGCAATGCCGATTGCTATGTCAGCACCAATGATCTTTCGTTTGCAGGCTTGAAAGCCGCGCTGGAAAAAGGCTTGGGCATTATGGGCCTGTCGCTGCCTGCGCCGGCTGCCTTTGTGCCGGAAATTAACCTGGAGCTGATGCGCGACTACGCCACCGCGCGCGGCAAGGACAACTGGTTTGCCCAAAGCAGCCCCATTCGCGAAATGGGCGAAGTGTTGCTAGAAGCCAATGCCCACATTGCCACCAAGGCCAGCCATATTCAGTCGCGCCGTGCCAGCTACTTCCGCGATTGGCAGGAAGTGTTGGTGGCTGCCAGCGATGGCACCTTTGCGCGCGATATTCGCCTCACTCAGTCTGTGGGGTACAGCCTGCTGTGTGCCGATGGGGAGCATCGCGCCTCTATTGGCAAGCGTAACGGCAACACGGGCAGCCCCAGCTTCTTGCAAGCGTGGGATTATCAGACCGATGCGGAGGAAGTGGCCGAATCGGCTGGAAAGATGCTCTACGCGGACTATGTGGAATCGGGCACCTATCCGATTGTGATGGCGAACCAGTTTGGGGGGGTTATCTTCCACGAAGCCTGCGGTCACCTGCTGGAAACCACCCAGATTGAGCGCAAGACCACGCCGTTTATGGATAAGAAGGGTGAAAAGATTGCCCACGAAAATCTGACGGCTTGGGATGAGGGGTTGTCGCCCGATGCCTTTGGCACGATTGATATGGATGATGAGGGCATGCCCGCCCAGCGCACGCTGCTGATCGAAAACGGCATCCTCAAGAATTTCATTAGCGATCGCGCGGGTTCAGTGCGTACGGGCCATCCTCGCACAGGCAGCGGTCGCCGCCAAAACTATACCTACGCCGCCGCCAGCCGCATGCGCAATACCTACATTGCCCCCGGCAACTATTCGATGGATGACCTGTTTGCTTCCATCGACAAGGGCATTTACTGCAAGAACATGGGCGGTGGTAGCGTGGGCGCAACCGGACAGTTCAACTTTGCAGTGGCGGAAGCGTATTTGATCGAGAACGGCAAAGTGACCAAGCCGCTGAAGGGTGCAACCCTCATTGGCGAGGCAACGGAAATTATGGACAAAATTTCCATGTGCTCCAATGATTTGGGCTTGGCCGCTGGCTTCTGCGGTTCGGTGAGCGGCAGCATTTACGTGACGGTGGGCCAGCCTCACCTCAAGGTCGATTCCATTACCGTGGGCGGTCGATAGCGCTGGTTTGGTGGATGTATCTCTGGCCCTCATCCCCCCGCCCCTTCTCCCAATCTTGGGAGAAGGGGGACAAGATTCAAAAGCTCTCTCCTAGTTTGGGAGAAGGATTTTGGGAGAGGGCGACACGAGTGGGATGCACTCTGTTGGCTTCGTTGCAAACCCTTTTGACACAGCAGAATTTCTATGACGACACAGATTGATAACCTTGCTACCCAGGCCCAAGAGATTGCCAAGCGGTTGGGCATTCCCAAGTACGATGTGTACGGCGCGGTGGTGGATGAAATGAGCGCCCAGGTGGATCGGGGCGAACCGAAGCAGGTGAAGGCTTCTAACCGTTCGGGTGTAACGGTGCGGGTGTGGAATGACAGCGGCACGGTTGGCGTCACGTCCACCTCGGATGTGGACCCGTTGGGTTTGGAAATGGCGCTCAAAACTGCTTATGATGCCAGTCTGTTTGGGGCGAAGGAGAACATTCCCGACTTTAGCCCAGAGGCGATCGCCCCAATTGGCGGCACACCGGAGGAAAAAGCCCCCCAAGCACCCGTGACGGAGCTGATCGATAAACTGGTGCATGCCGAGAAAGAACTGCTGGCTGCCCATACGGCGATCGCCTCGGTTCCCTACAATGGCATGGCGCAGCGCCATATCGATCGCTTCTACCTCAACAGCGAGGGGGCGCGACGGAATGAGGGGCATTCTGTGGCCTCGATTTACCTGTACAGCAAAACGGAGCAAGAGGGCCGCAAACCCCGCAGTGCTGGAGCCTTTCGGGTGAGCCGAGCGCTGGATGGGCTGGATATTGCCGCCTGTGTGCAGGAAGCCGCGGAGAAAACCATTAGCCACTTGGCCTACGACAAGGTGAAGACGGGCAAGTATCCGGTGGTGTTTTCGCCCGATGCGATTTTGAGCCTGTTGGGGGCGTTCTCCAACCTGTTTAATGCGCAGAATGTGTTGGATAAGCAAAGCCTGTCCACGCCGGAATCGATTGGAACGGCGATCGCCTCTCCGTTGCTGAGCCTGTGCGATGATGCGCTGCATCCCGAAAATGTGGGCGGCGAAAGCTTTGATGGCGAGGGCACACCCACCCGTCGCCTTAGTCTGATTGAGAATGGCATTCTCACCAACTTTATGCACAGTGCGGGAACGGCCAAGCGCCTGGGGGCGCAACCCACCGGACATGCCAACATTGGCGCAAAGGTGAGTGTGGGTCGCCACTTTTACCATGTTTTCCCCGGTCAGCCTGCGGAGAAGGAATACTCGCTGGATGATGCCGATGGTGTGATTTTGATTGACGATTTGCAAGCGCTGCATGCGGGGGTGCAGTCGTTGCAGGGTTCTTTCTCTCTGCCGTTTGATGGCTGGCTAATTGAGAATGGCAAACGCACCAGTATTGAGTCGGCTACGGTAGCAGGCGATTTTCGCAAGGTGCTGCAATCGATCATCTATGTGGGCAAGGAGCTGGAACTGGTGGGCGGCGGTATTGCCCCCTATGTGTGGGTGGATGAGCTATCGATTACGGGCGAATAGCGATCGCGCTTAAACGCAATTTCTTAAGAGAACTCGCTCACAAGGCGGGTTCTTTTTTGTTGTGGGTCGGGGTTCAAGGAATCGTTTAAGCTCAACTGCGCGTCACTCCAGCAACCAGGCAAACAGGTCTTGAACAGTAAGCTGCATTTCGCTAGCAAAGGATGGCTTGGGAAGAGCTGAGCTTGGCTCGTCAAACACTTCAGTTTCCTGTTTGGAACGGTAAACAAAAACGGTTTGTTCTTCTGGGTCGATTAACCAACCCATTTGGGTGCCGTGCTTGAGGCAGTGCAGAATATTTTTGGTGACTTTTGTTTGGCTTTGGTCTGGCGACAGAATTTCAATCGTCCAATCGGGTGCCATTGAAAAGGTATTTGCGATCGCGCCGTTTTCATCGCGGGGAATGCGTTCCCACACAAACACTACAACGTCGGGAACAATGGAGCGATCGCCAAAGGTACACCGCAATTCGGGAAAGGCCCGTGCAATGCGCTTGGGCTTCACAATGCTGTTGATGGCAGGAACCAATTCTCCCTGAATTGCACTGTGTTTTCCCTGTGGCATTGGTTTTTGAATGATGTGGCCATCAATGTACTCACTCGCGGGTTTGGTTTCTGGCAATTCCAAAAACTCCGCTAAGGTTAATGGTTTTGATGGAATTTGTACCATTTGCTGGCTCCAGCTTCACCAGATTCAAGCTTAAATCCTATTCTACTGATGAAAAATTGGGAAAGTGCGGTTGCAGTAGGCGATCGCCATCACTCAACACATATTTGAGAGGCGTCAGTTGTAGACGTGACGAGGGCTGATTGATGCCAGGGATACAATGTAGGATAACCAGTTTGGAAAGGAAACATGGTTCACACAACAGATTATCTTTACGTTGTGCGGGATGATGAGATTTTGCACGGAGAACCGATTATCCGGGGAACCCGAACACCTGTTAGGGCAATTGTTGAAACGTGGCGAATGGGTGTTGCGCCCGAAGAAATTCTCAAAGGGATGCCACATCTAACACTGGGACAGGTTTTTGGAGCGCTGACGTATTACAGCGATCATCAAGATGAGATTAATCAGTACATTGAACGAAATCGAATTCCTGATGAGTTAATTGATCCAAACAATCACACTGTTGCTGTGTTTTAGCGATCGCACCGTTTTCATTACCAGCAATGCTCTCCCACAAAAACACATGTTGGAGATGGTGGAGCGATCGCCAAAGATACACCGCAATTCATGGGGTTGAAGCGGAAAGGGAAATTTAGGCGATCGCGCTAGTTGACCGCTCATCAAGCTTGTCGCCAATCTTCGGTTTGCAAGCCAGAAATCCGAACAAACTCTCGTTGGTTTGCTGTAACCATCATCAGGCTATGTTGAAGTGCGGTAGCTGCAATTAAGACATCGTAAGCACCAATGGGTTGCCCGTGGGCTTTGAGCACAGCACGGATTTGAGCGGCCCGTTCAGCTTCTACAGCGCCGAATGGCAGAATTGTCACAGAAGAAAGAATGCTGGCGATCGCGGGTTCAATTTTCTGAGCACGTTGCGGATTGAGTGCCAAGCCATAATGCAACTCCATAACTGTAATGGCTGAGATGGCAATATCAACAGGTGACGTTTGTTTAAGTTTGGCTGTGGTTCCAGCTTCACCCTTGATGAAGTCGCTGATGACGCAGGTATCAAGGAGATAGCGCATCAAAACAGCTCCAGTTCGCGGGGCGGAAGGAGTTCGTCTCGGTAGGACTCGAATGCTGGAAAGTTAGGGATTCCCTGGTAGGACAAAATAGCCTCTGGCCACTGAGCGCTGGAAACAAGCGGCGTTTGAATGATCTGGCGTAAAGCCCGCAGAATCAAAGTTTGCAATGGAACATTCGATTGCTCTGCTTGGCGGAGCAAGTCTTGCTCAAGATCTGGCGGTAGGTCGATCGTGATTTGCATATTTCCCCAGAGATCGCACGGTTGTTTCATTGTAGCGATCGCACCGTTTTCATTACCAGCAATGCTCTCCCACAAAAACACATGTTGGGGATAGTGGAGCGATCGCCAAAGGCACACCACATTCATGGGGTTGAAGCGAAAGGGGAATATGAGCGATCGCGCTAATGTCCAAGTTCGGTTGTAGCAATTCGTTAGATGACTGCGCGATGTGCTTGCTCTACACGTCGTATGTGCTAACGCTCTTTATCTGCCACTTCGCAATCTGAACGTAATCGCTGTGTGGCATGAATGTCTTATCAGTGATAGTTTTCGTCTCATCTGCGGCAATTTCGCTACTCAACGAAACGTCTGTTAGTTCGAAGTCGTCTTCATCAACTGCTTGGATTGATATATTCACTTCTAGAGGACGACCTGAGTTGTTCTGCACGGTTGCTTTTATCGCATAATAGATATCCCCGGAGTCATCAGGCTGCGACATCTGCTTTGTGGCAATGCCAGTGATAGTAATCTCGCTCATACTCTCAGTGCGTTCTTAATACTTGTGCAGAAACAGTCTGCATAATACGCTGAGCAAGCTGTATAGCCAGAATCTTTCCATATATTTTTATGCGTGTTGCAGAGTCGATTGAACGGTTCAGTTGAAAGATCAAGAAATGATGACAAAACGCTGAGGGGTACTTGTGTTCTCTTAGCGTTTTGTTTTATTGTGTGCGATACCGGAATTCGTTCTGGTGATTTAACCAAAGACAGGCTTAAGGTGAGGACGCTAGTTAGGAGTGCTGGAACACTGCCTAACCAGCTAACCTAACTCTCTGTACTGGGCAGAGGGCTAGGCTGGATCGATTTTATCGTTTCACCTCGCTAATGCTACATAAGTGGTTGGGTACCACGCCTTAAGCTTTTCTTCTCCACATCTCCATTGCATTAGCGAGGAACAGAATATGACATCGGAGTTTAACGAGCTGGTGCCTGTGCCCCAGCCCGAAAAGCCGCAGATTTGGATTATCGGTACGCGAGAGCAAGTCGTTCACATCATGAACGAAATGTACGTGAAAGAGATGGTGCAAGACCGAGCGCGGTTTACGCCCATCATTCCGGCACCGTTTGCCCATGGCAAAGTCATGACGGTGTTGGTGCGGTAGGAATAATTTGGAATTCGGAATTCGGAAGTCGTAATTACGAACTACGAATTCCGAATTCCGAATTAGTAAAGATGCTGTTTTGGCCTGCTTGGTGCTAGCTGCTGTGGGTTGAGCAGCGTCTTCCAACTGTGCCAGAGGGCGATCGCCCCTGATTCCAACATGAGGTAATTCGGAATTCGCAGTTTGGAATTCGGAATTGGAGGCTTGCTGTGTGGGTGTCAGGAGTGCGATCGCCGCCAAAAGCTTTTGCCATATTCAAATATTCAAACAATGGCTAGACCCAGCAGTGCAAGGGAACGGCGCTTCCCAACCTTTCACCATGCGGATGTCCATCATGACAGCGTGGAATAATCCACACCATGGTCTGGATAGAAAGCCACCCCACAAGAAACTGATAGTGAAAAATGCACCTCTCAATAGCTGTGATCTACCGAAACAGTCATTCATCATTGCAAAACTGCAAAACCTACCTAGACCAGACTTTGGCACCCAGAACGGAAGCTAAATCCTGACCTGAAGTACTAACTGTATAACGGCGCCCATCACCCGCCGCAGATAATCTTTGCATCAATACCAAGTTACTTTCGTGAAAAATTATCGATGGGGTAGTGGAAGTTAAAGCGGAGAATACACACGACGAGATCGGCGATCGCATTGAGGCTTTTGGCGATCGCTATCAGGAATCTTTCAAGTTGTGGAGAGTACTCACTCTATCTAAGAATCTGAAACCCCTACCAAAAGAAACTTCCCCTGATGGTTACAAGTCGCTCAATCCGCCTTGCTTGAAAGGGCTGATCCACAGACACCTATCGGCTCACCTGCTAATCTTCAACAAGGGAAAAGAGAGTCGCCCCAAGGATAATATTGGTCGCCCCAATCAGGCTGTCGTCTTGGTCTTCTCCCAAAAAGGTGAGGTGCAGACCGCCGACGATCATGAAAACAGAAAGGATATTGATGCCCCACTTGGAGCATCGTCTCAAGAACATACCAACTTGCCACGGATTCATGTCTTCACCTTCCCAAAAAAATAAGCTTTTGCTAAAGGGCCATGTGAGATTGAACAATATTAAGTATCAAGCCAGCTCATGCACTCAGCGGTACTGATATTCCCTGTATATATAGCTTTTTCCAACTTCATGCAAGATCTACAGCTATAGCGATGGCCAGTTTGATTAGGACATTTTTGGGGAATGGCTTTGCCATTCCCCAAAAATGTCCTTGTCCCAACTAAGCTGGCGACAGCTATAACAGCAAAAGCCAGCGATCGCAGACAACCTTAAACTCAGTGCCAGGCTTGCCCATCAATCCGCTGCACCGAGGGGTTAGCCCTCGCGCTGTGCCAGAAGTTCCTCCCACCTTGCCCAAATCACATTAAGTTATGGGATACGGAGGGAGATGATTCTTATAGTTCTCAAAAGCGACTTCCTTGGTATCTTTTGAAGCATTAGGATTGTGACTCACTTCGTAAACGACATCTCTACTATGATGATGTGCTAATTTGGCTAAGATATCGCTAGGTGTATTGCGATTTCTAGCAATATGGAAATGAACAGTATCATATTCGTAACTACAACTTGCCAAGCAGACTAATACTTCAATCGGGGTGTTGGGATGCTTAGCAACATCGTTAAGAATGCCTATATCTTCCTCGTCGGATAATTGAACTAATAGCTCGGCTGATGTACCCGGATTCCTAGCTACGCCAGAACGTAAGAAATAGTCTGGGCTATTTGCTAATTCCTCTAACAAATCAAGGGGCACCTTCGGATGCTGAGCCGCAACTCGACGAACTAACTTGCTGGAATCATTGAAAAGTTGAATTAATATCTCTGAAGGAATATTTGGATGTTCGGCAACGGCGCGACGAACCCGTTCATCCGCATCGTTAGCCAAATTTATGAGCACTTCTGCTGATGTATTCAGGTTGCGAACAACGCTCGAACGAACAGCCCAATCGTGATCTGTAGCTAAGTGTATGAGCGCTGCTGTAGGTGCATTGCTGTGATAAGCAACATTTAAGCGGACGCTACGTGAGGGGTCAGTTGCTAGATGCTGCAATAGCTCAGAAGAGGTTGATTGATTGCGAGCAATTGACGAGCGTATATTGGCATTGTCATCCCTTGCCAGAAGGGCAATATTGTCTGGAAGCAAAGAAGGATTGCAGGCAAGCTCTTGCCGAAACCATCGATCAGGGTGTCGCGCCAGCCAGTTTTGCCATGCAGGTTGCAGTTTTTTGTCTCTGAATAAATTGCCTGGGCAGTGTCGGCAGATATTGGTAAACCACTCATGGTTTTCGTGCAGCGTTGATAAACCTACTTTAGGGTCATTGAAACCAAGGGGGAGATTTGTCATCATTCATGTACCTAACTGGGCTTGAATAACCATGATGATACATAGTTCCTTCAGACAGCCTGCAAATGCACCTTTCTCCCAAAAGTATTTCCCTTCAAATGACTTAAACCCTTATTTCCAGAGTATTGATCTCACCATCCAAATACCACGCTAACGACCAAGCTCACCGGACGCAGGCTTTAAATAACCGGCTTGCGGCGTTCCGGTGCAGCGACTTGTTATGCGTACATTGATTGAAGAGAATTGCCAGAAAATACAATTTAAATAGATTAGTTTTGATTTCTCACTTCCCATTGAAATGTTATGTCATTTTCAAATATGTCAATTAATTTAATGAGTACGAAAAAGGTCGATCCGACTGGTTGTACAATTGCAATCATTCCTTTTTTCATTCTTGCAAAGTGACTAGGAAACCTGAAAACCATTGGATCAGTGATGTCTCCAAAGCTGCTTGCTCCAGCAGCCACTCTTACAGCTCCGTTATTACTCGAAAGATCTACACATCCATGAGTTGGCTGTAAAGTAGCCCATTTTATAGAGATGCTTCGTAAATCTGTTTTACTGAAATGCACTTCAATACTTATCCCACTCTGAACTACTGGGACACGTCTCTTGCCATTACCGTAGATTTTGTGGATTTCTCCATATTCAAACGTTTCTTCCTCAACAGCAGCTCGTAACTTTCTATTAAAGAAACTTACGCTTATATTATTTTCTAACAACTTTCTAAATCCTTGTGAATAAATCGTTCCGTTGGGGTCTAAGACACCTATAACAACTTCAGTTATTCCTGAGTTGATTATTAACTCTGCACAAGATTGAATATCTTGGTCATCAAATAGTTTGACGCACGGCTCTAAAGTTGTGTAGATAGTTGAGTCATGAAGTTGATCGGCACATAATTTCTCTATTGCTACACGTTCAGCGTGGTCATTGCCCCGTTCACCACGATAGCCAGTTGCAAGAAGTTCTCCGCTTTTCGCGATCACAGCCCCCACTCGAGGATATTTCGTACATTTGAGGTGTTCCTCAATTGCCATTTTCATGAAGTCTGTTTTTGAAAATATTTTCGTCATATCATTTTGTATGCATAACTATTTAATAGACGGAAAATTTCCGCCTAAGATCCCATATTAGGTGTATGGAAAGAAAGATTCGGCATAACTCCCTGCATTTAATACTTATGCAGATTATTTCTGCATAATATGCTGCTGGGGCTGAATCGCAAGAAACTTTCCGCATATTTTTATACGAGGTTTGTCCAGAATCCTCATGGGTTTGAATCATTTGTCGGCGTCGAAACCCACAACAAATGATTGAACTGTGTCACTTATGGAGGTGAGCGATCGCATCAGTTTCCGCTATCGGCTTTGTCCATTGGCCGAGTCCGTCAGACCCTGGTGCGCCACGGTGCAATTTCGTCCCTTTGCCTTCGCCTTACGCAGCGCTGTATCTGCATGACGAATCAAATCCTTTGGCAATGCATGATGGGAATCACATTCAGCAATGCCAAAGCTCGCTGTGGTATACCCAACCGGTTCAAAATATCTAGCGGCCAGAGTTTTTCGTAACCGTTCAGCGAGATTATTGGCATCCGTTAAATTGGTATTTGGGCAGATAACAATAAACTCTTCGCCACCCCATCGCCCCAGAACATCGGTACTCCGCAAGCAGCTTTGACAAAGACGAACCACTTCAATTAAGAGCGTATTGCCGATCACATGTCCATAGTGATTATTCACAGCCTTGAAGTGATCCAAATCAAACAGGATGACGCTAAATCTCTGTTCGTATCGATGATGTAAAGTCAGGTTGTAGTCTAAAATTTCGTCGATTTTTAAACGATTGAAACATTGAGTCAAAGAATCGGTACCGGAAGTTTTTCGGAGTTGTGCATTTGCCGCAGACAGGGCACGAGTTCTTTGAATGACTTGAATTTCCAATTCTTGGTTCGTCTGCTCCAGCGCTTTTACAGACTGAAAACGCTCTTCTAAAAGGCTCATTAAGAAGAGTGGGGTGATGGAAATAGTGCTAATGAATGAACCTAAGAACAAGACGGACTGAACTGGATCTGCTTCGGTAAAGGCACTTTGGCCTTGGGATGTTCCTATCACGGCTCCCAAACTTACGATTACGATTGTGAGTTTGGTGAAGAATCTTGAAAAGCGAAAAGCTGACCAAACGAGTAGGGCAAGAATCAGATACTCGATAGAAACTTGATGAAAAAAGACAAGCTTACTAACAACGAAGAGCAAACTGATCCAGACAATTGGCTCCCAGCTTATTGGTTGAAGCTTGGGTGGTTGCCCATATTTCAAAGGGCCGTAGATGCGAAAGTAACATGTTAATAGTAGTGGAGTTGCAATTAGGCTGCCTACACTACCCGAAATCCACCGGGTCAAGATCCCTGCATTAGACCACGTCATGACGGATGCAAGGCTTAGGAAAGATGTGTCAATCATTGCATTGAAAAGTTGATTGAGACAAACGCCAAATGCAATGAATACGAGGACATGGGTTGCTTTCAAAAAAGGGTATCGTGTTCCTGTGGTAGTTTGAATAAGCGCCGCGCTGGCGATCGCAGTGAAGACATTTCCAATTGCGAAGAAGATGAGACAGGCGACCATGAGTGGACTAAGGCTGAAAGACATGAGCCCAGCGCCTAGCGATCCAAGCAAGATGCCAAACCAAATTTGAGGTCCCCAAATTAGGGTCGCTGCCAAGGCAATTGCGTCAGGAAACCATATGGCGTTCACATTTTCTGATAGGGTTGTGAACTGGGTGCCTAAAACTTCTGAACCAGCCATGGAACAGGCAATTGTTAGCACCTGTGCCAGCCAGCGCCAACCAGAGACGTTTTCTGAAACGGGCGGCCACAACCCGTGCCATACACGACGAATGAATTGCATAGTTTTAGTATTTGTATCTCTGTCGCTCTTTTAGCTTGAGAAACTTAGCCGTTCTAGCCGTCAACAGGAAGAAACTGGATCGGTGGAGAAATGCTTGTACGTCGCCCTACCCCATAGCAAGAGCGATCGCACCCTTAAACTTTGAAAGATACCGAAACTATGTGACAAGATTGTGGCTTTAAATGTTGTCAGCAAAACTTTTGGGAACATTCGTGTGAACGTTCCCCACCACCAACTGGAGAGAAACTAAAACTTGTTGCGATCGCCACCCGACAACTGCAATGTCTGATGGAGTGTCTCCTACCACGGTGATGTTCTAAATATGCGGATGGTTGTTGTAGAAGGCAGTAAAGTCGCCCTTCTACAACAACCATCCACTCATCTTCTTAAATTGCTGCTGGGATTATCAACTCAAAACCTTTCCAACCAAGGTTTTAGGGATATGTATTGGGCAACGCCGATAATTCGTCATTCATGACCTGGATATACCAGCATCCCATCATCATTTCCAATTCCGCTCAAGGAGATGGTGGTTTGTTTTTTCCTTCCGTCACCTGTTTCACAAAATGCTGTTAGGATATTTCCGTTGATGGAGAGTTGATTGCAACTGTCTTGATACGTGCTGGGCTGAGTGAAGTTTGTGGCAACCAGCATCCCGTTAACGTTATCAATTCCTCTCAAGACGATGGAAGTTTGAACGAAATCGCCACTCCTGGTTCGACAGAATGCAGATAGCAAATCGCCGGAAATTGAAATGTTCTCGCAGCTATCTTGATAGGTGCTGGCAGGTAGATGCGAAATATTCATCACTGTATGGGCTGCTTCAGGCTGAGAAGCCAGGGAAGAAGAGGCTGATGCGGGTGCAGAAATTGTCCCAGTGGGAGGCGTTTTTAAGTGGAGTACTAAACCAAGGGCCAGAACGAACAAACCCATGGGAATCGTCCACCGTTTTTGCTCGGCGGATACCTCAATAAAGCCTCCCAGCTTGGTCACAAAACCCAGGAGGACAAATAGCAATCCTGCCAAAATGAGAATGGTCGTTAATGGTATGTGTTGGATGGCGGTTAGAATGGCTTCCATGGTTTACAATGCTGCCTGTCGAGTCGTTCAGCTTGAATAGCAGTATTCCCATGGCGTGGTAGTGGCTAACAATTCATCAGGTTCCACGACACAGCTTTTGAGTGTTGTGGGCGATCGCAACGCAATCAATGTGCAGCATGAATGGAGTGCCTTGCTCAAACCTCAACTCAGCATGCAAAAGGTAACCATGCCCACTACCCGCCGCAGCTTTGGTCAATCCGCTGCACCAGAATGACTATGCTGCAGCGTTTAGTCGATGATGGAGAACTATGGGCAACGCTGCGAAAGTTCTGCATTGTAGTGAAGCCATTCTACAAATTTGGGAATGAATGCGATCGAAAGAAATGCCGACAACCCACCAATAAACCAAAAAGGCTTCTTTCTGTACCGATACTTGAAAGCCAGATTGATTACCCAAATTAGCAGAGTCGTCAGCCAGATTAGGAATATGAAACTTACAAAGACGGTTTCAGCATCTCTATCACAGTCAACAATGCTTAAATCACCATACTTATTAAATTGAACTATCCAAACTAAAAGAGAGAAAAATAGTAGCCAAATTATTAAAGCTCCCTGAAGTAGCCAGCGCATAAAAATCTATCGAATACTTTAAATAATCATCGAAATTCTGTATTCCTTCAGGATAAATAGCTAGTAACCAATCATCCTTAGATACTAAATTTGCATTTCATTCTTGAGATGTTTTATGGGACAACATTAGATTCGCCAGCTCCCATTTTGCCGCAAAAGAGTCTTAAAGTATCTTTTGAATCATTTATTTTCCTTGCATAACTAGCAATTCAGAATCAAATTTGCTGGATGCCGATTGATTCTACAGAGCTTTGCTCTTGAGTTACCCAGATTTGGATGGCTCAACGGCTACTTTGCTGTAGATCCACCCCGTATGACCCAATTAATAACGAGGGTGCTGTAGATCTACTCTAAATTCAGGTAGATCAACAGCAGGATTTCGCAGATGTGCCCACTAGGTGAGGGTTGATTTGGCATAAGCGTTCGTAGCTGGTTGGAAACGGTGAGTCTCCTTGAGGGCGCAGAGCTACCCAACGACCAAGCTCACTGGAAGCAGATAGCCTATGCAACTCAGCCGACCAGCTTGCAGCGTTCCCAAGCAGCGACGGGTTAGTTGGTGGAAAACCCCATGAGCGTAGAGCTACGGCTTTTTCTAGCTAATGACGTAGCAAAAGCCGTACAGGAAAGCCTTAAAAAGTTTTAACTTTTGTAACAAAATGTGATAAATTTGTTACAAAGAACAAGAAAAGGCAGAACTACACCGCAAGGATGTTCTGCTTCACGATTCAGTTTGCTGAAAATTCAACGAGGTACCCCTCCTTATGGCAATTACAATCGATTCCGCTCGCAGTATTTTCCCCGGAACCTTGTCAGCTGATGCTGTTCCTGCACTCAACGCACGCTTCAACCAGTTAAGTGCCGAAGACCAGCTTGCATGGACGTGGTTTGCCTTCCTGGAAATGGGCAAAACGATTACAGTTGCAGCTCCTGGCGCAGCCAGTATGCAGTTTGCTGAAGGAACCCTAAACCAGATCAAGCAGATGACCTTTGAGGAGCAGACTCAGGTCATGTGCGATCTGGCAAACCATGCAGATACCCCCATTTGCCGCATTTATGCCACTTGGTCGCCAAACATCAAGCTGGGATTTTGGAATCAGCTTGGGAAATGGATGGAGCAGGGCATTGTCGCACCCATTCCGTCGGGCTATAAGCTTTCTGCCAATGCAACTGCTGTTTTAGAAACTCTCAAAACCCTTGATCAGGGGCAGCAAATCACCGCCCTACGGAACTCGGTAGTAAATATGGGGTTTGATGCAAATAAGCTGGGTGGTTACACCAGAGTTTCTGAACCGGTGGTTGCGCCGAAAGAAATGTCTAAGCGCACCAAAGTCACCATTCAGGGTCTCAATCACCCAACCGTATTGAGCTATATGAACAACCTGAATGCGAATGACTTTGAAGAGCTGATCAAGTTGTTTGCCGAAGATGGTGCTTTGCAGCCTCCTTTCCAGAGACCGATCGTGGGCAAGAATGCAATCATGCAGTTTTTCCGTGAAGAGTGTCAGAACCTCAATCTGCTTCCTGAACGGGGTGTTGCTGAACCTGCAGATGACGGTTACACCCAAGTTAAAGTCACAGGTAAGGTACAAACCCCCTGGTTTGGCGCCGCAGTGGGAATGAACATGGCATGGCGGTTTTTGCTCAACCCTGAAGACAAAATCTTCTTTGTTGCGATCGATCTACTGGCTTCTCCTAAAGAGCTACTGAACTTGATGCGCTAGAAGACTGTTCGTAAACTATTGACTGTCAATTCATCGTTAACGATTCATCATTAACGATCGCAATGAGCGTTCTAACCACGGACGCTCAATTCTTCTGAGTAAACGCAATTACAGCGTTTTTTACATTCAGGACTTACGCAGTTGCATGATGTTTGGGAAGCTTAGTGCCCCAACCATCATTCAGTCCCCTGGTTTTTTGGATGAAGTGCGTAAGTCCTAACATTGTTTAGATGACTTAGATGCACAGTGCGTGGGCTTCGCTTCCAGGCGGAGATCCTGCACTCCATTTTTATATCACTAGTCTGAAAAGGCTGTATTCAACCGAACTGCTGTACAAGTTTTAGATCGAACCATGCACGTGAGTGAATCGAACTGGACGGATTTGGAGAAGAAAATTGCTCGAACCGCTTTTGGTGAAGCTTATAAGCGAGAGGTTGCGGCGTTGCTGAAACAAGTTCGAGAGGAAGCAGGAGCGATCGCAGAAGTAGAAGATCTCTGGCGATTGCACAACTTTTTAAGCGCTAAAAGGCATGAAATGGAGGGTAAGTATGACTACTCCTACTCTGCTCTGATCTTTATCTTTGCAGGATTGCTGAAGGAGGGTTGGCTCAACATGAGCGACTTGGAAGGACTCGCTCAGGACAAGCTGGCTAAGGTTGCGGCACTGGCGCGAATGTAGGTGGAAATTGCATTTCAACAGCTACTAATCTCGCTCAAGGATTGGTTGAGCAGTTGCCAGGACTTCTTCCATAATGCCTATTCCTGCTGCAAACCTGCTCGAATCAAGTTATTATTCCACGTCTTTTGGCAGTGGGGTAAGTTCGCGGATCAATGCTTTAGAATCAATTCTTTAATTGTCCAATGCGTAATCGGTTTCCATCAGGATCGGTTAGTTTGACTTCGCGTGCCCACGGTTGATCCTCAATTTCGGCATTAAACTCAGCAGCAATTTCATCAACACTATCGACGTATAAGTAGACGAGCGTATTTGGTCTGGCGTCGCCTTCGTGTTCTGATAGGTGAAGCGCATTTGACCCGCGACGTAGAAATAGATACAAGGGAAACCCCGGAGCAAAGCGGTGTTCTCCTTCAACAACAAACCCAAGCCGGGCATACCATTTTGCCGTTTCACGGGCATCTACAACGCGAAAAATTGGGACAAGTTCTTCAGGCATGAGGATCACTTTCTATTTAGAGGGTTGGCATGTGATGTGACTGGTCTAGTGGCATAAGGGTGCCATCACCCGCCACAGATAATCTCTGTATCAAATCCATGACTGTCTGACGGTGTTGTTCAGTCGTTGCAAATTTGTAAGTACCTCGACACCATTAAAAACCAGATCCTAAAACCCGGCTCAAATTAGCGGCGGCAGTCAGCTCCGAATTCAGCCCTATTTCACTGTTGGCCTGCATTTGAACTGTCAAACGGCTTTTTTTCTTAGGTTGCTTGCAGAATATAGAATGTATAACCATAGAACTCGCTGAATTTCTCAAACAGTCTCATCTCTTCTTCAGTTTCATGAATAACGAGTTGAGTCATTGGGGTGAGTTCGATTTGCCCCATCCGCTGACGCAATGGTTCATAATAATTGACCCACCAAGCTTGATTTGGCAATCGATGGGTAGAAAGTACACTAAATCCAGATCGATTAGCCCGATTGATATTCTCAGCCTCGGTACCCATCATGGGATAGGCGTTTTGCCAATAGGTGCTAGCAGGCTCTGGCACATTATCCGCAAACCAACTCAGTTCTGATATGACGGCAATGCCGCTATCTATAAGAAGCGATCGCCAAATTTTAAGAGCCTGCTCAAACCCAAGATTATAAGCCGCTCCCTCTGACCACAGCAGGTCAAGTAACCCGGCTGGCCAATCGAGTTTAGCCATGTCGCCATGAACCGGAATAATGAGATGCTCAAGACCGACCTGTTTTGCACGAACTTTGAGTTCTTCAATAAACACAGATGAAGCATCTACTGCCATGACAGGGCTTTGGTAGTGTTGTGCAAGCAGCAATGCACTGGCACCGCTTCCACATCCTAGATCCGCAATGTGTGGCTTGAGCGGCAAAGTAGAAAGAGTGCTCAAAATATTGCGCGAGAAGTCAGAGTCACCTGGCCCTTTATGCTCAAGCCCACGGTGTAAATCAATCAAGGCGGCAATGTACTCTGTTTGAGCGTCTGTATTCATAGCTCTTATTCCAAGAGACTCCTGCCGTTTAACGGCGCAGTTGAGCGGCGGCAAGCAACCTTTGCAGCCTAACCGATCGCTCCTGTTCCGCCGTTCCAACGCAGTGTTCGACTGTGCCATAAACTTCTGAAGTACATGCTCAGTGTGGTTGCACAATAATGTTTGCACCCTTGTTTTACAAGATTTGCCAAACTTCAAGCATCAAATCTTGAGAACTTAAGGCGAGAAACTCACCAGTTTGTGAAAACCACAATTGTTCGATACCAGATTGAAAAACCTGTTGCTCAAGAAGAACTGCAACATTTTTAATATGAACAGATTGTTCGGCAGACCAAGAAAACGGTGGTTTAGAAAGTATTGCAGCATTCTCGATATCAACAAAACGCAGAAAGCCATCTGGTGAACCAAGGGCAACAAAATCATTAGTGGGTGACCAATCAACTATTCCAGATGAATCCAGAAATAGCCTGTTTTCCCAATACTCAGCCCTAACAGGCATACAGCGGCTTTCCAGAGGTGGTACATCCCACAGAGAAAGTCCACCAATCCCATCACCTTGAGAGAGTAAAATCTTCTGATTATCTGGCGAAAAAGCAAGACCAATTCTTGTGTGCTCGCCTGGTTTATCTATGGGGTCATAGCCATAGTTGCAGACACACTCACCATCCTCAATGCACCACTGGTAAATAAGCTCATGGTAAACTAACGGCTCGCCGAGAGAGGAAAAATGAATATCTAATCCGCTGGCGGCTAGTTGTGTACCATCTTTAGAAATTGCGATTGTATCAATATGTCCATCGCCACATAATCCCCAGTCGAACGTTCTTACAAGTGATGCAGTTTTAGTATCCACCATATAAAGTGTGGATAATACTTTAGTAAAAATATTTCGAGGGAGCTGATAAATTCCGAATATGAGATATTCACCATTGGGGGTAAACTGAGCAAATTCTACTGTCCAAGGAACTGATGAAGTTGAGCTATAATCTTGCACTGCTGTCCGTCCATAGATTGGAATGTTCTCTATGGAGAGAGTGTGAGTTCGTTCAACTTGAAGCGTGTTGATATTCCAACAAGCAAGATTTTGCAACTTATCAAAAGAGTATAGATAGTTTTCACAACAACTCAATTCTACTACTGGAGATTTATGCCACTGAAGAGTTGCAACTTCTAGACCACCTTTAAAGTCATAGTAGTGTATATTTCCAGCCTGGTTTCCGGTAAACAGACGTGAGGTTCCAGCCTGAAAAGCAAGGCTAGTAATTGATTGCTGAATTTGCCATTGAGATACTCTTTGGATTTCCAAATCTATCAATCCTCAATTTCAAGGCTTACCAACTTTCTAACATTACCCGTAAAACTCACAGGTAACTTTCAAGTCACGGCAGCACCAACATCAGCAATTTGGCAGTCGAACGTTCGAGCTGAGCCGCGAACGCCGTCGAGTACGACGTCGTCGGGCTAGCGGTGTTCGTCGGCTCCAGCGAGTTTGTTATTTCGCCCGCTTACTAATAGGGTTCCCCAGCGCTAACATTTATTACTAACAAAAAGGGCCGAAATAACTATTAATAGACGGAAAATTTCTGCATAAGATCATAAATTAGGGTGGATAGGCGGAATGATTCGGCATAATATTCCAAATTCAATGCTTATGCGGAAATAATCTGCATAATATCCTGAGCAAGATGTATCGCTAGAATCTTTCCACATATCTTTAGGTGAGTTGTGGGGTTGGTTGGTGGTTTGGTGAAAGATCAAGAATTCATAACAAAACGCCAGGTGATACTTGTGTTCCCCTGGCGTTTTGTTTTATGGTGAGCGATACCGGAATTCGTTCCGGTAATTGCAAAGGACAGGCTTAAGGTGAGGACGCTAGTTAGGAGTGTTAGCAGCACTGCCTAACCAGCTAACCTAACTCTCTGTACTGGGCAGAGGGCTAGGCTGGATCGATTTTATCGTTTCACCTCGCTAATGCTACACACGTGGTTGGGTACCACGCCTTAAGCTTTTTCTTCTCTACACATCTCCATTGCATTAGCGAGGAACCGAATATGAGTTCAGAATTTAACGACCTGTTGCCGACGCATCAGGCCGACAAGCCGCAGATTTGGATTATTGGCACGCGGGAGCAAGTGGTTCACATCATGAATGAAATGATGGTGAAAGAGCTGGTGAGCGATCGCGCCAAGTTCACCCCCATCATTCCCGCACCATTTGCCAACGGCAAAGTGATGACGGTATTGGTGCGCTAACGCTAGCTTTCAAAGTCCCTCTCCCAATTTTGGGAGAGGGATTTAGGGTGAGGGCCACAAACCTGGAGTGCCCATCCCTGGTGAGCCTGTTTACCGCGTGTTTGCGAACAATGAAGGCGTGAGAAATTGACTATAATGCGATTTCTCACGCTTTTTTCTTGCGCGTTTCTTCGATCGCCACCTATCGCCTCATCCGAAATCTCATGACAAAAGCAACCCAGCAACCGCCAGAACTGCAATCGCAAACCAACGTTGGCCTCCACTATCAGGTCGCCATGTCCAATCCCGAGTCGCATTTATTTGAGGTTACGCTCACCATTTCGGGATGGCGATCGCCCCAACTCGATCTCAAAATGCCCGTGTGGACACCCGGCTCCTACCTAGTGCGCGAGTACGCCCGCCACGTGCAAGAGTTTGCCGCCACCAGCCAGGGCCAACCGCTCACTTGGCGCAAGCTCGGCAAAAACCACTGGCAAATTGATGCAGCCAGTGCCGAGCCCATCACCGTGACCTATCGCCTCTTTGCCAACGAACTCACCGTTCGCACCAACCATTTGGATGGCACTCACGGCTACTTTAATGGAGCCGCTATCTTCTTCTATATTCCCGGTCAGCAGCACCTTCCCCATCGACTCACCGTTGTGCCCCCTCGCGATTCCTGGCATGTGGCCACCACCCTGCCCGCCGTTGCCGATATGCCCCACACCTTTCAGGCTGCCGACTTCGATACCCTGGTGGATACACCCGTAGAAGTGGGAGAACACGCCCGCTTTAACTTTGAAGTAGAAGGGAAGCCGCATCAGTTCGTGATTTGGGGTCAGGGCAACTACGACGCGCAGCAGCTGATCAAAGATACGCAAAAAGTGATTGAGGTCGAAAGCAACCTGTTTGGTGGCTTGCCCTACGATCGCTACCTTTTTTTGCTGCACCTCTCCAACCAGGGCTTTGGCGGACTGGAGCACAAAGATAGCTGCACCCTTAACTACTCGCGCTTTGCCTTTCGGGCGAGCGATCGCTACAACCGATTCATACAGCTCGTCGCCCACGAATTTTTCCATCTGTGGAACGTCAAGCGCATTCGTCCCAAAGCATTAGAGGTCTTCGACTACGACCAGGAAAATTACACCCCCTCGCTGTGGTTTAGCGAAGGCACCACCAGCTTTTACGATTTAGCCATTCCCTTTCGCGCCGGACTGTACGACGCCAGTGCCTATTTGAAAGAGCTGAGCAAAGAAATTACCCGGTTTATGACCACACCGGGGCGCACCGTGCAGCCCCTGAGCGAATCCAGCTTTGATGCGTGGATTAAGCTCTATCGCCGCGATGCCAACAGCGACAACAACCAAATTTCCTACTATCTAAAAGGGGAAATGGTAACGCTGCTGCTGGATCTGCTAATTCGTAACCAGCACCAAAACCAGCGCTCCATGGATGATGTGATGCGGCGCATGTGGCAGCGCTTTGGCAAAGACGAAATCGGCTTCCTGCCGGAAGAGTTGGAAGAGGTGATTGAGGCGATCGCCGGAACCGACTTGGCCGACTTCTTCCACCGCTACCTGCACACCACCCAAGACCTACCCTTCGACGAGTATTTGGCACCCTTTGGCCTAATGCTCAAGCCCGACAACACTGCCAATCTTCCTCCATTCACAGGCATGACCGTCAAAACCGAAAACGGGCGCGACATGGTGAAATTTGTGCACTACAATTCCCCAGCACAACGGGCTGGAGTCGATGCAGGCGATGAATTGTTGGCCCTCAACGGTCTGCGCATAACCGCCGATCAACTGAGCGATCGCCTCAAAGACTTTCAACCCGGCGATGCAGTGCACATCACTTTCTTTCATCAAGACGAGCTGCGCACCGCTAGCCTAACCCTGGCGGCACCTCAGCCCACCAGCTACCAAATTGCGCCTGTTGCCAACCCCACGGCTGAGCAAAAAGCCGCTCTCAACGGATGGCTGGGGATCACCCATGAGGCGATCGCTTAAATCGGGTTGATTTTGGATTGGGGATTTTGGATTGAGGATTGGGGATTGGCATTTGATAGCCTTCGGGTTGGAGTGATGTTGACAACAAACGATAAATCCAAAATCCAAAACCCAAAATCCAAAACCCAAAATCTAAAATTCAACCTAAACGGTATTCAATCCTGCAAACTCACTCGCTTGCGTAACGCTGTGTAACTAACTCTGGACAATTTGTTTAAGTCTGAGGGGAGAACAAAGTGAGCGTGATACCTTGGCATCAATTAAGACTGTATACAGCCTGTGCGATCGCCTTATCCGCTTGCCTTGTTTTCATTGCTCACCTATCCAACGCGTTGAAGGAGCAACATTATGGTGTTACAAACCCCTCCTCCTCCCTCCATTACCCCCGGCCAAATGAATTTGTTGCGCATCGTTGCATCTATGGCCTGGGCCGACGGCAACCTAGCCGAGGAAGAGGTTGACCTCATGCTTGATCGGTTTAGCGGAATGTTTGCTGCCGATGCACCCCAGCACCACGCCCTACGCGAGGAGCTGCGCGACTATATGATGCAGAACATTCCTCTCGAAGAACTGATTCCTAAACTGCAAACCCCCGCCGAGCGCGAACTGGTGCTGCGCCTTGGCTACGAAGTGATTCGCTCTAGCGCTCGTGCCCCCAGTGAAGATCTAATCAATGATGAAGAAGCCGTAGCCTACCAAAAGCTCATTTCCTTGCTGGGATTTGCACCCGAAACTACCCAGCGCATCGAAGCTGAAGCCATTCAAGAGCTGAGCACCTGCGACAACATGGTCGATTGTCTTACTCGCCAGCTCGAAAACTTCATGCATCACTAAGTTTGAGCGCTGCTTGCCTAGGTCTCCAGAAGTGCAAAAGCCTGTCGTTGTTAAACTTCGGCAGGCTTTTTGCAGGTTGTGTTTTGAGGAGTCTGTTACTGAGTGCAGTAGGCGAAATAGAGAGAGAGCTGATTGTCAGGCCCGCTCTCCCTAGAATCAGTCCCTCCGCTTAGGCTTTGTCTATCTGCGTGAAGAGTTGGGCTGTGTGCGAGTTCGTTAAGGTACAGGGATGGAGAGCATACTTGCAGGACAAGGTGATGTTCTAGATGTGTGGTTATTGGTTGTGGAAGGGGTACATCGCACCCCTTCCACAACCAATAACCACACATTTGAAACACGATCCAGGACAACCACGATGGACAGCGCCAAAAGAACCCGACAAGATACAAACCTTGATTCTATAAGAAGCGAGGTTGAACAGGAATTTGACAACGAATTTGGAACGCAAGCTCCAATAGATTCGAATGCGATCGCTTTGTCCAATCTTGCAGATGAGATCGGTTTAGAAGAAGTCGAACTCAACCAAGGAGTGATTGACACCATCGCCACAAATAACACTAACGACAATTTGAATGGGAATGATGACGTAAATGTGGATGCAATGGATGATCAAGAACAGATCAGCGATCTACCTCAAGAGTTGACCGAATCCTACGGCACTGGGCTACAAGGACAGCCCAGCGATCGCGCTGGGCGATACTCTCGTCGCGAAGAGCATATCCTCAACGAGCCGGACTATACCCTCACAGGTGGAGATGTAGACGCCAACTACGAAGATGCCGAATCTGTAGGCGAAGAAGGGGTGGGTGGTACAGCCGCAACTCCCGACCAAGATGTAGTGGAAGACCTAGCCGCTGCCGTTGGCATTCAAATGGACGATCGCAGTTTTTTGAGAACCAATGACATGTTGGAACAACGAGATGACCGTCGTTGGGAGCTAGATCCCAAGTCCTCCGAGGATTATTCAGAGCGTCGAGATTAGCGGAAATGTTGTGTTTCACGGGCCCATAACCTTGCCTAGCGGGAATGGCGATCGCCAGGTTAGCCAAGACGAGTGTTTTTGAGTCCCTTGACTCAGCAAAGAGGTTCTAAAAATACGCTCATTTATTTAACAGTTTTGGGCGTTTTGCGCATTCAAAAAACGGAGCAAATCATGAGACCTCCTGCGTAGATCACTGTGCGCTGCTACGCAGGGATCTACGCAGCAAAAAGCCAGTCATGCAGGAGGTCGATTGAAGTCACTTTATGCGCTCATCTCCAACATCCGTTGGATAGGGCGCAATGCGGCTGCTTGAATGGGTTCTGGCAGCGTAATTTCTGGCTGGCGCGTCTTCATGCACAAATACAGCTTCTCTAGCGTGTTTAGCCGCATGTGGGGGCACTCATTACAGGCGCACTGGTTCATGGGTGGTGCGGGAATAAACTGCTTGTTGGGTTTGGCCTTCTGCATTTGGTGAATGATGCCGGGTTCGGTCGCCACAATAAAGGCTTGGCTGGCGCTCATTTGTGCGTAGTTGAGCAATGCTGTGGTGGAGCCAATATAGCGAGCATGGCGCAACAGCGCAGGTTCACATTCGGGATGGGCAATCACTTCGGCTTCGGGATGTTGAATCTGTAGTTCAACTAACTTCCGTTCCGAAAATGTTTCGTGCACCATGCAACTTCCCTGCCACAGAACCAAATCCCTCCCCGTTTGCTCCATAACATATCGTCCTAGGTTGCGATCGGGCGCAAAAATAATGGGCTGATCTGCCGGAATTTGCTTCACAATGTTGACCGCATTGGAGCTGGTGCAAATGATGTCGCTCATCGCTTTGATTTCTGCGGTGCAGTTGATGTACGACACAACTAAATGCCCCGGATGGGCAGCTTTGAACTCGGCAAAGGCCTGGGGTGGGCAGCTATCGGCCAGGGAGCAACCCGCTTCTAGATCGGGCAATAGTACGAGCTTGTGTGGATTGAGAATTTTGGCGGTTTCGGCCATGAAGTGCACGCCCGCAAACACAATGACATCAGCATTGGTTGCGGCGGCCTGTTGCGATAGCCCCAACGAATCGCCAATGTAGTCGGCAATGTCCTGGATATCTGGATCTTGGTAATAATGTGCCAGAATGACCGCTTTTAGCTCGCGCTTGAGGTCGGCGATCGCCCCAAACAGGTCTTGTGGCAGGGCATTTGTGTGACTTGAATTTTGGTGAGATAAAACAGTCGCAAACACGTCAAATATGCGCTCCAGTCGCGATGGCCGACAACAACACGGAATCGTTACGAAAGAGTTTTAGTCATTTCTACCAAAATATTATAGTCATTTTTACCAAAACTGGAGGAGCGTGTGACAGTTTTGCTAACCCCAAGCTACCTTGGGCGATCGCCCCGGCATTCCTTAGGTCAATTTCACCAAATCATCGAGTTCGGCATAGTCGGGTACTTGGGCATCAATGAGCTGTCCCTGGCGAATCACTAGGCGATCATGCTGCGATCGCGACAGCAGTTCACTAAAGTAGCGCCCTCGGAATAGCACCAAATCGGCGAGTAAGCCAACGCCAATGCGCCCCACCTCTGGCAGCCCCATCAAATCGGCTGGCGTTTGCGTCACCACATGGCACCAGTCTCCATAGGGCGAATCGAGTTGGGCAATGCGAATGCCCTGAGTCAACACTTCCAGAACATCGTGGTCGCCAAAGGCATGGAACGGGTCGCGGCAGTTGTCGCTGGCGATCGCCACCGGAACTCCGGCCTGCTTCAGTTCATGCAGCAGCGTTACTCCGCGCCAGCGAGGCGTGTAGCTGGTTTGGTCTGGTAGATGGGCGAGGCGATCGCCCGATTGCATCACCCAGTTTTGCGACGTACGCTGATTGCGATCTTGCAGATACATGTTGCACATAGGCAGACTGACTACGCCAATTCCCGCATCCTTCACCAAGCCAATGGTTTTTTGCACATCGCTGATATCCTGCACCGCAAGGCTACAGCAGTGACCACACACAATTTGATGCGGAAACTGATGGCGCACCGCTGCGGCTGCTACGTGCCGCAGCGTTACATCATCCGGATTGCCACTCTCGTCGGTATGAAAGTCCAGCGCTAGTTGCCGTTCCTTGGCCAGTTCAAACACGCGGTTAATCTGTGCATCCAATTCGGGATTCATGTAAACGACCCCACCCAAAATGCCGCCCACCTCGGCTACTAAGTCGGCCAACGTTTCGCCTTCTGGGGTTAGAAAATACTCCAACGGCACTAGATTGACCGCCTGCAACGTGATGCGATCGCGCCACTCCTCTCGCAGGGTTTTTAACACGTCAAAGCTAATGTTGGCCTGCTTGCCAAAGGAATCAATATGGGTGCGAATGGCTGCCGTGCCGTGGGCGTAGCTGCACTTTAGGCCAAACTCCATGCGGCGATACACATCTTCTGCATTCCAGCGCGATTCTGAATCGTTCCGAACTGTGTTCAGTGCATCCTCAAATGTGCCTCCCAAATTGGGCGATCGCTCCCAAATGTGCCCCTTATCCAAATGGGTGTGCATATCCACAAAGCCAGGGAAAAGCGTGCCTTGCTGCACATCCACCCAGGGCACGGATGCATCAACGGCGGCATGAGTTGTCTGTCCAGCTTCTACAATTTGGGCAATGCGCCCGTCCACAATCTCCACATCTACCCAGGCCAACCCATCTCGCGTATGGGCCTGGAGCGGTTGAGTCAGCAGCGAAACCGGAACATGGGCATTTTTAAGCCAATAATGAGCGGAAGCAGGAAAGACAGACCGAAAATCAACCATGATGAACCTTTGGCGGAAAACAGAAAGACAGAACCGAATCGTTATAGTGAGAGAGCGATCTCATAACTCTCACGATGGATTTTGCGGATGAGTGGCAGCACGCTTGAGCTACAGCATTATTTAGATGAGCAAGGTCGGGTGTGTACCTGGCCATCGAAGCGGCATCGCAACAAGCAAAGAGCAGTGCTGCGCTACCTGGTATTGCAATTTGAACCTCACCGGAGGTATCGCGAGGCGGAAGTCAATGCCCTGCTCAATCAGCATCACACATTTCACGATCCGGCGTTACTGCGACGAGAGATGTTTGACCATCAATTGATGGATCGGGAGCGCAATGGCTCTGCCTATTGGCGGATGGATGAGTCCGAAATCTAGTTCTCTCGCTTAATCGCGCTTTCGTGCCAGTGTCGCAGCAGCATATCCGAAAATAGCGTTAGTCCAACAAAAATCAGAACGCCGAGCCCAGTTGTCATTAATAGGGCGGCAAACATGCGGGGAATTTGCAAATTGAAGCTCGACATCAAAATTTGGTAGGCAATGCCCGATCGTGTGCCGCCTGTTCCGGCCACAAACTCAGCAACCACCGCACCAATCAGCGCTAAGCCACCGCTAATGCGCAACCCACCCAAAAAGTAGGGCAGCGCACTGGGCAACCGCAAATAGCGCAGCGTTTGCCAACGGTTGGCTTTGTACAGTTGAAACAGGTTGAGCAGGTTGTGATCGGCGCTGTTGAGCCCCAGGGTGGTGTTGGACAGAATGGGGAAAAAGGCAACAATCCATGCGCAAATGACGAGGGACACAAACGTGGCCTGTTCTCCCTGAACGACTTGCCGCACCCACAGAATAATTAGAGGGGCGATCGCTACGATCGGCGTTGTTTGCAAAATCACCGCATAGGGAAAGAGACTGCGCTCGACCCATTTGCTTTGGGTAAACAAGATGGCGACTGCCAAACCCGACACGATCGCCGCTGCAAAGGCCACCAGCGTAATCTTCAGTGTGATTAGCAAAGATGGAAATAGAGAACCCCACTCATTCACCAACGTTTGGGCAACCAAAATTGGCCCTGGCAAAATGTAAGGCGGCGTATTGGTGAGGCGCACTCCCACCTCCCAAAGCACCAGCACCAGCATTCCCACCATGACAGGAGCCAACATATCGGGTGACAAAAACTGCCGCAGGGGATGGGGCTTGGCCGTCATTTCGGCCTGTTGTGCTTCGGATGCTGTGGCCGTAGCGGAAAGCTGACTAAATAGATTGGACATAGCAGGAGCGATCGCCTCAACAATGCACGACAGGTTCGGCTGTACACCAGTTCAGCTCAGGATGAGTTACGCAACAGAATCAACCATATTAGCCCGAGGCGATGGCGATTCCGAAAACGGCTCTTTGTGATGATTGGCCGCCCGCGACAAACAGGCCGAAATCTCACGGCAGTACTGATTAAAGAGGGGACTTGTGCGAAACTCCTCGGTGCGAGGATAGGGAGCTTCGATCGCCACATCGGCCACCACTCGTCCAGGACGGGCCGCCATCACAATCACCCGGTTTGACAAATACACCGCCTCGTAAATGTTGTGGGTGACAAACACAACCGTCCACTGCTTTTGCTGCCACAAATCCAATAAATCGCTGTTGAGCCTGCTGCGAGTCATTTCATCCAGTGCGCCAAAGGGTTCATCCATGAGCAGCACTTCGGGCTTGGTAACCAGTGCCCGCGCAATGGAAACGCGCATTTTCATGCCGCCAGATAACTCTCGGGGATAGCACGATTCAAACCCGGTGAGATCCACCATGGCGATCGCCTCTGCCACTGCTGCATCCGAGGCCGCCTTGGACATGCCTGCCAGTTTCAACGGCAGCCGCACGTTATCTTCTACGGTGGCCCATGGCATCAATGCCGCTTCCTGAAACACAAAGGCCAACTTGTTGCGCGCATTGCTGCCCCAGATAAGCTGGCCGCTGCTCATTTTGCCTAGCCCTGCCACCAGTCGCAGCACGGTGCTTTTGCCACAGCCCGACGGCCCCAAAAGGCTGACAAACTGCCCATCGTTGATGGTCAAGTTCAAATCGTGAAGGGCGGTTGTGCCGTTGGAATAAACCTTACGAACGTTGTTGAGCGTAAACGTTGGGGTGGAACTCATGGAGCAAACTCCTGCAAACGTGAGGAAGCGAGGCAAACAACGTTGGATAACTTAGACGGTTGGATAACTTAGGGTGAACTAGGGTGAACCGGACTTGTGCGATCGCGACGCATTTCATTGCTTAATGCACCATCCGGTTCACCCCAACCCAAAACTAGCTCTTGTAGGTGTCGGCACCCTTATTAACAAACTGAAGCGTATAAGCCTGTTTGAAATCGGTTGAGGAATTGAACACAGACTCAGCAGCCATCGTGTCAAAAAACTCCTGCCAGCGGACATCGGTCATTGCGCCAATGCCTAGCGTTTCAGCATCGCCCGAGTCCACAATTCCGTATTCCTTCATCTTTTCGATGCCATACGCAATTTTCTCGTCCGTCATTTCAGGATTATCTTGCTTAATCAGCTCATTGCCAGGGCTTGGATCCCCATATAAATAGCTGTACCATCCCTTAATCGACGCATCGACAAACCGCTGCACCAAGTCAGGATTTTGCTCCACCAATTCGCGCTTACATTCAATGGTGGTGGAGTAAGGGATATAGCCATAGTCCGCCAGCAAAAAGACCTTAGGCTCAAAACCGCCTTCTTTGGCGATCGATAGTGGCTCAGAACTCAAGTAGCCCTGTTGTGCCGATTGCTTATCCGCCAAAAAAGGCCCAGGGTTAAAGTTGTAAGGGCGCTTCATATCTTCGGTAAACCCGTACTTGGCCTGCAAAAATGGCCAATAGGTTACGTTCGCTGCCGAAGAAATAAAGATGGGCCGACCCTTCAAGTCTTCAATCGAATCGGCAGTATCCGGGTGGGCCACCAAAATTTGAGGATCTTTTTGGAACATGGCGGCGACCGTCACTTTGGGAATGCCCTCTTCAATGGCCTTAATGGCGTCTGATGCATAGCCCATGAAAAAGTCAACCGCACCACCCATTAACAGCTGGGTGCCATTCACTTGGGGACCACCCATTTGAATACTCACATCCAATCCATACTCGGCGTAAATGCCAGTGGCAACGGCTTGATAAAATCCACCGTGCTCCGCTTGCGCATACCAGTTGGTTCCGTAAGAAACTTTGGTGAGCTCACCTGTTGGGGATGGGCTAGCGGTGGTAGAAGCCGCATCCGTTGTGGATTCATCAGAGGTGGACTGACTCGATGTGCAAGCTGCCAGCAAACTGGTACCGACTACCATTGCACTGTATTGCAAAAATCGACGACGCTTAATGGCTGCGAAACGATACAGCGGAGATCGCGAATGATTCATCAAATCCTCCTAAGAGATCCGAAAAACTGGCATAGAGGGAATCATAACCGGGCAATGTAATGATCCTGCATTCCAATATCAGAGGCTAACAAGAAGCAGGAAAGCCGTTTTGTATTTAGAGTTACGCTACCTGGCTCTTATCAAGTATTTGCGTGGGAAGGAGTAGAAACTAAAAACGAAAATGTCAAAAATAACAGGATGAATATGATGAATGAATACTCTTGCAGGCCGTACAGCGCTAGATGCAGGGATGAATGATCGTCTGTTGGGCGAGGATCCTCACTCAGCGAGGGCAAAAAAGGTGCGAACTAACCTGGCGATCGCGATGTATGGCAATGAGACCCTGTTTCTGAGGCTGTGCTGTGGGAGGGCGCTATGAGCAGTTGTGCACCCGTGGCGGCTGAGTCAAACCAAACTGGAGGCAAAAGCGGAATCAGGGATCGGTGCAATTAAGTTTCGCGAGGTCAAGTCTGTCGCGATAAACCGTTGACCCGATCAAGGTGAGCTAAAAAAGCGATTATTCTGGCCCGTTGTTCTTAACTCCTTGCTGTGTGATCCAGTGAATGACCTGGTGACCAAGCTGAACGTGACTCAGCCGATCAATCTCGCGAATGCCTGTTGGACTCGTCACGTTTACTTCTGTAAGGTACCCACCAATGACATCAATGCCAACAAACCATAGCCCGTCTCGCTTGAGGACGGGGGCGAGTTGGCGACAGATGTCGCGCTCTCGCTCGGTAATATCGACAGAGGCGACTCGGCCACCAACGGCCATGTTGCCGCGAAAGTCTCCGCCCGATGGAATGCGGTTGACTGCACCAATGGGTTCGCCGTTGAGTAAAATGATGCGCTTGTCTCCATCCTTGGCGGCGGGGAGGTAGGCTTGCGCCATGATGGGAAACTGGCCTTGCTGCGTGCTGATTTCGACTAGGGAATTAAAGTTGCGATCGCCCGCTTCCACTAGCAGAATTCCCTCCCCACCTTTGCCACCAAGAGGTTTGAGTACGGCCATGCCCTGCCGTTCTACAAACTCCCGAATCACCGACTTTTCTGTGGTGACAATGGTTTCGGGAATGGCTTCGGTAAATTGAAGCGCGTACATCTTTTCATTCGCTGCTCGCAACCCCCGAGGTGAGTTGATCACCTGAGTTTTTTCTGGGTCAATGTAGTCCAGGATGTAAGTTGCATACAGGTAAGCCACGTTGACGGGTGGGTCGGTACGCATGAACACGGCATCCATGCTTTCCAATGGCATGAGCATGCGATCGCCTAGTTGGTACCAGGGATTTGCGGCAACCCAGCGTCCATCCACTAGCTCAACCGGGATGAGCTGAACAGGTTGGAGCAAACCCCAAGCCTTACCTTGAATAACGCTGAGATGCCCTGCTTCTGTGATCCACACTTCGTGTCCCAACTGTTGGGCGGCTTCCATGAGTGCCACGCTGGTATCGTGGCCTGGATCTAACCGATGAATTGGATCAATGATGAATGCGAACTTCACAGCAGCTAACCTTATCTGAAAACTTAATGAGCGCCGACCAAGAGAGGATCGAGCTTGCCTTGGGCATCAAGCGCATGCAAATCATCGCATCCACCCACATGCTGATCATCAATAAAGATTTGAGGGAGCGATCGCCGTCCATTGGATCGTTTTGCCATCCCTGCTCGAGCGGCTTCATCCCCATCAATACAATATTCGGTGTAGTCAACCTGTTTCCGGTCGAGCAATGCTTTGGCTCGAACACAGAAGGGGCACATACTCCACGTGTAAATTTCAACCTTGGCTGCCATAGAGGTTCTCGACTAGCAACATTTCTTCATCATACTAGCGTTCAAGAAATCCGACTGGCTTTATTAAGGCTTGTATTGCGAGTGCCTGCGGGGCTAGGTGAGCCATTCGCACAACAACGGTTGCCAAATGTGCAATTCCCCATTCTGCGAGGAGCGGCTAATCGGCCGTGGTTCATCTGTTTAGAACATAATCGGCTAATCTTTGTGAAAAGCGCTTCGATTCTAAAACTTCATCAATCCTGCGATTCGTCGCCAGGAAGTGAGGGCATAATGAACGGGATTCTCTGTATCCTTTGCTTATCCAATGAAACAAGCTCCAGTTACGCTTCTAAATTCATTGCTATTAAAACTGTCGTGTGTGCTGCCAGCCACCGCTTTGACGATGAGCCTGGGGGGAATGCCTGCCTTTGCGCAGCGATCGCCGCTGTATAACCCCATTCCTTTGCCATCCGAAAACCAAATTACCGACACCCTCAGCAATCAAGATATTCCGACTGGAGATGGCGGTTATGCTCGCGACTACGTTGTTTCGCTGCAAGAAGGCGATCAGGTCGTTATGGATTTAACGTCGGATCAGTTTGATACGATTTTGACGCTAATTAGCCCAGAAGGCACGACCGTTGGGCAAAACGACGATGGCCCCGATGGCACAACAAATTCCCAGCTCTATTTGCGAATTGCCACGTCGGGAAACTACATTGTGCGAGTTTCTCCATTTGGTGGGCAAGGCGCTGGTTCGTTTACGCTGCAAGTCACCCGTCTTAGGCCCGTCGGTGAAAACTGTCCCTAAGAGTGAGTTCTGATATTCCAACTTTGCGGAGTTTCAACTTCACGCGGTTTGATATTGCAACGGTTGGTACCACACAGAATTTGGATCGATGAGCTTCTTAAATGATTCTCGAATTCTGGCGGTTTTAAGCCTTTGCATCGCTCAACAACGGTTGTTTTGAAACCTGGATGGATAGTTCAGGTTTCAAAACGCTTCTCCTGGTTCGGTTTGTGGTGCAGTCTGTGCGATCGCCATTCCGCACATCATGGAGGTTGCGATCGCTCATCCGTTCTAAATAATTCCTTCGCTTAATTAAGATTGCGTTACAAATTGCATGTGTCGAACTCGCCATAGGGAAGTATGGAGATTGAACCCCAAACTTCAACCATGTCCGTGGGGTGAGGTGTGTTGTATGCAATTAACCATTCCAGATTCTGTTACTCAGTCCATTCGTTTGCCCGAAAGCCGAGTTCAGCCTGAGCTATTAAAAGAGTTGGCGATCGCTCTCTATTCGCAAGAGTTGCTGTCTTTTACCAAAGCTGTTGAACTTGCCAATATTCACGAAGATGAATTTAGCCAGCTTGTGGGTTCGCGAGGAGTCAGCCGACGCTGTGGCAGGGTTGAAATGAACGGTGAATCGGTATATGTATGCAGCGAGTGAGGCCATATCCAGCACCGACAGTTGCTCCTTCGTCTTTAACGAGATCTCATCAGACCTGGGCGCTCGTTGGCAATGGCTTGTAGCTAAAACTCGACTTTACAGTTCAAAATGCTGGGTGCCCTCGCTGTTCTAAGTACCTCGACACCATTAAAGTCCAGACCCTAAAATCTTGTGCGCATGGTACAAGATTTTAGGTTTTATGTTTAATGATGGCTGACTCCTTAGCTGTTTTCGTCGTTGATGTTCTCGCAGTTACTGAACAATGCGACCCATATAGTCGCCCCAAAGCTGCGCTGCTTGGGAACTTGCACCGTTGGTGGGTGAGTTGTCATCATTGCCAAACCACACCCCTGTAGTCACATTCATGCTGGGAATGTATCCCACAAACCAGAGATCTCGGTTGTCATTGTTTGTACCTGTTTTTCCAGCTTCGCCACGGCCCAACGCCGCCGCCCGCCCAGTGCCAGATTGCACCACCCCCTGCAACAGCGAGGTCATGGTTGAAGCAATTCCTTCTGAAAGGACTTGCCTGCTGCGGCCACGCTGCTGATTGATGTCAAAAATGACGCGGCAGGTGGCTAAATCATCGGGATTCTCGCAATCGCTACTGTCCAGAATCCGTCGAATTGTGTAGGGCTTGTTATACACTCCGTCGTTATCCAAAACGGCGTAGGCTCCGGTCAAATCTAGCAGCGTAACCTCGCTTTGACCTAGTGCCAGTCCGGGAACGGTTTGCAGCTCTGTTTGTATGCCCATGCGCTTGGCTAATTGCGCCACTTGGTTTAGGCCCGCTTCTCTTGCCACCCGCAACGCAATCACGTTCTCAGAAAGGGACATGCCTGTAAACATGTCCGCGCTGCCTGCACCCGTGCGTTCGCACCCTCGAAACGATTGGCCTTCCCAATCCATCCTTGAGCAGGAAAAGGATTGGTAGGGAGATACCCCCTGTTCCAGCGCTGCGGCGTAGTCAAAAATTTTGAACGTTGAGCCCGGTTGCCGAATGGCTTGACCGACACGATTGAATTGATTCTCAAAAAAATCGTAGCCACCGACGAGTGCTAGCACCTCTCCATTGCTAGAGTCGAGCGTGACCAATGCCCCCTGCGAGAATCCAGCACTGGCCCCTAGAGAGTCGATACTACTCTTCAAGGTTCGCTCGGCCTGGTCTTGAAACCGGGGATTGAGCGTGCTTTCAACGATAAAGTTTCCTTCTTGAGCAAGCTGGCTCCCCAGTAACTCTTCTAGCTCAGAAAAAACTTGACTATAAAAATAAGGAGCGATGCTGCTCTGCAACTCCTCAATGGCCTCGGGGTTAATGTCAATCCGCGATCGCCGTGCCCGTTCTGCCTCCTCCAGGCTAATTTTGCCTTGCGCTGCCATACGGTTAATCACGCGATCGCGCAGCTCCACTGCCTCATCATAATTTTGAATCGGATTAAACAGGTTCGGAGCCGGCAGCATCCCCACCAGTGTGGCCGCTTCAGAAACGGTCAACTCTCGAGCTGGCTTGCCAAAATAAAACCGTGCTGCATCCTCAAATCCGTAATTGCCATATCCCATATACACTCGATTGAGATAGGTCAACATCAAAAAGTCTTTGCTGTAGTAGGTTTCCAACTTCAGCGCCACCACCGCTTCACGCAGCTTCCGCCCAGCAGAATCTTCGGTTCCTACATACGATCGAAAAATGTTGCGTGCCAATTGCTGGCTTAGGGTGCTGCCCCCTTCCCGAATCTCTCCACCTAAAATGTTGGTGACAAGCGCCCGCGCAATCCCGGCGGGGTCGATACCCAAGTGCCAATAATACCGACTATCTTCTGATGCGGTCAGTGCCTTGGGGAGATAGGGAGAATAATCTGAAAGGCGATCGAGTTCTGTATGGCCTCGAGTTCGCTGAGGATTGAGCGGAGTCTGGTTATCGCGGGCGTATACAATTACAGGCCCATTTACCGATGGCGGCAACGGACGCACCGAGAACTTGGTCCACTCGGTGGCAATCCAAGCCGCGGTCAAGGCGGTAATCCCCGTAAACCCATACATCGCATACTTAGCGGTTTTGACATACCACGGTGGCGGGTCGATGTATCGCACTTCAACGCCAGTTGCCAAATCCGCTGGCCCTAGGGTTAAAACATCTCCATGGCGTAGCGCCAGCTTTGTAAGCCGTCGCTTGCCGCGATAAATCCCATTGGTTGAGTCTTCGTCGCGCAGGACAAATGGAGCACCTGGTTTACGGCTATCGCGGTTAAGTGATAGATGAACCTGGCTCACAACCGGGTTGCGCACCACAATGTCACATGACCGAGAGCTGCGTCCCAACAGGTAGCGATCGCCCAGCAGGGGATAAACTTCCGGCTGGGCAACATCAGAATCTTGAACCCAAAGCTCTGGAACCTTTGAATTGGGCTTAAGCTTGAGCTTCGAAAAATTAACCTTAGCCGCCTGAACCGCTTGAGTCAAAGTGCCCAAAAAAGTTCGGGTCGGATTAGGGGATGGAGGGGGAACTTGTGGCACAGTCATCCAGCAAGACCTTGCGTGCTTGACGTCACATCACACTATAAAAACAGATGCGAACGGACCTTTTCCGGATCAATCGACATCCAAATCAATCCCTATTATGACGCAGCTCTTCGTTGAAGGAGATCTGATTCGACCTGATAGCCGTAGAACTATGTGCAGTTTTATTGATCCGAGTAAAAAATAATGAGCGAGTCCGTACATTTACGGCTGTTTGATAACACGCTTTTTGGTTACTTAAGCGCTCTCAAAAACCATGTAAACCAAGCAATAGATTCTTTCCGTACAATTTGTTCTGAATGAAGCAACTTAGGGAACTCTGAGTATATTGAAAAACCCATATGGTTTTACAAAGATTAAATCCCGATAGTTCCCGCAGGTTATGGTAAACAAGAGGGTTGCGATGTTGAGCCCAGAGAGTAAATCTATCTGCCAGGTTGATGACACAACTGACGTTGGCAGACAAGAGCAGCAACGTCTTAAAGTCATGTCAGAACTGGGCTTAATGGACGTTGAAAGCGTTCCAATTTTTGAAGAAGCGACCCAAACGGCAGGCCATTTACTGAGTGCTCCTATCTGCATTTTGGGACTAATGGATCACGAACGCCAGTGGTTCAAATCGGCCATTGGGTTGTCGCGCATTGGCTTGATGAACGACTTGGCTGCGTCTCGACAATTGCCAAGGCAAGATTCATTTTGTGTCGCGGTCGTTGAAACCCGCAAAGTTCTAGTGATCAATCATGCGTCAGCAGATGATCTCTACAAAAAAGCTCCCCTAGTACAACGGTATGGCATCCAGGCCTATGCAGGGGTGCCGCTCATGACATCTTCTGGCCTCTGCGTTGGCACGCTGGCCGTGATGGATTTGGCTCCGCGCAACTTTTCGTTCAAAGATATTGAACTGTTGGAACTCATTGCACGCTGGGCGATGAGCGAGTATGAACGCAATCAATTGCGTCGGCAAGAGTCACTAGATACGGGGAATCCATCAGGTTTTGATGGAGAAGGAACTTCGGTGAGTGTTGTAAAAGCTAGCCTGATGAGCCAGATGGCACAGGAATTGAGAACGCCGTTAACCTCCATCTTAGGCATGGCTAGCGTTCTAACCCGTGAAATTTACGGACCGTTGACGGGTAAGCAAAAGGAATATTTGGATATCATCCACAACAGTGGACAGTATTTGCTGTCGGTCTTGACAGAAATGCTAGAACTAGGTGGGCTCAACGATCGCAACTATTCACTCAACTTGGCTCCGATTGACGTGGAAATGCTATGTCAGCAAGCGATCAATACGCTGGAGCAAGCTGCATCCCGACGCAATCAAAAACTGCGGCTTAGCATTGAGCCAGGAAATCGCATCTGGCTTTTGGACAAAGATAAGATTCGCCAAATGTTGTATCACTTGGTGTTTAGCGTGATTCAGCTAGCCAGTACTGACAGCACAATTCGCATTCATGTTTCCCGTCGACAAAATCGCTTGAATATGAATGTATCGGCCTCACATCCTTGGTTAGGGGATGGTTTGATGCATTTAGATGCTGACAGTGGAGCCGGCTTGAATGGGTCCGCAAACCTGTGGGATGCAAACCAGTCTGAACTGACTGATGCTGGTGAAGGGTGGGGCCATGAACCCCTATTGCGATCGCCCCATACCACTTCATCCGAACCAGGCTCTCATGCTCCAGAGGCGGATGTGCAGCCAGCTAGCCTATCTCGCCAAAATCTTGGGTTGAATTTGAGCCGTCAGCTGGCAGAAATGCACGGTGGACGCATCACCATTCAAGGCTCGGCTGAGTCTGGTTATCGCTATGTGGTCAGCATTCCTCAAATTACCGAAATGGATGGCGAGGCTCTTGCTTAAGCCCGTAACGAATCTTCAGAGGGACTGGAGGGTTCACTATCTCGGGGTTCTTGCGATGGATTAGGGACCCTCGCCAAGGCCTATCCCTCTGGAGTCAGTGACATCGCTTAGGGAATGCCTGTATGATGCTGGTGTAAGGATCTTGATCATTTTGATGAATTCGTTATGATCAGGATATGTATTCATTCCTAACTTCTGTTGGCTATGAATATTTCGGTCTCGATTCAGCTAGGTTCAAGTCTGTAACCGAAGGAGTTACTCGCTAATGGACTATATTGATAAGGTTCTGGAAAAGCTTAAGGAGTGGGCCAAAAAGTTGGTTGAGGCTCTCCTGGGTCCAGATGTCCAGCCTGAACCTGAGCCTATCCCAATTCCTGTAAGAGACCGCGATCGCCGTTAAGAGGCATCGATTCGGTACTGATTTAGAGTGTAATGCTTTGGTAGATTTGGCTCGTTCTTATCGCATTTTGGTTCTTCATGGACCAAATCTCAACCTTTTGGGTAAGCGTGAGCCCGGAACCTATGGCTTATCTACCCTGGCAGAAATTAATCAATCCCTGGAAAAGTTGGCAGTTCACTTATCTTGTGAGCTGTCAACTTTTCAATCTAACCATGAGGGCGAACTGATTGATCGTATCCATGCTGCAATGGACAAGCACCATGGAATTCTCATCAATCCTGGGGCCTATACCCATACCAGTGTTGCCATTCGAGATGCGATCGCAGCAGTAAGTCTTCCCACGGTTGAGGTTCACCTCAGCAACATTCACAAACGTGAATCATTTAGACACCATTCCTATATTGCTCCAGTAGCGATCGGGCAGATTAGTGGATTTGGGCCAAATAGCTACCTGCTCGGTTTGCGGGCGCTAGTCGAGTATTTGCAACTTCAATCGAACGCGTAATCTATAAGAATTAGGCTTAAAAACAGCCAGTGGATTGTAATACTAGAATCCACTGGCTTGTTTCTTGAAATTGCAGTAGCGCTAACGATGGCCGTTAGAGGGAGCGTGCTGCAGAACGCGCTCGGCTACCTTGTCTGGGACTTCTTGCAGGTGGTCAAATTGCCATCGGAATGACCCTACTCCCATGGTGAGCGATCGCAGTTCAACAATCAGGTCATGCATTTCGGCTTGGGGAAGATGAACTTGTACCTCATCCCAACCGTGCCAACTGGGTTTGGCGTCATAGCCCAACACCTGACCCCTTCGACCGCTGACGAGCCGCAGCACCTTGGAAGTAAAGTCGCTAGGGACAGAGATGGTCAGAGCGACAATTGGCTCAAGCAGCTGAGGCTCACACAGTGACATTCCCTCTTGCATAGCCAAGCGAGCTGCCATTTTGAATGCCTGCTCCGAGCTATCAACCGAGTGATACGACCCGTCCTTGAGAACGACTGCCACATCTACAACTGGGAAGCCCAGCGGACCATGGGCTAGCGATTCTCGTACCCCCATTTCTACGCCAGGAATGTACTGTCTTGGAACGACCCCACCAACAATCTTTTCAGCGAAGTTAAACCCGGTGCCGCGTGGTGTGGGTTGAATATCCAAATACACATCCCCAAACTGTCCATGACCACCCGTTTGGTGTTTGTAACGCCCATGCACCTTGACCGCTGGTTTGCGGATTGTTTCTTTGTAGGGCACTTGAGGTAAGTGAGTGCTCATGGGCAGGTTGTACTTCCGCCGTAGCCGATCGAGGGCAACCTGGAGATGAATATCGCCTTGTCCCCACAGAATGACCTCATGGGTATCACCATGCTGCTCCCACATGAGCGACGGATCTTCCTCTAGCAGTTTGCTCAAGGCTCCGGTAATTTTGACTTCGTCATTGCGGTTTTCGGGCGTAATAGCCATGGCAAAGACGGGAGGAAGCGTTTCTGCCTTAGGCAACTCATCGACTGCAACGGTTCCCGCGCTGAGGGTGTCGCCTGTCTTGATACCTTCCATGCGTCCTAAGGCAACGATCGCTCCAGTTGGTGCGCTGGTGAGTGATTGCTGCTGTTGCCCATTGAGCTGGTACAGGCCACCCATTCGAATGCCATTCAGGGTCATGCCATCGGTTAGAGTACCACTCCACACCCGAGCTAACGATAGTTTGCCGCCTTGAGGACTGTAGTAAGTTTTAAGAACTTGGGCGATCGCCCCCTGATCCGATACCGAAATGCCACGCCGTTCTGCGGCAACCGTTGGTTCAGGTGTCTCTTGCAAGAGCGCCTCTAGCAAAGGTCGTACGCCAAAATCTTGAGTCGCCACGCCAATAAACACAGGCACAATTTGATCGGCTCCTAACTCTAGCCGCAAATCTCGTACAATTTCCTCTTGGCTTGGCTCAATATCTTCTAACAATTCCTCGAGTAAATGGTCATCAAAATCTGCCAAAGTTTCCAACATTTCCACCCGAGCGGCATGTTCTGCTTCTTTTAGCGAGTCGGGTAATGGAATGGGATCGGCAGGACAACCCGCATGATATTGGTACGCTTGCTCAGTTACCAAATCAATAAAACCTTGCAGGGTTTCGCCTTGACCAATTGGATATTGATGTACAACAAGCGGCCGACTTGAAACGCCTTTGAGCGCATCTAGAATGTTTGGAAAAGCATCACTGGCTCGATCCATTTTATTGACAAAAACGAGATGAGGAATTTGCCAATCGTCCAAAAACTGAAATAGGGGGGCAAGCGTGAGTACCCGAGAAATTTCGGGCTCACACACAACAATTGCAGCATCTACTCCAATCAGAGCATTGTAAGCTTCTTGCACAAATTCAATCGAGCCTGGGCAGTCAACAAAGTTAAAATGAATGCCGCCATACTGAGTACTGGCGGCATTAAGCTCAAGGGTCATTTGGCGATCGCGGGCTTCTGGCGAGCTATCCCCAACCGTATTTTTATCGGTCACACTTCCTTTACGAGTTGTGCTACCTGTAACGAACAGTAAGCTCTCCAGTAATGTCGTTTTTCCGCTTAAATATGGACCCACAATCGCCACATTTCGGATACCATTAGGAACTCTTTCATTCATTAGGACTTCCTCCCAATTTGTGTAGTGAATTTGCTATCACCACATCAAATTTGATGGCCTAGAATTCGAATTTAAATTGGCAAACTAAACGGAAATTGCATCGCTAGAATTTTGTAGAGGCTAGCGATCAATCGGCCAATATAAATGATTTCTGGGTGCTAAATTTGGTGATGAAGCGGGGAATTGAGAACCTTCTACTGCATAGCATCAGATTAACTCAATCCCTTACACTCACGATTTACAGTTAGAAAAAATTCACTTCACTAAGTTTTGTGTGGGCTGATCAAGCCAAAAACGGTGTGCCCAGAGTGGAGTTTTGCGAGATGTCACCTGTTGTTTACTGAAGTTTGTAAATAAAGCTTGCGCTAGATTGTGCGATCGCTCTATCCAGTCTTTGAATTAGGCGGCACTCCACGGCATTAAATCACGCCAGTAAGGATAAATTCTGCCTTTGTCAGATGCAATGCCAAGGCGGCAAGCCAGCAACCGCATCCATCCTCTGACACTGGGCAATCCCCATACCGTCAGCCGTCGCGATCGCAGCACGTAATCTAGCGTATAGGGCTGATAATGTTGCGCAGATTCTGCCAGTACATCAGGGATGGGTTCGCCAAATTCTACTTGGAGAAATCGCACCAAGCGCATTAAAGAATCAACAGAATCCTGCGATGGCATCAATTGCTGAATCCGCGCTAAATCGAGTTGGTCTCTCCATTGGCGCAACACGTACGCTACATCCAAGATCCAAATTAAAATTGGCCCTGTCTCGTCTAGGTGCCCATCCATATGCACCACCAAATGGACAAGCATTGCATTTGGCTCCAGAACGGTCATGGATGGACATTTCAGCCGTTTTGGTGTGAGGGACGTGGTTAAATTTTTAACGGTTGTCGTTTCAAACAACCGAACCCGATGATGCACATCACACAAGATGCCCATCGTGTTGCCGTAATACACCGCATCCTCGGTTTCCATGTTGTCTCGTCGTTGAAACCCTAGCGATTCAAAGACAGCATCCACTTGGGGCATTTCATCGGCCGGAATTGAGAAATCTAAATCCGCCATCGATCGGGTGGCAGGCAGGGGATAAAAGCTGTCGGCTAAAACCACACCCTTCCACAAAACAGGGTGCAAGTCTTTCCGCTGCATCGCGGCTAAAATGCCATCCAGTGTTAGCAAATTCAACGTATTGCGCGTCTTCACTTCTTGATAGTGAGTTAGCATCGATTCCCAATACTTTTTGGGAAGTGCATCTGTTAAATTCCACTCTTGCAGGGTGTAAGTAACCAGGGGAACCAAGCGGTGCAAAGCAAGGGTGATAAAAGTTTGCTCCCATGCTGCGGCTGTAGCGCTTACTAGCTGAGTTCTCACTTCTGCCTGGTTTTGTGGATTAGGTTGGGTAAGACAGGCTCGAATTAGAGTACGCACTAAAGCTGTAGACATGCAACGGAGACTCCAAGTTTCGGATAGTTTCGCGTGATATAGGTGGCCGCAGCGGTGAAGACACTAGGCTTTGCGTTTGTGAATCGACCATCAGCACCAAGATGGGGCAAGGTCTTCTGTTACATTTTCTAGGTCAGGTGAGGGTGCACCAATTTGCGATCGCCAAGATTCGGCATAGTAACCTCCCTGCTCCAGCAATTCGGCATGGGTGCCCGACTCAACAATTTGTCCCTGGCGCATTACATAGATAATGTCTGCACACATGGCCAGGGTGAATCGATGCGTCACGACAACGGCGGTGCGCTCTTTGGCCAGTGCTCGAAAGCGCTCGATCCAATCCGTTTCGGCCCAAGGATCCATTGCACTGGTGGGTTCATCAAGGATGATGAGTTCTGCCCGACGCAAAAACGAGCGTGCCAAGGCAAGACGCTGCCATTGTCCACCACTGAGTTCTGTTCCGTTGGGAAAAAGTTTACCAAGTTTAGTGTTATACCCTTCCGGCAACTTTTCAATGGTTTCGTGGATTCCTGCGTATTGGGCGGCTTGTTGAATGTCTTCGGGGGTTGAGTTGTAGGAGATATCCCCGAGTGCTATGTTTTCGCTGGCGGTAACGTAGTAAGGAATTGGGTTTTGAAAAAGAACGGTAATTTGCCGCCGCAGTTGGTCAATGTCATAAGCTCTAAAGTCAACCCCATCGAGTTCGAGCGCTCCTATTTGCGGATCGTAGAATCGGCATAGTAGCTTGATGAGTGTGCTTTTTCCAGCTCCGTTATCGCCAACGATCGCCACAATTTTCCCAGCTGGAATGTCGAGATTAAAATTTTGCAGGATAGGACGATCGCTCTGTCCTGGATAGCTAAATGTAACATCGCGAAAGCGAATGCCAGTTTGAAATCGCTGCGGTAGCGATATCGGATTTTCTGGGCTGACCACTTGCGGCTTTAGACTTAAAAACTCAAATAAATTTCCAATAAACAGGCTGTTGTTGTAAACCTGACCAAGGTTGCCCAGCAATACTTTCATAATGCTTTGACCTCGGTTAAAGGCTTGATAGAACAAGGCCAAATCTCCTAGAGTCAACAGGCCAAGCAATACCTGTCGCCCCATCCATGCCAAGGCTCCCCCTGTAAATGCTAGAGCGATCGCTGCTGCCAACAGTCGCGATACATTTTGATCCTTCAGCAGCTTCAGTTGTTCAATTCTCAACCGATAGCGCAGAGTTTGGTAATTTGTCTGAAAGTACGAACCTAGACCGAAGAGACGAATTTCTGGGGCGGGTGGCCCTTGGGTCAACAACAGCTCGTAATACTGCAACCACCGACGCGCCAGAGTCGTTTGCTGCCACCATTGGTGCTGTCGTCGATTGATGCGCACCATGGCATAGAACGCTGGAAGCGTGCTCAAACACAGCACAATGGGCAACCACAGGCCATAGGGCAGCAAAATTGCCGCCATGGTCAGTAAGGTGATGGTGTTTTGCAGCAGTCCACCTGTGTTTTCCAATAACGAGAGCGATCGCCCGGCTGCATCACTGCGGGCCCGGTCGAGATGGTCGTAGAACTCAGACGACTCATAAAATGCCAGGTCAACGGCAATTGATGTGCTGTGAACCAGCCGACTCACATGATCCTGCACTAACTCAGATTGAACGGTGCGCACCCACTCACTTCCGCTGCGCAGGAGTTCGCCCAGTGCAATCACACCCAGCATCAAGGCCGCCGGAATGGCCACAGGCTGGATGGCTTGCCAGTCTAGCCCAACGCCAACAACATCCACCAGACTGTCAACTAATAACCGGGTCAAATAAACCGTTGCACCCGGTAAAATTCCTTGCACGACTAGAAGGCCAACCCAAGCTATCGTCCAGTGATGCGAAGCCTCCCAAATGAGGGCAAACGTTCTAGGGAGATAGGCAAGCTGTGCGACAACTTTCTGCTGCTTTCTTTTAAGAGTCTGGATCACGATGCAGCTACCGCTAGGTTAATCAATGCTCGAACCCCAAGCGAATGGGGGCAAATCGTGGTGAAAGCCATAGGTGACTTCAGCCCAAAAAGTCTCTCTTAGTGTGCCCAGAGAATGATTGAATATCTCAGAATTAGAACGCTGATTGGACTTAATCTTCAAACCCTTCAACTGTTTGCTGGAGCGAGGTTTGTCAGCGAGGTTTGTCTTAGTGCGCAGCGTGAAGCATTGGTTCCGAATGCTGAGATGGCTGTCTTGTCAGCTGAGCAATATCAGATTCGATCAATTTCACAACGGCTGGCAGTTCTTCGAGCGATCGCTTTCGGATTAACCGACAAACCGACACATGTTGCAATAACGCTGAGCATTGATGCAAGTGTCTGACTCGAAATTCTTCAGATGTGAGCAGCGTCATCGCTCGTGAATGGTGCACAAGAGCAACAAACGCTTCTTGAGGTGATAGCGGAATAATGTCGTGGCGATCGCCATAGTCCAGCACATAGAGCCGCTTCAGCGGAAATTCACGAGCCGAAAATCCCGAAGCTAATCGATGTCCTACCTTAGGTGCATGAGAGTGCAAAAGCGGCAGTTGCCCAGGTTTATACCCCATAAACTCTGCTGCATCAAAGCACAGCTTTACTTGGGGAATACCCGGAACAACCGTGACCTGTTCGGCCTCCAAATTCAATGACATGACATCATCTGTCAGAATCGTATAGCCTGCTGTATGAAACGTGTTGATCAGGGTAGACTTTCCCCATCCCGAATCTGCCATAAAGCCAAACGACATACCGTGAGCCACAAAACTTCCGGCATGGAGAACCAATTTTTTGCGTTGGCGTAGTAAGGTCGACAGCAGTGGCCCTTCAATAATGGGCCGCAAAACCGCTTCTTCTACCTGAGGCTCGGGCTCCACAACAATTTCGCAGCCTTTCTGCACCAAAAAAGTTGCAACACCCTCTACAGCACCTAAAAAGTAATCTCCACCGTTGCTGCTTTTGTAACCTGGTACATTGAGCTTGCCGAATCGAATCACGACATCGGGTGCTCCTTCGGCAGGAACCAATTCAGGCAGTTCCAACTCAGACTGGATGATTAACGTATAGGCAGTGTAGGTATACATCCGGCTATCCAAGAATGACGGGTTGAAGATGAACAGAATGCTGTAGAGGTTTACATCAGCATTCCCAAACCATTGGCTGAAACAACAGGCAGTAGCGCAATAAAAAGCCGGACTGCCTTAGTGTTACACGGTCTAGCAGTCCGGTTTTCAATAAAAGCTTGATGGCTTAAGCAACCCTTAAACCATCAAAATCTCCCTAGGGGTTACTTGATGACGATGATGCCGTCAACAGAACCAGTGGAACCAACGTTGGTAGGAACGTTCGAACCACCGATGTAGACAACGTCTGCAGCAGGGCTGGAACCGAAAGCTTGAGTCAAGGACTCAACGTTGCCATGGTTGGTCAGTTTGGGAGCGGTGTATGCCTTCTTCATGAGTTTTATCTCCTGTACGGTGTTGGTTGTGTTGGTTTGTACGACCGATGCTGCATAAGCATGCATGGTTGCCGTTAGGTTGGGTTGACTGTAGCAGTAAACCCAGTTTGGCGTAGCCACAAAGCTAGCGCCGTTGCTGCCCAGACCGTTCTAACATCATCATCAAGCGCTGGAGCGCTTGATGTGAGTCGGTCATAGGCCCCACGTAGATGGTTAAGGTCTACGTAAGCTTTGATGCTCCCAGCATCATTGAGAACCACATCTTCGACCAGTTCTCGATTGATGTTGAGCAAACCGTGCAAAAAGCCAGGAGTGACGTCCATCTTGCCACTGCGCCATTGCACTTTCTCAGGGAGCAAACCTTCCATGGCTCTACGCATGATCATGCGGGTCCATCCGTGCTTTAGCTTTTGATGGGATGGTAGAGCCAAACAAAACTCGATTAATCGCTTATCCATAAATGGATGCCGTGCTTCTAGCGAGCATGCGGCGGCAGCAATATCTTGCAGCTCAAGTACAAAAGTGAAACCACCCGAGGTGAGGTCTTGATACTGCTGCTCTCGCACAGAGCGCAAATGTTCTGCTGCTGGAGCTTGCACGGTTGGTTGACGATCGCAGCCCACGCGCTGGGCAAATTCGGAATTGATGACTTTAGAAAATGTTTGACTAGAACCCTGTTGGCCTTTCAGCCAATGCCATAGGTTCATCACAAACTGGGGAACGATAGGCTTAAGTCCACACTGAATCCATAACACTCGTGGAGAAATCGTGAAGACTTGCTGCATGCCAGCGATCGCTTTGACAAAGGATATCCAATGCCACTTCCAAGCTAAATCAACTAAGTGAGCGAAACCATAGCGTTGCAAAATTGCTGCTGGGCTTGTATTCAATCGCTCTGAGAGGGCGACCGCATTGTCTGCAAAGTCTCGCCAGTGACCCGCTTTAGCCAACTCTGCAAAAAGATTAAAACCATGGCTAACGGTTGTATCTCCATCAAATCCATCTAGCGATACTCGCACACCAGCTTGCTGCGATGCTTGATTGAGGTTCCAGATTAAGTATCCATTACCTCCAATTAAGCAGGGTTCTTCCAATGGCTGGAGTAAGTCTTGCCAATTCGACAGCGGCCCGGTTTGGTCAGGATATACCTCATGTGGAATCAAACTTCCTTGTTCCAGAACCGGTTGAATGTACTCGCGCTCATCGCATTCCGTGACAACGTTATAGACGTTTGAAAAAACATGCAAAGGTTGTTCTTTGGATTGCAAGAGATGTCGGGCCATGCACGTAACAGAGGTAGAATCTAGCCCTCCGCTCAAATGAGAGCCGATGGGGAAGGCACTCCGTAGTCGGCACCGAACCGCTTCTGCAAAAATATCGCGGAAAGCCAATGCATATTCTTCATCAGAATTGAGATGGATTTCACGAGTCGCATCAAGTTTCCAATAGCGCTGTAGTCTAGCTCCGAGCGCAGCTCCAACGGTGAGCGTGTGAGCAGGTGGCAACCGAAAAATTTTCTGATAGCACGTAGTTGCTTGATCGTGTAGCATCATTGTCAAATGATTGGCAATGCGGCTTTCGTTAATGACATGTGGAACGCTTGGTAAGCAGAAGAGCGCTTTCATCTCAGATGCAAAGCAGAAAACTTGCTCTGGTTGATAGAAGTAATAGAACGGTTTCACGCCGAAATGATCGCGAGCGCAAAAGAGCGCGTTTCGGGTTGCATCCCACAGTGCGAATGCAAAATCGCCGAGTAGATGGTGAACGCAGTCTTCTCCCCACTGTTGGTAAGCGGCAAGGATGAGGTCGCTGTCAGTAATCTTTTCAGCGGGGCGATCGCTCAAAGATAGACTGGCAATTAACTCCTCACGGTTATCGATACGGGCGTCGGCAACCAAAACCAGTGACTGATCCTGCGACAACAGTGGCATCTGCTCTAACAGAGATTCGCGCGTGGTCCACAACATACGATGGGCAAGACCAACTGCTCCCTCTAACCAAACGCAGTTTTGATCAGGACCCCGGTGAGCCATCGCATCAGACATCTGCTGGAGATGATCTTGCTCTACAGGTTGCTTATTCAAATTGTAGAGACCAGCGATCGCACTCATGCTGTCGTTCCTACAGGGTGGATAAAGGAGTGTATCTGTGAAACCCACTTACTCCGCCAATTACAAGCTGTCCATTGTATTCAAGCCATGCATGAGCTTCTACATTGCCCTGCGCATCTTTTGAAACTCCAATGCGAAGATCAGTTTTGTAACCGCGTCTGCTTAGCAGGACTTGAGTTGTCAGTGCACGTACCAAGCATCTTGCTCTACCTGGAATGTGCCAAGTCACCATTTCAACGGCTTGAAGAACCTGCTTAAAAACAAGCGAACCTTCGGTTGAACTCCGTGCGTGTGATTGAGCTGGCCGTGCAGCGAACTGCTGCACAAAACGAAACGGCAAAGCCCATAGCGCTAGCTTAAAGCCAGCAATCAAAAAGAGAGTTTCTAGCAACAGTGCGCGCTCTTTCCAGGAAAGATTGAACAGCTTATACAACCATTGCATGATTAACCTCAAGCAGCCCAGCTTTTCTCATGTCTGCGAGAATTTCAAGTAAATCTTTTTTGCACTGTTCGGCTTCTACCTCATAATCTTCAACAACAGTTTTGAAGATTTGTTCAAATGTTGTGGGCTGTTGAATGAGGTTCCAAATCGTTGTTCCTACTTCATTCAATCCATAGTAAATTCCAGATTTAAGGCTAAGAATAATAACCTCTCCTCCTAAATCGGAAGAAACCTGGGTTGAACTTGCTTGAATGAGTGAGCCTTCATTGAACATCTGCAACTAACCTCTCAATAACCTACGATTTGGCCTAAAAGGCTCTCTCATTTCCTTATCTCTAGTACAGCAAAATCACGGACTGAATGCCTGAGTAATTTTACAGAAACAGGATGGGCGGCTGGATGAAAACTCCGTATTTCACTCTAGTTTGATCTAGGGCAAAGTGATTCCCTCGTATCTCAAGCTTTATCAAGTCTGAAATAACGAACAGCTCCCGATGATCTAAATAGAAGCTGAAAATTAAAGGTTCAGTAATTTCAGCAAATCTAGGACTGTCTAAGTGACTGAAGAATTCAAGTCTAATGGACTGCGAGTGAATTGCTTAACATAGGAGGAACTGGTCATTAGACGCTGCTTTTAGCGTTCGAGTGATTCATTCATAAAGTATAGAAACATCCTCTTTTACCCACATTCCTGAAGAAATAAGCGACCCAATTCTCTTTTCTGTGTATATCAGATGAAGGAAAGATGAGCGTTTTTTAGACACCTGAATATTAGAGAGAAAATATACTAATCGGCAGCGATCGCACTCACTTCTGAGACGTATCTATCGGTTAACTCAAAGACCTTATGAGACACTTGAAATGGCTCCCGATACAGATTTAACTTTTGCAATACCAAAAGCCAAAAGAACAACGGATCTTCGACTAGATATCTGCGCCAAAGCCGCTTAGGTTCAGCCAATAGTCGATAAAGCCACTCCAGTCCCACTTCACTTACCCATTGGGGAGAACGACTTACATTGCCTGCTTCAAAATCAATCGTGGCACCAATTGCTAAAAAGATTTTGACCTCAGGGAGCCGATCTCGGTATTTGTGGATGAATTTCTCCTGCTTGGGAGCGCCAACTCCAACTGCTAAAACTGTTGCGCCCGACTGACGTACTTTGTCAAGAATCAACGCACACTCCTGCTCATTCTTCTCAAACCCGAAAGAAGGAGAGTAATAATCGACAATAATACGGCGCCCAGTTACTTGATTAATGCGCCGAGCTGCCTCGGCTGCTACTCCTTCGCGGGCTCCTAGCAGAAATATACGAATTTCTTCATTGTCTCGGTGGAAATTGTAGAAAGCTGGAAATAGGTCAGAACCCGAGATCTTTTCTTGAATGGGGGTACCTAGGAACTTTGCGGCGTACATCAACATCTTGCTGTCGCAGACCCGGTAATCCGCAGCTTGATAGACTTCAGCAAACGCTGAATCCTTTTGCAGCTTCACTAGATGATCGACATTGGGAGTTACAACAAACCCTTCCTTTAGGTTCTCCAGAAACTCGTGAATCGATAGATTGTCGATTTCTACGTTCAAAATCTTGACGATATCCATTCAAAAACTCCAAACTGTGAAAGCAAATCCCTAACAAATAACCCGCGCCAATTTATTCGAAACCTGTGCCGAAAGTTACTTAACTCAGTTTCGCAATCGCTGACTATGGCTAAATGCCAGACCTGCACATAGAAAACCCGCGTCTCAGTTGCTACAAATTCTGACTTGATTCTTTTACCTTCAACCCTGTTAGAGGTCATTTCGGAGCCCAAAGCCGAGCTATCTCACCTCTTCTCATGGTGTAACATTCTTGACTTGACTCTGGACACGGAGAAAACACGGACTGTTTTTCTCTTGGGTTGAGTGTCTGCTTAGTCTTACGTAATAAATGCTTTTTAGTCCTATTTGCCTAGATGCAGCTACTGGCGTTTGATACGTTAATCCGAAGTTTATGCAAACTCTTGCTTGCGTGTGGCTGGGATAAAGTTTGTACGTAATGATACTAGACTCGGCTCAGGGTTTTCCGGGGTGTTAGGCGTGATGAATGCCGATGAATGTCAGATAGGATTGACAAATTTCCGTTGATTGAGCGTTTAGGCCAGATACGAGGGTTGGGCCTCCACGATACAAGTCTGCGAGGGTTGATCAGTAGCTGTGTACTATCCCTTGGCCAAGCGCCTGTCAGACAGGTAGCAGGATATGTGTCGTTTGCCTGGTTGGTATGGCGTTACGCCTTGTTTGGTGACCACACTCAATCATCGAGCTGTATTGTGAGAGTTGGCTCTGTTTGGCTTAAGTTTAGTGGATGGTCGTGTTAGCTATCATCCTTTTTCGGGCAATCTTTCTTTAGGGTGATGCGAGGGAAGGCAAAAGCGCAACGAAATTCTAGAGTTGTTGCCATTCCGAATTTGGCGGAAGACCTAAATTTTTTGGCTGATGAGACTTTATGCTTTCCGTCAAAAACTTTGGCGAATGTTGCTGAAGGAAGGTCTTTAGAAGGTTGATGACGATGAATGAAATCAGCCGGAGATACGAATCAAGAGCAACGAATTTGCACGAAAGAAACAATTGCCCCGTTGGTTAGTAAGCACGCAATGAATTTATCAGGCTCTTTAAATATCAAGGATAGCCAAGTCTGGCTACTCGGTATCTTGGCTGGCTTGACCGCTATTTATCTAACTCTGGTTTGGCGTAGTGATAATAGTGATCTGTTTGGTAACAGTCTACTCTTCATTGCTGCGATCGCATCTTTGATTAAGGAAAAAGCGCCATTTCATAGTTTGAAGAGTAATTCAATTGCCAGTATTGTTGGAACGACTTTACTTGCGTTTCTTTTAATACGCAGCTTAGGAATTTCGAGTAATAGTTTTTTACTCGCTTTTCCGGCGATCGCTGGCGTTGGATTAGCACTCGTTGCCTCGGGTGTTTCAGGTCTGTCTAAGTTCAGACAAGAAATTCTAATCCTGGTTTTTTTGGGATTCCCAAGATTGTTGTTGCCAATCTTCATAGATCCAACCGCTCTAACGGCAAAATTCTCTGCCTTAGTTCTTTGGTATATGGGATTCGAAGTTGCACGCAATGGTTATCAAATTCAGATTGGTGACAGTGCTGTCGAGGTCTTTCCAGGATGTTCTGGAATTGAGAGTATTTGCTATCTACTTTCCCTGGCGGGACTGTTTATCATGATGTTCCCATTACGCCGAATTGAGAAAGTTGGTGTCGCAGTCTTGGCGATCGCGATTGCGTTTATCGTCAATGGTTTCCGAGTCGCTCTCCTCGCTCACCTTGTTGCTGCTTCCCTTCCAGAAGCCTTTGAGTATTGGCACGAAGGCAATGGCTCTTTTATCTTTTCAATGATCTCTGTTGCAATCTTAGGTTTATTTTGCTGGTTACTGCTTCGCCAAAAGAATGCTCAGCCCTATTTAGAAGAATTGAATGTCCAAGAGTATGACTGAAGAGAATCCCATAAGGCTTGCATTCTTGGCCAGCATCTTCGGTGGAACAGTTCTTGTATGCTCTCAACTGTTGTTCCGGCCTGGTTTGGCTCAAGAAAAGAAGCTTCCCGAAGTTTTTAACCAAACAGTAGAGTTGAAAGGCTGGAAACAGGTTCATGAAGAGATCTTAGCTAACTCTGCTGAACCAGATGAGGCTGAATTAATTGGAGGAAAAAGTTATCGATACCAAAATGATGAAAATAATGTTGAAGTCGAGATGCGCTATTTAATCCAAATGGATTCTAGTGTTAGAAACCTGCTGTTGAAATATGGAAAAGGAGCACCTGAGATCAATTTCAACAGCACGATTCAACAAAATGAAGACGGTTATTACAGCATTTTCTTCCGTGATGAAGCCATGCATTTAAGTTCCTGCATTAATCCCAGAGGAGGCAGCACGGTCACTTCATCCCAGTTTGTTCATAACCGTTATATTTACGACTTTCGCCCTGAAAGAATTTTACCTGTGCTTGTGGGTCAGCAAACAGTACAAGACAGTCGCTGCTTGTGGACCTACATGAAAATGCCGACTCAACAAGAGTCTCTAAAAGACGCAGCTCAACAGCTCGAAGAGTTTTGGAAGTTATGGCTTCAATGGTGGCAACCTAACTTTCCAACTCTGTAAATAACGCTTCACTCTCCACAACTAACTGAGGTTCAAATATGCAAATGAAATCTGATGGACAAGGCCAACCTTCCCAACATAAATCAGCATCCTTAGCCTTATTACGGCTTGCTGGATATGGATTGCTCATTCTAACAGCACTGGATCTTGGGGCAATTTTGCTTCCTCCTCAACTCATGAATCCAGTATGGGAGTTTCAAACATTAGGGCAAATTGTAGAACGCGTTCCTCTCCCCCTGTTGGCTCTGGTGCTCATCTTCTTTGGAGAATCGCAGCTGAGAGGTAAATGGGAAAAGCCTTTATTGAAAGCTTTGTCTTGGCTGTCCTTAGCGTTTGCAATCTTCCTCGTGATCATTACTCCATTGTGGGGAGTGATGAATACAGTACGTATCAATGCTCAAAACTCGACTGAGCTGAATACTCAATTAAGCGCCCAGCGCGAACAGATTGCTGCAGTTGAAGCTCAGCTTAGCCAAGCTTCTGTTGAAGATATTGCAAGTTTCTTAGAAAGTCAGGGCTTGGATGCCGAAGTTTCAGCAGAAGCATCTAAAGAACAGCTTCTAGCAGAACTGGAAACGGCCGAGCAAAGAATGGAAAATGAGTTCAACGCACAATCCACAAGCCGTCGCAATACTCTGCTGGAAAGCTCTCTGAAATGGAACCTTAGCGCGTTAATCTCCAGCTTTATCTTTGCTTACATGTGGCATCTTACCCGCTGGTCTCGGGGTTCGTCCAAGAGGGTATCGCAAACTGGTGATTTGGCAAAACAATCGTAGAACCGAAGACTACATTGTTTGCTTGAATCGCAGAAGAATGTTCTTCAACATGATTGCAAAAGTTTCAACAATATTTGAATAGATGATATTGTTGAAACTTTTGTCAATACTTAGCTTAAAAGAACTAGACCGCCTTAAGTTTTCAAGCGTGTCAGTCAACTCATACTGTGTTTTAGATCGCAGTTTGACTTTACTTACTGGCTTTGCGCCACTTTGTGATGAGTGACACTGGTAGGACGATTGGCCACAGCAGTGTACCAATCATGACGACCAACCAAGAAATATTGTCGGATTTTGATGTTGTTGTGTCTTGTAAAAACGCGTTGATGTAATAAACGAGTACGCTTGCTGCACCAATACAATAAATAATTGCAAGACTGGGTGGGGGCACCATATTTCAGGGGGAGCCAGTGAGATTGCAAATTGGCTACTGCCGACTATAGACACTTTTGGCTTGCTGCGGCAAGAGAGTAGAGAAATCAACATATCTATTTTAATTTTTCAAACATTTATTCATGCTTGAAATCTAGCTTGCGATATGTGAATTTTTGCGTGAAGTCTAGTTGACTGTAGTATGCATCTACTAGGCTTGGGCACGCTAATACAATCCTAAGTTTATTTTATGTCTACTTAGACTTCAGGGTTGTAGCATGTCATTCACTCGAAATAGTTCATCTATCGTATTTGTAGATACAAGCATCACAAATTACCAGATATTTGTTGATCAAGCTGCTTCAGATGCTCAGGTCGTGTTGCTTGATCCGACCCAAGATGCACTCGATCAGATTTCTGTTGCTTTGGCTGAGCGTGTTGGATTGTTGAGCATCCATGTGGTGTCTCATGGAAGCCAAGGCAGCCTACAACTGGGTAGCACTGTTTTGGATGCGGTTACCCTGTCTCAACGTAAGGAACAGATTGCTGCTTGGTCTGATGCGTTAGCGCCGGGTGCAGATATTTTGCTGTACGGCTGCAATGTCGCGCATGGGGCGGTTGGTCAAAATTTTGTTCAGAGCCTGGCTCAGCTGACAGGTGCCGATGTGGCAGCCTCTGTCAATTTGACTGGCAATCATCAGCAAGGTGCAGATTGGAATCTGGAATATACGGCGGGCAGTATTGAAGCTGGCAGCGCATTTCACCTTGCAGGGTTGGAGCAACGCTTTACTTCTGTCTTGGCAGCGTTCAGCAGCGGCACGATTGTTGTGTTGCGGGTTGGGGATGGTGCGGTTTACAGCACTGGCGCTTCTGCGCCTGTTTTTTTGGATGAATATGACTTGGCGACGAATCAGCTCGTGCAAACGATTGCTGTGTCACCTTCAGATGTGGGTAGCCATTTGGGGCTGACCCTCAGTATTAGCGCTGCGTATGAAGGAACACTGGGGTTATCGTCTGACGGTCGCTACTTAACGTTTGGTGGCTATAATGCGGAGCCCGGCACTGCGAGTATTTCTAACTCGGCTCCAGCAACGGTTAAGCGGGTAATTGCTCGGGTTGATAGTTCTGGGGTGGTGGATACGACCACTTCGTTGAATGATTCGTTGCAGAATGCTGCTGGGGGAATTCGTAGCGTTGTCAGCGTAGATGGTACAGGATTTTGGGTCGGTGGTGGCAATGGCGGTGTCCGCTTCGTGAGTTATGGTGGCACAGCAGGTAGCACGCAAATTGCCTCTGGTTTAGCGACGACTCGGGCGCTCCGAATTTTTAATAACCAGCTTTATGTCTCCGCAGATACGACTGGCTTTCGGCCTGTCAATGCGGTTGGTACGGGGGTTTCGAGTGCTACAGGACAGGCGCTTACCCCTTTGCTGAGCGGTGGAGTCGGGCCTAACGGTGCGTTGGAATTTGTGCTGTTGGATCGGGATGCGACCGTAGCGGGAGTGGATACGCTCTATGTTGCTGCGGGGAATAGCCTCTATAAGTATTCGTTTGATGGATCGGATTGGACAGCGCGCTCTTCCTACGCTGCAGGGAACACGTTTACTGGTTTGACTGGGCGTGTTAACGGGGCGGAGGTTGAGCTGTTTGCTGTGTTGGGAATCACCAGTGGTAATGGCTTAGTTCGGTTGAAGGATACGGCGGCGTTTGATGCCAACTTTAGTGTTGGAAGCATCAGCCCGATTGCCACCGCAGGAACGAATAGAGTGTTTCGCGGGTTGTCGTTTGCGCCGGTGCCGCCGGTGCCTATGGTGTCGATTGAGGCGATCGCCAATTCTGCGTTTGAAGCTGTAGTGGGGAGTAAAGGAACCTTTCGGATTGCCCGTAATGGCTCAACCACGAGTGCATTGGTTGTCACACTGAATGTATCGGGTGCAGCAGAAGCGAATGTTGACTATGCCTTTAGTACAGGCAGCATTAGCGGGACGACCTATACTGTCACGATTCCGGTGGGAGCCTCTTCGATTGATGTGGATGTTACTCCCATTACGGATAGTGATAATGCGGAAGGCAACGAAGCGGTTTCCCTGGATATTGCTGCTAGCCCTAGCAATTACAGTATTAGCTCGGTGGCAGGCGGTGCGACCGTCACGATCGCGGATAATCGATCGCCCGTTTTGAGTGTTGCCATTAGCGATCAATCTGGCAGTCAGGGTGCGCCATTTTCCTTTACGATTCCGGGTGGTACATTCTCAGATGCAGACAATCATCCGCTATCATATGCTGCGACCTTGTTGGGTGGTGGAGCATTACCGACATGGCTTTCGTTTAATGGCTCAACTCAACAATTTGATGGAACACCAGGCAATGCAGATGTCGGCGACCTGACGATTCAGGTTACGGTGACCGATCCCTACGGCGCGATCGCTTCAGATGTGTTTGTGTTGGCGATCGCGAATATGAATGATGTTCCGGTAGTGAGTCAAACGATCTCGTCTCAAACCGCAACATCCGGGCAGTCGTTTACGTTTCAAGTTCCGGAAACGACATTCACGGATCCAGACTCGATCTATGGAGATACCTTAACCTACAGCGCCACCCGAGGCGACGGCACGGCACTGCCTGCCTGGCTAACGTTCAACCCATCTACCCGCGCGTTTAGCGGCACTCCGACCAATGCCAATGCGGGAAGCTTTAACGTGCGGGTGATTGCGAGGGATTCCCAAAATGCCACAACGAGCACAACCTTTGGCCTGACGGTGAATGCGGTCAACAATCCTCCAATTGTGAATCAGGCGATCGCCGTCCAAACGGTGAATGCGGGTAGTCCCTTCAGCTATGTCGTGCCATCCACAACGTTTTCTGATCCAGACTCAATTTATGGAGATACCTTAACCTACAGCGCCACCCGAGGCGACGGAACGGCACTGCCTGCCTGGCTAACGTTCAACCCATCTACCCGCGCGTTTAGCGGCACTCCGACCAATGCCAACGCGGGAAGCTTTA
>NZ_JBNXVR010000028.1:0-79494 GCF_050565595.1 Leptolyngbya sp. AN02str | reverse complement strand
CTAAGGCCAGATTCTCACGCGTTACTCACCCGTCCGCCACTAACGTCCGAAAACGTCCGTTCGACTTGCATGTGTTAAGCAGACCGCCAGCGTTCATCCTGAGCCAGGATCAAACTCTCCATGTTATCAACATGTCAATTCAGTAATACCCTTGCTCTCTCGCAAAAATATCACCGCTGAACCTGTCACCAGTTATTACCGGCTTCTTCTTTCCTTGACGTCGCTTAAATCTCCCCTCTTCATCAGTCAATACAAAAATAATGACCAAATCACTCGGTTCAATTTAAGACCTATTGCTTTACCAAGCGTTAGGTGCTATCCTGTCTCTCAAACTATTCAGCTTTCTAGGTTCGGTCGCAAGTCTCGCGCTCGCCTCACTTTCGCTCGGCACCGCCTCGACCGCTTTACTAATATAACTACCTCCACCTTATCTCGTCAAGCCCCTTATCTAAAAAATCCTGGATATGTCTCAAAGTTTTACGAGGTAAGGGTTTTGAGAGATTTCTACAGGTGAATCAAGCCCTGGTTGGGCTAAGGAATCAAAGAAGTATACTTCTCTGATCTGATGTGCAGAGAGAGAAGGTTGGTTGCGTGAGGTCATTCCGACCCAGACGTATTTAACGTCAGTCTTGGATAAAAAGTGCGTGTCTAAACCTTGGCAAGCCGCTGAACGAAACTGACGTTAATTCGAATGGCTGTTGATTGAAGTAAGAGAAGGTGTCCAGAAAATGTAGTAACTAGCCTTACCTCTTAAAGAGGTAAGGCGGGCTGTCATAGGTATGAGCAGAACGCGCAAACTAGGAGAGAATGGGGAATTGAATTGAGTTTGGGAGGATGGGTTGTTGTGAATTTTCAGTCGGTGATTGCAACGCTACACGAGTTTTGGAGTGCGCGCGGCTGCTTGATTGTTCAGCCATATGACACTGAAAAGGGGGCTGGAACGAAGAGTCCTCACACTTTTTTGCGGGCGATTGGTCCTGAGCCGTGGTCGGTTGCTTATGTGGAGCCTTGCCGGAGACCAGGTGATGGGCGATACGGTGAGAACCCAAACCGGGTGCAGCATTATTATCAGTACCAAGTTTTGATCAAGCCATCGCCAGATAATATTCAAGAAATTTATTTAGAATCGCTGCGTGCGCTGGGCATTAAGCCAGAGGATCATGACATTCGGTTTGTGGAAGACAACTGGGAGGATGCAGCAGTTGGTGCGTGGGGAGTTGGCTGGGAAGTTTGGTTAGATGGGATGGAAGTCACGCAGTTTACCTATTTTCAACAGTGTGGTGGGCTTGATTGCCGTCCTGTTTCAGTGGAGATTACCTATGGCCTTGAACGGTTGACGATGTATTTGCAGGGAATTAACTCTATTTTCGACATTCGATGGAACGATGTCGTGAGCTATGGAGATGTGCACCTGCAAGGAGAAATTGAGGGCTCAACCTATAACTTTGAAGCATCGGATTCAGATAAGCTGTTCACGCTGTTTAGCTTGTATGAGGAAGAAGCAAAACGACTAATGGAGTTGGGTTTAGTTTTGCCTGCTTATGACTATGTTTTGAAGTGTTCTCACACGTTTAATCTATTAGATGCTCGGGGTGTGATTTCGGTGACTGAGCGGACTCGATACATTGGTCGTGTGAGGACCCTTGCGCGTCAAGTTGCTCAGCTGTATTTTAAGCAGCGCGAAGAATTGGGCTTTCCGTTGTTGAGGGCGGAGCCAGCCGTACTTGCTTGAGGTGCGAGTCCTGTCGTTTTTGCTCATGCCTATGCATGGAATTGGCCTAGAATATGCTTAATATTTCTTAAACAAGGCTTACACATTAAGATGTGTAGGTTCTGGGTTGAGCAGTGGATTTCGGTTCAACTGATTAAGCAGTTCAAGTTGAGGCATTAGAGAGGAGAAACGCAGTGTCTGAGTTGGGAGCGAGCTTGAGCGCGTGGTTGGAGCCAATTGCCGCGTGGTTTCGTAGTTTGAATATGCCGGAACCGATTGTGCATTGGGGACACCCGGCCATGATGGGAATTGTGGTGTTGGTGATGGGTAGTTTTGCGGCCATTACGGGCTGGCAGGGTCGAATTTTGACTGCGACCAACGATGCGTTGGCTGCTGAAAAGCGCACAGCGCACAAAAAGGTGGCCGGAATGATGTTTTTGTTTATTTCGTTGGGGTATACGGGGGGAGTGCTGTCGCTGGTGATGCAACAGCAGCCCATTTTGCAGAGCCCACATTTTTGGACGGGTTCGTTGGCGATTTTGCTGCTTTTGGTGAATGGACTAATTGCTGCGTTTGGGTTTTCGAAGGGTAAAGGCTTTCGGACGGTTCATGCTTATTTGGGGAGCGCGGCATTGGCGCTACTGCTGATCCACGGCATTTTTGGTGTGCAGTTGGGTTTGTCGATTTAGCGATCGCTCTTTTCTTATTCCCAATTGATTGAACAAGAGGCGCACCTATGTGTGCCTTTTTTGTTTGTTGAGAAGTAATGTGGGCATTCTGGGTGGCAAGGATGCATTGGGACGAATTGCCATATGGGTGCGATCGCTGGAACCATCATTTGCCTGAGTTACATCATCGGTCTGCTGCTTGCGGGTGTACTGGGCCAGGTGTGGGGCATTCCGGCTAGCGGGTTGGGAATGTTGGCGGTTGGGCTGGTGGGTGCGATCGCGCTGCCTCACATTTGGCGAATGGGGCCAAGAGGCAGTGTGTGGCTGGTGGCCGGAATCGTGGGCTGCTTGGCCAGCTTGCATTTGCAAGTGCGAACTCCAGTGTTGGGAGGGCATGATGTTTACCATTTGCTGAACACGTCGCCAAGCGAAAGTCAAACGATTTATGGCTTTCTAGATACCGCTCCTCGGTTGACTCGGAGCGGCAAGACCCAGTTTGTACTAGATACATTTCAGGCGACTGCGTTTGATTTTGAGGCCGCCGGGGTTGAAGCACATTCGGTTGTAGGAAAAGTGTATGTTACGGTTCCGACAGAGCCGAATCGGGTTCTGTATCCGGGGCAAATGGTAGCGATTCGAGGCCGATTGTATGACCCAAAACCTGCTGTGAATCCGGGTGGGTTTGACTTTCAGGCTTATTTGGCCCGGAGTGGCATCTTTACTGGTGCGTTTGGCGAAACGGTTGAGAACTTGGATGGGAGTGGTCGGTTTGGGGAGAAGAGATCGCTCTCGCGGCGTGTAGTACAGCCGATTCGATACGGACTGTGGTGGGTGCGTCAGCGGGTGGGGCGATCGCACTTACAGGGCTTGGGCCAACCCGAGGGGCCATTGGTGAGCGGCATGGTATTGGGCAAAGGCGGGGCCGATGTTCCGTTCGACTTGCGGGATACGTTTGCCAGTGTGGGCTTGGCACATACGTTGGCAGCTTCGGGCTTTCATGTATCACTGCTGTTGGGCTGTTTTTTGTTTTTAACCCAAAACTTATCTGGGCGATCGCGCCTCATATTGGGTGCGGTGTTGCTCATTGGATATGCAGGTTTGGCCGGAATGCAGCCTTCGGTGCTACGAGCAACCGTGATGGGCTTGGCTGTGCTGTTGGCCATGTCTCTAGAGCACAAAACGAATCCGTTGGGTTCTCTATTACTGGCAGGAACCGTGCTGCTGGCCATCAATCCGCTGTGGATTTGGGACTTAGGATTTCAACTGAGCTTTTTGGCAACGTTGGGCCTGTTGGTATTAGTGCCGACGCTGATGAAATGGCTGGACTGGTTACCCATTGTGCTTGGCTCATCCATTGCCGTGCCGATCGCAGCAACCGTGTGGACGATCCCGCTGCAACTGTACGTGTTTGGCGTGATCTCTCCTTATAGCATCGGTTTGAACGTGGTGGCGGCTCCATTGATATCCATCATTACGTTGGGCGGAGCCATCAGCGGGGCAGTCGCCATTGTTTTACCCGCTGTGGGCGGTTGGTTAGCTGCCCTGCTCAAGTTTCCAACCGTTGCGTTGATTTGGATGGCAGAGCATGTGGGCCAGTTACCTGGAAGCCAGTTTGCAACAGGGACGATTAGCGTCGGCCAAGTAGCGATTCTTTACGGCTTGTTTGCGCTGGTGTGGTGGGTATCCGGAGTACAGCGATTTTGGTGGATTGTTAGCCTTGGCTGTGTTGGGCTGGTGGCCATTCCAGCGTGGCTGGGTGTGCAGCAACGGTTTCAGGCCACGATTTTGGCCACAGCAGATGCGCCAGTGATGGTGATTCAAAAGCGGGATGAAGTGGGATTGATTGGCGGGATGAGCGATCGCGACGCTCAGTTCGTTGTTCTACCGTTTTTGCGAAAGCAGGGGGTGAATGAAATTCGATGGGCGATCGCGCCTCAGCTCAGAACCCAGGCTCCTGGTTGGCTGCAAATTTTGAAAAAGATGCCGATTCGGGCGTTGTATAACGCATCGGGTTCGGCGCTCGATCCCGGCGATGCGGAGCAGCAGAGTTTACTTCAGCAGTTGGGCAAACGGCAGGGTCAGGCTCACTTTTTGCCCAATGGAGAGGCGATCGCGCTGGGGTCAACTCCGGTTCGGCTGGTGAACTTAAATCCGCTGATGCTGCGGTTTCAACTGGGGGAGCAAATTTGGCTCATGATTGGCAACCAAGGACAACATGCGGTTCCACCCCAGCTGCTTTCTGCCGCAACGGTGATATGGTCTCTGGGCAAATTTGACAATGCTGAACTGCTCGCAGCAGTCCGACCCAATGTGGCGATCGCCAGCAGCAGCAAGGGTTCTGATGCGATCGCAGCCGCCTATCCAACCGTTCAATTTTTCACCACCGAACAAGAAGGTGCAATTGAATGGTCCCCAAAAACCAACTTTCAACGCACCATAATGCCCGATGCAGAGTAGAATAATAATCGCTTCACCTGGAGAGGTGGCAGAGCGGTTGAATGCGCTTGACTCGAAATCAAGTTTGGGGTCACACCCAACGGGGGTTCGAATCCCCCCCTCTCCGTTTTTGAGAGAATTCAGGAATTCCCAATCGTTTGCGGCTTCGATTCGCCAGTTTTGCGTGCGCTTCGAGAACGATTCCCTTGGTTTTGTGCTGAACTGTGTCGTGTGCGATCGCCAAACCTGGCCCAATCTGGTAGCCTGATCTGTCTACAGACCGTGGGCCTGTACTTGCACTCTATCTGTGTACTCGCTTGACCATAAAATCAACTGAATCCAACCGAGCCCAGTTCTCGGCAATTTTGGCCCTTGCCGGACTGGCGATCGTATGGGGCTACAACTGGGTGGTGATGAAGATTGCCGTTCGGGATGCACCACCGTTCGACTTTGCGGCCATGCGCACCTTGTTTGGCGCATTAAGTTTATTTGGGGTGATGATTGCGCTGCGCAAACCGCTCAAGCCAGTGGCCATTCCTGAAACGGCTCTGTTTGGAATTCTCCAGGTGACAGGAACGATTGGCTTGATTACCTGGGCGCTGGTGAATGGCGGCGCAGGAAAGACTGCCGTGCTCAACTACACGATGCCGTTTTGGGCCTTGCTGCTGGCCTGGGCATTTTTGAAGGAGCGGCCACAGGGAAAACAGTGGTGGAGTTTGGCGCTGTCACTCGCGGGATTAGTGATGATTTTGGTGCCGTTTACGCTGAGCGATGACCTAGCGAGTAAAGGCATGGCCGTTGGCGCTGGCATTTGCTGGGCGATTAGCTCGATTGTGGCCAAGCGGCTAAATCAGCGGACGCGAGTCGATTTGCTGTCTTTCACCGCATGGCAAATGCTGTTTGGCAGTTTACCGCTGCTGCTGATTGCATGGCTGGCTCCGGCTCCTCCCGTGATGTGGACGCCCTCGTTTATTGCCGCGCTAGTCTACAACGTCATTCCCGGTGGGGCGATCGCCTGGTTGCTGTGGGTATACGCGCTCAACAACCTGTCAACGGGCAGCGCTAGTTTAGGAACGTTGGCGATTCCGGTGGTGGGTGTGCTGGCCGCCTGGTTGCAATTGGGAGAAGTGCCAACGGGCTTGGAGTTTTTGGGCATGGTGCTAATTGTTGGGGCATTGATCCTCAACTCGTTGGCGGCGGTACAAAAGCGCGAGGCACCAACCCAGCCATCGGTTCGATAAGCTCCATCTCAAATGTATTCCGAACCGCCCTCATCCCCAACCCCTGCTCCCAAGTTTGGGAGCAGGAGAGCAACTGCCTGGTTCTTCCAAATTTAGGAGAGGGAACTCGGGGGTGAGGGCGAATGCGTTTTATTCAGGCCCACGGAATAAATAGTTTTTAGAAGCTTACTCGTCGTGGGCGAAGCGGTTGTAGAGGAAGTCGAGGGCGTAGTTACGCAGGCGATAGTATTCGGGATCTTCCATAATTTGGTCGCGATCGCGCGGTCGTTCAAAGGGAATCTCCATCACCTCGCCAATAGTGGCAGCGGGGCCGTTAGTCATCATCACCAGGCGATCGGCCAGGAACAGCGCCTCATCAATATCGTGGGTAATCATCAGCACCGTGCAGCGATGATCATTCCAGATTTTCAGCAGCTCTTCCTGCAACTCCTCTTTGGTGATGGCATCCAGCGCCCCAAACGGCTCATCCAGAATCAACACCTCAGGACGAATGGCCAACGCTCGGGCAATGGAAACCCGTTGTCGCATACCGCCAGAAATTTGATCCGGCGTTTTGTCTGCGGCCTCAGTGAGGCCCACCATGGCCAAATGTTCGCGCACGATCGCCCGCTTTTCGGCTTCGGGCTTGTTAGGCCATACGGAATTCACCGCTAGGTAAACATTTTCAAACACGGTGCGCCAGGGTAGCAGCGCATAGTTTTGAAACACCACCATGCGATCGGGACCTGGCTTGAGGATGTTTTGTCCCTTTAAGGTGACAGAACCATCGGTAGGATGCTGAAAGCCTGACACCAGACTCAGCAACGTAGATTTACCACAACCCGAATGACCAATCAAACACACAAATTCTCCCTGCCGAATGGTGAGGTTCACATTTTCCAAAACGGGATAAACCCCTTTTCCAGTCGGATAGGATTTAGACACATGGTCAAATACCAGAAAGTTTTGATTCTCGGTCGATGAATACCGATAGGCTGATTCGGAATGAGATGCCAGATCGAGCTGAAAGGGAGTAATCGAGTTGGGATGCATAGGGTTTTTTCAACGGTGGTTGACGTGGATGGAGTGGTCAATACTAGACCTCCTGCATGAGTCATTGGGCAGGGGTGCCGTGCAATGACTCATCCTTCAAAAAGCAATGCAGGTAGGAGGTTCACTGAATCGTGGAATGGGAGAAAAAGTCTTGAAAAGCTCTCCAGAGAAAGCTTTTCAAGACAGGACGACCAGCTTGTCAATATCAGAGTGGAGCGACGCAAAGCAGCTAGGCGGCGATCGCCGGACGACCATCCAGCACGACTTCGGCAATTGTGATGTCTCGTTTGATCGCCAAACTGTTGAGATAGCCAATCGGATCTTCGGCATTAAAATCCGTGCCATCAAACAGATGGATGCTGCCGCGAGTAAACTTGTCATCCAGCAGGCCCAGTTCCCGAGCTGCCGTGCTGTACACATCCACTCGCACAATTCGCTCCAAAATTTCTAGCCAGTTGCGTGGGAATGGCACGTCGCCCCACCGAGCCAGCTGCGTCATATGCCACAGGTGCTCCGTCCGGCTAGGACGGTTGGCCCCATTGCCAAAGAACAAATGATGCGCATACTCCCGCATGGGCTGATTCAGCTCGCACACCTGGCTGCTGGGATTGCCCAACTGGATATATTCCATCGGCGTGCCCAAGTAGGTTCGCCGCGAGAGGATCTGCCGAATTTCTAGTTCGTTTTCGGGGTCGGCGCAGTAGCGGCAGGCGTCCAGCAATGCCTTGGTAAGTGCAATGTGGGTGTTGGGGTAAGCACTGGCCCAATCTTCCCGCACGCCCAGCACCTTGCCGGGATGCCCATCGTAAATTTCGCGATCGCTCGCAATAGTAAAGCCTGCACCATCCATCGCCGCCCGCAGATTCCAGGGTTCGCCAACACAGAAGCCATCAATGGTATCGGCCTTCAGATCCACCACCATTTGCGCGGGGGGAATGGTTTGCAGCGACAGGTCGCGATCGGGGTCGATGCCGCCAGCCGCCAGCCAATAGCGCAACAGCAAGTTGTGCATCGACGATGGATGCACCATACCCATGCGGTGCTGACCTGGTGTTTCCTGCAGCATGGCTTTGAAGCTTTCTAGGCTGTGGATGCCCTGCTCGTAAAAGCGGCGTGCCAGGGTAATGCCGTTGCCGTTGCGGGTCATGGTCAACGCCGAGACCACAGGCAGCGGCTGGTTTTGGTGGCCACCGAGGGAGAACCACAGCGGCATTCCCGAGGGCATTTGGGCCGCATCTAGATATTCTCCAGCAATGCCATCCACAATGCCGCGCCAGCTGGTTTCGCGCACCAAGTTCACTTCATCCAGCCCGTGCTTGGCAAAGAAGCCTTTTTCTTTGGCGATCGCCACCGGAGCGCAGGCGGTCAATGGCACAAAGCCAATGTCCAGGTTTACTTTTTCCAGACCATGACGAGCGATCGCCGCATGTTTGCGTGCCCGCAGTTTCTTGATCCGCTTCTGCTGGTTGAGGAAGTAAATGATTTCGCTGCGCAGGCTGTAGTAGCTGGGATGCTCCACCACTTCCATCCGCTTCCGAGGTCGGGGAATATCGACTTCCAAAATATTGCCGATTTCCGCGCCGGGGCCGTTGGTCAGCATAACGATGCGATCGCTCAGCAGCACGGCTTCATCCACATCGTGGGTCACCATCACCGCCGTCACGTTATTCTCATCGCAAATGCGCATCAGTTGGGTTTGCAGATTCCCGCGAGTCAGCGCATCCAGTGCACCAAAGGGCTCATCCAGCAGCAACAGCTTGGGACGAATTGCTAAGGCTCGGGCGATCGCCACCCGCTGCTTCATTCCACCCGAGAGCTGGTCGGGCATTTTGTCGGCGGCGTGCTGCAAGCCCACCAGGTCAATGTGTTCCTGCACAATCGCCTGCCGTTCGCCTTTCGGCAAGTCGCCATAGACCGTGTTCACCGCCAGGGCAATGTTTTCGCGCACCGTGCGCCATGGCAACAGGGAATAGTTTTGGAACACCACCATGCGATCGGGGCCAGGTTTCTTGATCTGGTTGCCCTCCAGCGTAATCACGCCAGAGCTAGGCAACGATAGACCCGCAATCATGTTCAGCAGGGTCGATTTGCCACACCCCGAGTGGCCAATAAAGGAAACAAACTCACCTTGCTTAATCGTCAGATCAATGCCCTTGAGGGCAATGTACTCGCTTCCATCCGCCAGGGAGAACACTTTCTCTACCTGGTCTGCTGCAACTAAAAGACTCATCGGCGTTTCCTCAATGTCGTGTGCGTACAGTCAACGAACTACTTACGAGCCGGAGCGATTTTGGACTGCAAGAAGGCGATCGCCCGATCCAACAACAAACCCACACCACCGATGTACAGCACCGCCAAAATGATTTCGCTGATGTAATTCTGCTGATACGCATCCCAGATGAAGAAGCCAACGCCCACAATGCCCGACATCACAATTTCAGCCGCGATAATCGCCAACCAGGCCAGACCGATCGCAATCCGCAAACCCGTAAAGATGTAAGGCAACGCCGAGGGAAACAGAATGTTCAAGTAATAGTCTTTGCGAGACAGTTGCAACACTTGCGCCACGTTGTTGTAGTCATCGGGGATTTGCCGCACGCCTTCTGTGGTGTTGATGAGGATGGGCCACACTGACGTAATGAAAATCACGAAGATGGCAGCGGGCTGGTTTTGTTGCAATGCCACCAGGGCGATCGGCACCCAGGCCAACGGTGCTACCATCCGCAAAAACTGAAAGATGGGATAAGTCGCCTTATTCAACCAGGGATTGGTTCCCACCAAAACGCCAACCGAAATACCCACCACTGCGGCAACACTATAGCCCTGAGCTACCCGACCCAAACTGGCCAACGTTTGCCAAAACAAACCTTTGTTCAACCCGCCCAAATCAAAGAATGGATAGAGCAACAGCTCCCGCGTGCGTTGATCGGTCCACAGGCTCAACGGGCCTGGCAAACGCGTCAAGCCTGACCACGACACCAACTGCCAAATCACCAAGAATGTTGCAACACCAATGATGGGTGGCAATAGATCGGCACCTCGCTTTTCCCAAAATTGCTGTAGTGGCGAGAGTACCGAGTTCGAACGTGATTGCATCCGGGCTTTTGTGTTAGGAACCATGATGTTGCTTTAACCTATCTCGTGTTAACTATTCCCATGGAGCTGTGAAAGAGGAATCCAAAGGGAAAACCTTTCAGCCACACGGTTACTGGCCGCCTTTTTAGATGATCAAGACTTGCGCAGGGTCACCAAATTTGGTGCGTTTGTGCTGTGCGCAGGCGGCGAAGCACCCTACACACAACTCCAATCGCAAATTCAGCTAATGGGAGGGTTGGTAACCTCGGCACCAAGCCTCGACAACCCAACGCGGGGAAATCCTCAACCAACCCTCGATGAATTTCTAGACCCGCTTGATGTCTAGGCTGGTCAAATATGCTTCGGGGTTAGCCGGATCAAACTTGATGCCATCGAAGAAGGTTTCCACTCCACGGGAGGTGCTGGTGGGAAGATCGCTAAAACCGGCTTCTTTGGCCGCTTCAAGCCACAAATCTTCACGGTTCACCGAGTCAACCATGCGCTGAACCACATCAAAGTCAGTGAGGGTGTTTTTGTGGAAGCCCCAACGCATGCTCTCGGTTAGGAACCACAGGTCATGGCTCTTATAGGGGTACGACACACTGCCCTTGGGATCTTTCCAGTACAGCGGCCCAGCGTTAATGTCGTTGAAGGCGGCCTTGCCATCGCCCATGGTGTAGTTGCCTTTGTAGGGCGGTGTCAGAATCTCGGCAGGAATGTTGAAGAAGTTGCGACCGGAGCAAATTTGCACCAGTTCAGCTCGGTTGGCGGGGTCATCGCACCATTGCTGCGCTTCCATCAAGCCCTTGAGCAATGCTTTGGTCGCCTTGGGGTTGGCATCTACCCAGTCAGCCCGAATTGCCAAGTACTCTTCGGGATGGAAGGACCAAATTTCGTGGGTGAGTGCCGCCATGAAGCCAATTTCGTCCGCCACAATGCGATAGGGCCAGGGGTCGCCGGTACTGAAGGCATCCATGGTGCCGTTGCGCATACCCTGCACCGTTTCGGCAGGAGGTACGGCGAGTAAATCAATGTCGTTGTCTGGATCGACTCCACCCGCTGAAAACCAATACCGAATCCAAAAGTCTTGATTGACGTTGGGGAACGTGTGAGCAGCTTTGAACTTACGGCCCTCATTTGCCTGAAAGCCTTTGATATAGTCGGCTGCGCTGGCAATATCTGCGCCTAATCCTTTACCAGCATGAATTCCAGCGATCGCAATTCCATTCCCTTGAGTGTTGAGCTGAGCCAACACATACATGGGCACCTTTTGGCCATTAGTAATGATGCCTTCGCTAATGAGATGAGGCATGGGCATTTGCCATTGGCCCCCATCAATGCCGCCACCACCAGAGCCAATCGTCACGTTATCTCGCGCAGAAGCCCAGTTGGCCTGTTTGGATAACTCCACGCCAGTCATTCCATACTTGGCAAAGAACCCCTTTTGCTGGGCGATGATCATGGCTGCCGATTCCACGATGGGAATGTAGCCCAATTTAATCGTTGTGGTTTCTGGCGTATCGCCCGCCGTAACAGGAGATGGAGACGCCGCAACATTCGTAGCCACCGGGGCTGTCGCTGAAGGTGGGTTGCCTACACAGCCTTTCAGCAATACGGCTCCCGCCGAGGCTCCAGCAGTGACCAAAAACTTGCGCCGAGACACATTCGCAAAATTAGACATAAAATCTCCTTCCAGCGCCCCAATATGGTCGCTGCTAACTAAATGAACGAGTTGCAAAAAGGCTCTAGAGTTAAGCTGTATCCAGGTGAAACGCCAACGGTTCGTAGCCAGGACACTATCTCCAAGCTGAGATCACACATCGCGATCTCAAGTTGAGATAATGCTCAACATGGTCATTGACTTAATTCAATCGCAAATCAAATTTGCATAAGACTAAGTCTATACGTTTTTTTTCAGAATGATCCATGGCAAGCCGGGGACTGGCATACAAGTTTTCAGCACGAATGATAACTTCAGCTTATTCAATAGAGGCTCGTCAATAGAAGAAATTAACTCTGATTGAAGAAAAGCTGCGATCGCCCTCAAACCTTGCACCAGCAAGGGATACAAGTACCTTTCTGGAAACATCAGGAGCAACGCTGTAGTTCAATTTGTTCAGCACAAACAACCAAAAAGCGTTTAATATGCTTCGAAAAATTATGTTGACCACAGCCGCGATCGCCACAGTGCTGTCTGGTCTGTCCGTTCCTGCTTCTGCCCAAATGGCCGAAGTTCCCTCTCCCAATCGCAACGGTGACTACACTACCGCAGTCATGCGCGGCAATCGCGGCAACACCTATCAGGTCACTCGCTGGCTGGTTGTTGACCCCGATCCTACCTATTTAAATTGCCGCGCCACACCCAATGGTCGCGTTCAGGCTCGGCTGGCACCCGGTACTCTGCTCCGAGCCGTATTTGAGCAAAATGATGCCGTGATTCGGCAGAACGGCTCGCCCTGGTTGCGGGTTCGGCCATCCGGCGGCTCTACCGTTGGTGAGACGAGCCCCTGCTACGTTCGCGCAAACCGTCAGTACATTGCGCCCATCAACGGCGATTCCTGGCTCGACGTTACTGGAATGAACCAGTAGAGGGCGATCGCCCTCCAGCATCAGCACATCCCGCTGTTCTCCGTTCAGAATCCCTCCTCTCCCAAATTTGGGAGAGGAGGGTTAGGGAGGTGAGGGCCGTTTAGAGAACTGATATTACACAAACCACGACGGCAAAGTGCCCAATCTCCAACGAGGTCGGGCCTTCTTGCAATAGGAACCGGAACTCTGCGCCAACCGAAACGCTAAAAATCTTGCAGGCTGGGTTGCTTGCTAGGTTGAGCCGTTTCGCGCTTGGGTTCGGGGTCGGCTGGCAAGACTCGGCACTGTTCGGCAGCAAAGCCCATCTGCACCACCTGCCCTGACTGGTATTGCTCGGCCTTATCGGTTGGAACATCTACCTTGAGGTAAAAGTCGCCCGTCAGCACCGACAGGCGAACCACCGCCCCCAGAAATAGCCGACTCGCAATCAATCCGCTCAAAACATTGGCGATCGCCGAGGTCGGTTCATCGCCCAACAGCTGAATATTTTCGGGGCGTACCAGCACCATCACGGGTGTACCATCGGCCAGATCGGTGGGCTGCGTTTGCAGTCGCTCATCGGGAACATCAGACTGGGGATTGGGCGTAATGCGGACCTGCCCCTGTTCCCACAAACCGGGAATCTGGTTCATCGCACCGATAAAGGAGGCGGTGAACGGCGTACTGGGCGCAAGGTAAATTTCTTCGGGGGTACCCTCTTGCTCAATGCGACCCTGAGACATGACAACCACGCGATCGGAGACGGAGAGCGCTTCTTCCTGATCGTGGGTAACGAACAGGGTGGTGATATTGAGCTGCTGCTGAATGCGGCGAATTTCGTTACGGAGCTGGACGCGAACGCGAGCATCCAACGCTGACAGGGGTTCGTCCAACAACAGCACCCGAGGGGCGATCGCCAACGCTCGTGCTAGGGCAATGCGCTGCTGCTGTCCGCCAGACAGTTGGTGCGGGTAGCGATCGCCCATATTTCCCAACCCTACCAGCTCCAGCATGTGAGCGACTCGCGCTTTTTGCTCCGCTGGCGACACCTTCTTCAACCGTAGGCCAAAGGCAATATTTTGCGCGGCCGTCATGTGGGGAAACAGGCTGTAGGACTGGAATACCATGCCCATATCGCGCCGATTGGCCGGTAGTCGGGAAATATCCCGCCCTTCCAAATAAATCTCGCCGCTGGTGATGGGCTCAAATCCGGCAATCATGCGCAGGATGGTGGTTTTACCGCAGCCCGACGGCCCCAAAAGAGAAATGAATTCTCCTGCTTGGATCTCCAAACTGACATCCTGCACCGCCATCATTGCAGATTGGTAAGACTTGTAGACATGACGCAACTGGAGATAAGCCATGAGAATTTAACCAGATAACAATCAACGAGGGCCAGAAAGCTGATTTTGGTTGCCCTGGCCGAGAAATTGCACAATGGCGATCGCCCCCCAGGTCAGCGCAAAGCTAAGGATGGCTAATGCAGACGGCTCATACACCTTGCTGCTGCTGAGCAAGTTCATATAGGGGCCAAAGGCAGGCTGCGCCAGCAACGCCGCAATTGTGAACTCGCCCATCACAATCGTGAACGTTAGGAATGCACTGTTCAGCAAAGCCACCCGCAGGTTGGGAAAGATGATCCGAAATACGATCGTGCGCCAGTCCGCCCCCAAACTTTGGGCCGCTTCTGTGAGCGTCCGAACATCGATCGCCCGCATACCCGTATCCACCGCCCGGTACACATAGGGCATCGACAGAACCACATAGGCTGCTGTAAGCAAAATCCAACCGCCCTGCCGCGAGTTGAGCAGGGTAGTGCTGTAGGTGCGAATCAGGCCAAACACCAGCACCACCGCCGGAACCACAAAAGGCATCAGCGTCACTAGTTCCACCACAAACCGCAGTCGCGGCAATTTGAATTGCACCCAATACACTGTGGGGACAATCAGCAGCCACCCCAGAGCGATCGCCACCAATGCCGTTACCAGCGAGAAGGTGAAACTCTGGAAAAAGTTGGGGTCGTTGAAGACGTTGTCGTAGGCGGTAAAGCTGAGGCGATCGCGCTCGGCTCGTAGCGAAAAGCTGAGCGTTGCGGCCAGCGGCACCACAAAGTACAGCGCCCCCAGCACCACCCACAACCAGCCCCAAAATGTCTGTCTTCCCGCTTGATTCATCACCATCTCCTCACTGCAACCAACGGGATGTGCGACGCTGCAACCAGGCATAGGCCGCGATCGACAGCGCCATCACCACCACCATACCCAGCGCCAGCGCGTTGCCTAACCCCGGATTTTGCAAGGCATCGCCGCTAATTTGTGCGCCGATCAAAATCGAGACCAGATTGATTTGCCCACCCGTCAATGCGTAGGCCGTCGCGTGGGCACCAAAGGCATTGCCAAACAGCAAAATCACCGTACCCAGCACCGACGGCATCAAAATCGGCAACGCCACATAGCGCCAGTACTCCCAGGTGGTTGCGCCCAGGTTTTCCGAAGCTTCGCGCCATTCCCGCTTCAGCCCGTCAAAGGCCGGGGCCAAAATCAAAATTGTCAGCGGAATTTGGAAATAGAGATAGGTGAAGCTCAATCCCCAAAAGGTGTACAGGTTAAAGCCCGATTGGTAAATATCCAGCCCAACTGCCTTGAGCCAGCCCGTCACCGCGCCCAGCCGTCCTAATGTGGCGATGAAGGCAAAGGCCAACGGTACTCCGGCAAAGTTGGATGCCACCCCGGAAAAGGACGACAGCACCGATCGCACCAACCTGGGTAATCCACCCACGGTCATCGCATAGGCCATGAGGAAGCCGATCAACCCACCCGCCAAAGCCGTCAATAAACTGAGGCGAATGCTGACGGAATAGGCCGAGACGATGGAGGGCTGCGACAAATCCCAAATGTTTTGCAGCGTAAAGTTCCCCTCGCCATCCTGAAAGCTGCGCACCGCAATGGAAGCTGCTGGCAGGAACAGAAAGGCGATCGCAAACACAAAAAACGGTGCCACACCCAACCATTCCCACGAGCGCATGCGGGTGGCAATGGGGGAACGGGGCTGATCAATCGTGAACGGAAGATTGCGGCTGGAGGACACGAGCTTTGTTGGGGGAGTCGGGAGTGGGAAATTGGGAGTAAGGACAGGATGCGATCGCCCAAATCTGCAAAGCGCGATCGCATCCTGCGAGCTATTCAAACACAGGCAAACGATTGGCTTACTTCACGTCTGCACCAACCACGCTGTCCCAACCCTGAGTAATCACATCCGAGGCGGCTTTGATTTGCTCACCGTTGGGGAACTGGGCCTGGGCATACAGTTCTGGCGAAGGCAGCTTGCTCATCATGTCCGCAGGGATAGCGTTCTTGGTGCGCAGATCGTCAAACCGGACGGGACGGGAGTAGCCCTTCAGCCAAATCAATTGGCCCTCGTCAGAGTAGAGGTGCTCCATCCACAGACGAGCAGCATTGGGACGAGGAGCGTAGGCGCTAATGGCCTGCACATACACGCCAGCCAGTTGACCTGTTTTGGGCACGACGACTGCAATCTCAGGATTACCAGCCGTGGCATCGCGGTTGGCAAGGGCGTTGTAGTCCCATCGCAGGGTAATGGGAGTTTCCCCTTGGGCAACCGTGGCAGGCTTGGCAATCACAGGCAAAAAGTTACCCGCAGCATTCAGCTCCTTAAAGAATTCCAGTCCAGGCTGAGCATTGGTGAGGGAGCCCCCGTTACCCAGAGCTGCGGCCCATACCGCGTTGATCGCCTGACCCGACTTGCGCGGGTCGCCTGCCAGAGCCACCTGACCCCGATATTCCGGCTTCAGCAAATCGGCCCAATCTTCGGGCAGAGCCTTCACAATGTCGGTGTTAATTTCAAAGGTCATCACACCGTAGTAGTCGCCGTACCAGAAGCCTTCGGGGTCTTTTAGCGCATCGGGAATGGTGTTCCAGGTAGAGACTTTGTAGGGCTGCAACAGACCTTCTTGCTTGGCTTCTTCACCAAACTGAAAGCCCACATCGATCACATCAGGATTCTGCGGCCCCTTATTGCCTTTGTTAGCACGAATGGCTTCCAGCTCATCGGCAGAGCTGGCATCGGGGTTGAGGTCGTTTAGCTTGATGAAGGGATACTTTTGCAAAAAGCTGGCCTTCATTTCTTTGTAGTTGGCCCAGTCATCTGGCAGGGCAATCACGGAGAGTTCACCCTCAGCCCTTGCGGCTTCGATCAGGGCGTCCATGCCGCCTGCGGCTTCTAACGAGATCGGCAGATTTGCAGCCGGGGTGCTGCCGGCCCCAGCCGAGGTGGCGCTCGTTGTGGTTGTGTTGGTACAAGAGTTGAGCGCGATCGCTCCCAATCCAGCTACTGCACTCAGGCTCAAAAAGTTGCGGCGAGAGAGCCGACGATAGTCCTGGTTCACAAGTGTCCCTCTTAAGAATAAAACTTAAAAACTCACGGCTCTGATGCTGATATTTAGCAGCGAAGCGAACGATAAACTGCGTTCGTGAACAGAAATGTTCATGACTTTAGGAATAGCGCTCAAATTTAGTACATCACTGAAAGTTAAACAGCAGCTTACGCTCTGGTAAAGGAAAAATTAAAGATAAAGAACGAATCTTGGGCATGAATTGTTGTGTAATTTCCTAACGGCAATTCATCTTCAAGCAGTTGTTTGTATGTGAAGGCTAAACCGTTGTGTGGTGTGGCGATCGCTATCTGTGCGATCGCCAAATTCGGGAACCATTCAACAGCGGATAAACCATGATTTCTTTCCAAGCAAACTAGAAAAACTGGAGAAAATTCCACAGGAAATCTCAATTAAAAAAAGGACTTGAACTACTCAGTGACGAGCATTCCAAATCCCTTAAGATTCATGAAAATTTGAATGAGGATTTACCTCAATCTTGTTTCTAAAACGCTAGCTGCATCCGCAAGTTTCCAACATAAACCGCTGGATTACTCTCAAAATTGTTGGCATTCCAAATCGCATAAAACGCAGGCACAAGGGCTACATTGCGCGTTAACGGATAGTAATACGTCGCTTCAACTTCAAACTGGGTGCCACCATCACCACCACCCGACAGCAAAAACTCTTGTCCTTCCAAATAGTCGTGGGGAATCAGGAACGACAGCGTTCCCAACGCGCCCTGCTTACCCAAATCGGGAAACGCCAACCCAGCCTGAAACGACTGCACCCGAATATCGCCACCCGCTCGGGCTACATTCACCGGATCAATATCCATACGGCCATAGGAGTAGCGACCAAACACCCCCAGCCATTCGGCAATTCGCCAGTCAAAGTTCGCCACAAAGGTATCGGATTCGGCATCTTCTACGAAACCGCCAAAGCCATCGTCCGCATAGCCATAGGGCAGCGGTTCACCCACTGCGCCGCCAATAAATCCGTTATAGGCTTTGATATTGGAACGGTTGTACAGCACTCGGAAATTGAAGTTGGAGCTGGGAGAAAACGCCAGTTGCGCTGTCAATGTGTTGGTGCCATTAAACAGACCATCCCCTGGCTTGGAAGCTGTGTTGAAGATTGACGTGTTTAAAAACTCGGTGCTTTCGCCCATGTAGCCTACGGTGAGCTGCACCGGATCCGCCAAGCTCCAGCGCACGACCGCCCCCGAACCTCGGTCAATGGCATTGAGCAATGTGCTGCCATTGGAATTGAAGCTGGAGGTGCCGTTAATGAAGAAGTTGTAGGCGTTGCCGTCGAAATAGCGGTAATAGTTAAGGCGCGGGCCAACATCCACTTGCAGGCTGTCGCCAATGGGGAAAGAGTAATAAAACTCCCGCAGAATCACCTGGTTGTTGGCAGCAGGCGACGAATCTAAAAAGGGTGTACCCCATGTGTTGAGAAAGCCCGCAGAAACAAGTTGGTTTGCGGGAGAGGTGGCATTGCCTGCGGCAAGCTGGGTCACCAGCGCATCGCGTCCGGTAAACGAGGTAGACAGCGTCAGCCAAACGAGATAGCCCAATGTGGCTTGCGGATCACCGCGTAGAACGCGACTGGGCTGATTGGTGATGGGATCGCGCACGGGTGGCGCAAAGGGGCTACCGGGCACAGCAGCACTACGTTCGGCCAAGATGTCGCCCGAGGGAAATGCCTGCGTGAGGTTAAACCACGCATTGCCTCGCAGAATGGTGGTGGTGGAAAACTGCTGGGCTTCTAGTGCAGCCGTGCGTCCTTCTAACAAGTCAACCTGGCTGCTGAGGGCAGCAAGTTCGGAGGCAAACTCTCCTTGCAGCCGCTCTATTAAGAGCATAATATCTGTCGATGTCGTTTGCCCTGGGATGGCATCAAGACACGCGGCCAGCCCTGCGGCGAACTCATAGCGGGTAATTGGCCGATTGCCCCGAAACAGGCCATCGGGGTAGCCCTCCAAACAATCCAATCCGCCTAGTTCCTCAGAATTGGCCAAAAAGGAGAGGGCTTCGTAGGCCCAGTCGGTAGGCTGTACATCCGAGAGTTGGGTTACTGAGGTGACTTGCCCGATCAAGGGCCGCACGGCTGGAGCAGCTGGTGGAACCGCAGGCTCGGCCACTTGGTTTAACACAATGGGCAGGGTACGTTCTGCTCCATTTTCGCCAAAACCAGCTTCTAGATCGCCCTGAAGTGCTGATGAATCTAGCGCGATCGCCGGATCGAGACTGGTCAAGCCTGTTGGGGTTTGTCGTGCGATCGCCGATGGCAAAACCGCTTGGGTAGGCTCCGACGAAGCTTCTGCCACAGATTTGGATTGTGGAGCAGCCGACCCGGCGGCAGCAGGGGCAGAAACTCCTAGTGAACCTACGAGAAGGAACACTAGAAGAGAAGTCCATTGTTCAATTTTCACAGTTGCAATCCTCACACCATTTTGAAAAGCGATCGCCCCTTTGCAACCCGTTATCTAGCCGAGTGCAAAGCGGCAACAACTAACCCGATTAAGAGCCAGTTAAGGTGAAGAATGCAGGGAAATTACGGTTAGCCTAGTTACGTAGGCTACATTTACACATTTTTTCCTTGATCAAGTCAAAATTTCATCACAAATGGCGGTTCACAGGCTGGAATAAGAGCCCTAGCTGTTCTCTGCAACACAGCACACTTCTTTGGGCGATCGCCAAATTAACAAATCTTCAACCTGGGCATTTTGAGGGTACGTTAGTAGTCAGACTTTACTCATCGCGCTTGCCATGCCTCAGCCCATTCTGTACGTCGCCATTACCAACCATGGCTTTGGCCATGCCACCAGGACGGCATCGGTCGTTGCCGAAATTCAGCGGCGTTGCCCCGATATCTTGGTCATGATGGTGACCACCGCCCCCCGCTGGCTGCTGGAGTCCTACATTGATGGCGACTTTATCCATCGGCCACGCGGGTTTGACGTGGGGGTGGTGCAAAGCGACAGCATTAAGATGGATCGCCCTGCCACCCTCGAAAAGCTTAAGCACATTCAGGAGCAGGCTCGCGCAACGATCGCCGCCGAAGTGAGCTTTATTCAGCAAAATCGGGTGGGGCTGGTGCTGGCCGATATTCCTCCGCTGGCAGCGGCGATCGCCCATGCGGCCAATGTCCCCTGCTGGATGATGAGCAACTTTGGCTGGGACTTCATTTATCGGGCGTGGGGTGGCGAGTTTGAGGAGATGGCCGATTGGATTGGAGAGTGCTTTGGCCAGTGCGACCGCCTGTTTCGGTTGCCGTTTTACGAACCGATGAGTGCATTTCCCCATATTGAGGATACGGGGCTAACGGGCGGTTCGCCGCGCTTTGCCGAGGCCGAGCTGCGCGAGACGTTTCAGCTCAAGACGACCAAAGAAAAAACCGTTTTGCTGACGTTTGGTGGGTTGGGCTTGGAGCAAATTCCCTACCAAAATCTGGAACACTTTGCCGATTGGCAGTTCATTACCTTTGATCGCAATGCGCCGGATTTGCCCAATCTGGTCAAAATTGGCGATCGCCGCTACCGTCCGGTGGATGTGATGCCGCTGTGCAGTCGTGTGGTTTCTAAGCCGGGGTTCAGCACCTTTGCTGAGGCGTGTCGGCTGAATGTGCCCATTGTGTCGATTACACGGCGCGACTTTTCAGAAGCGGAGGTGCTGCTAAATGGCGTGGCGGATGTATCAGCCCACCAAATTATGGAACCTGATGAGTTTTTCCAGGGCGATTGGGGCTTTTTGCGATCGCCCCTGAATCCACCCCGTACTCAAAAAACGATGGCAAAGGATGGTAACGAAGCGATCGCGCAAGCTGTGATCGACTACTTGATGAGTCGTTAGTGACTAGTCAGGCTCAGGCTGAGTCGCTTGAATCGGAGGACACGGCATGGGGTGAGGAGGCGATCGCGGCTCGAATTCGGCGCGAGGTCATGCGCCAGCTCAAGGGCACTGCAATCAACAAGCCCAGGGCCAACCAGGGAGAAATCACCAGCAGACCATTGAAGATGCCATGGGATAGCATGGCCAGCAGTAAGCCTTTGCGAATTAGACCTGCGGATTGGGCTTTGGGCAAGAACTTGGACACTCCCAGCGCATAGCCAGACAGGCTTGCCCACAGCGCATGGCCAGGTACTGACAGGAGCGATCGCAGCACAAACAGGGTTAATACAGCTTCGGTGGTGGAGGTGGCGGCTCCATCAATCACGGCGGGTTCGCCAAAGTAGGCATCAAGCAAATAGCCAACGTTTTCGATGGAGGCAAACCCCAGGGCAGCAGCGGCAGCGTAAACGATGCCATCCATGGGTTCGTCAAATTCGGCATGGTTGTAAACGCCGTGCCGCACGACCCAGTATTTGGCATACTCTTCGGTGACGGGAGCCACGACGACGAAGAGCATTAAGGCTGGGAGCCAGTCAAAGAATAATTGAACAATGACGACGGGGATGGCGATCAGCACGCCCCAAACAAAGATTTTGATCACTAGGTGGCGCGGTTCGGGCTCTAATTTGTCGCGGCGGTAAAAGTACCAGAGCCAAAAGAGACCAGGCGCGATCGCCAACACAAGCAAGGTTAAGATGTTCATTCAATAAGGCTTTAATCTAACGGAAGAGAATCAATAAAAGGCCGTTGCGCCAATTCATGCACATCGCGATTGGGGCAGAAAGCAGAGTCAGCCCAAATCAGGACGCCGTCGCATGAGCTTGAGGATGAGCGATATGGCGTAGAAGAGAATGCCGATTACTAGAATTCCAGTGAGAATGGGGAGGGCGATCGCCAGCACCGACAGCACAACGGATGACAGCAACTCCATGGTAGATAGCAGTGGGTTGCCCAGCCCTCCGGTGGTGGCCGTGGAGGTGAGGCGAGCGGCATCGGTCATGCCCTGCACCAGCCCGGCAGCGGTTCCTCCTGCCAAGATGGAAGCGGTCCAATGGAGTAGGGGGCTCATTTCTCCGGTGACGGAGTAGGTGGTAATCACGCCTGCAATGACGGCGATCGGAGTGGCGATAATGTCGAGCAGTTCGTCAACCCATGGAATGTAGTAGGCGGCAACTTCAATGAGGGTGGCGGCACTAAACATGAAGAGGGCTGTTGGGGTGCCAATCCAAGCAAAGCTGGGAGCCAGTTCTAGGTTGCCGCTGCTGGCAGCGAGGCTCATCACCAAAAAGGGAACAAAGATGCGAAAGCCTACTGCTGCGCTAAGGCTAACGCCAAGCAACAAACTGAGCAAATTTTCCACGGGTTGTCCTCTAGCTGGTGAGCTTCATTGTATAGCGGGTGGTGTTTCAAATGTGTGGTTATTGGTTGTGGAAGGGGTGCGATGCACCCCTTCCACAACCAATAACCACACGTCTAGAACATCACCGAATCGGGAAATGGTAGGCTCGGTATAGGCTGAGCGATCGCGACTGATAAACGTTTCTCCTGTAGTAGCCACGGTGGTGTGAGTTGTGGGCTTGTTTTGCATGATTCGCATGACCGATACAATAGCCTCAGCTTCGCGTAAGCGTTTCTCAATCCAGATCGCTTCATTCCAGCGTTGTGCGCTCTTTGTCAACCTACTGCAATGACCCCTGTTTTTTCGACCCAAACGACTAGAGACGCACTCATCAACATTGAGCCTAAGTTGCGCCAGCTGTTGCCTGCCGAACTCTATGCTCGCGTGTGGGTACAGCCCCAACCCGAAACCCTGATGCAGGTTTTTCGGCACCTGTCTACGCTGCAACGCGCCCTTCAAGATTATGTGCCCCGCCAGGTTGCCGAGTCGCTGCCTCAAGCAGGCAGAATGCGCTTTTCGTGGCGAGAGGGGGCACTGCTGTTTACCGACCTGGCTGGGTTTACGCCTCTGCTTGAAGCCAATGCCTCCTATGGGAACCGAGGCGCGATCGCCTTGTTAAACGTTTTGAACCGCTACTTTTCCGACATGTTGGAAATTGTGAGTAAGTCGGGTGGCGAGCTGTTGGAATTTACCGGCGATGCCATGCTGGTGCAATTTTTGGCCGATGGACAGGATGGAGATGTGATTCAGGCGGTGCGAGCGGGGTTGCGAATGCAGCGCGCGATGGACCGCTTTCGCCATATTGATACGCCTCATGGCACCCTCTCTCTAGCAATGCGGGTTGGCATTCATGCAGGGCGATATTTGACGGGAGACGTAGGTTCTCCAAAACGCATGGCTCATATTTTATTGGGGAAAACGGTACAGCAAGCCAAACAAGCAGAGAGTTTGGCACTGGTTGGGCAGGTGTGCGTCACGCAACTGGTGGGCGATCGCCTGCGGTGCCAATTTGACCTAGAGCCCAGCCACAATGGCTACGCATTGGTTAAAGACAACTTAACCGCCGATGAACTCGGCGAGTACGACATTGCCCTACCTCGGCGGCGAACCTTTACTCCAGTTTTGTTTGACCGCAGCGTTACCGGGCTCATTAACGAAATTCAGTCTGCGCTGAACCACGCAGAAGTCTTGGCGAGCTATCTTCCCCGTCCTATTCTCAACTTGTTGATTGAAAGCACCGCATCTCGCAGCATCCCGCCCGAGTTTCCAGAGCCAGTGATTGTGTTTGTGAACTTGATGGGCATTCCTGAGGCCATTGATACAGCGATAGGCGACGAGGTGGAAGCCCTCGTTAGTTGTTTTTCGGATGCGTTTGCCCTGATTGATGCGATCGCCGAAGCCCAAGGTGCAATTCTGCAAAAGGTGACTTACCACTCGGTGGGATCAGATATGTTGCTGTACTTTGGGGCACTTAGCCAACGGCAAGACGATCCGATTCGAGCGGCGGAGGTGGCCCTTGCCATTCGCCAAGTTGTCTACCAGCTCACACCTCCGGTGGTGGATGGGCAACCCATTACGTTGGCCTGCCGAATTGGCATTGCGTCAGGAGCCGTCTTTAGTGCCGAAATTGGCGAACCACGGGGGCGGCGAGAGTTCAACATTTTGGGAGACCCGGTCAATACGGCGGCAAGGCTGATGACCCACGCTCAACCCAACGAGATTTTGCTCGCAGAGCCGATCTACCACGCGATCGCCCCCCAGTATGACTGCACAGCGCACGGGCCTGTTAGTTTGAAGGGCAAAGCGCGATCGCTCACCCTATTTGCCTTGGAACGTCGTCGTGTTGCTCCCTCCCAATCAAAGTCATAAGCCGTTCTACAAGCTCTATCAATATTTGCCCAAACCCACCTCAAAAACTCGCCCAGTTATCCGGAAAAGTTGCGTCAGAGTTTGCTATTGATAGAGAACAGAGGTCACTGAAGTAACATTTGCTGATCTCTCATCCCCGACAGAACTGACGCGCTTCGGGCAGGTCCTCGGGGATTTAGATAGTTTTTGTGACTTGCTCACGAACAATTATCGAATTGCGCCAGTCCTAAGCTAGTTTGAACATTGGTAGAAGCTGTGAAGAAAGTCATTATCTTGATTGGTTGGGTGATTGTGGGCGGAGTTGTGGGTGGCATGGCCGCCGCCGCTCTATCGGTTCGGCAAGCTACACGGGTGCCCAACTGGTACACCAGCCAAACCGAACAAACCAGCAGCCAACCCAATGCCGCAGAACTCGCCCCTTCGGCGATCGCCCTCGACAGCAGCCAAATTCAGGATATTGTGTCGAACGTGGTGACCAATAGCCCCATCAGTCCTGAGCTGCGCCAAACGGCAGAGCGCATTACCACCCGCATTGAAGATGGGCAGTTAAAGACAGGAACCGTCATCAATGTGTCGAGTCTGCCCCTTGAGCAGCTACAACCCGCCGAGCGTGAACGGGTTGAGCAAGTCCTCAGTCTGGTACCAGGCTTGGCCAATCGAGATGTATTTATTGGCATAGAGGGCAGCCCCAAGATCCAAAACGGGCAGGTGCAGCTCGATCGCGACATGGTGATCAAAGTTGGGAATTTGAGTCTGCCGCTGGCTATGGTGGCTCGACAGTTGGGGATGTCGATTGAGCAGCTAGAACAGCTGGTCAACCAAGAATTGCAGGCGCAAGGGTTGGATGTTGGCACCGTCGAAATTGTGGGCGATCGCCTGGTTATCCAGCAATAATTTCTCATCGTTCTACACCCCAATCTCAGTCCGTTTGGCCAAACGTCTTCCTCCTTTGGCCTTTCGCCTTTCTTAGAGCAAGACGGTAGACTCGAAACAAGTTGAGCTACCCCTAGCCCTATGACCAATCGTCTTGCCCATTCCCAAAGCCTGTACTTACAAAAGCACGCCGAAAATCCAATCGATTGGTGGCCATGGTGTGACGAGGCGATCGCCAAGGCTCGTACTGAGAATAAACCGATCTTTCTCTCGATTGGCTACTCTAGCTGCCACTGGTGCACCGTCATGGAGGGCGAGGCGTTTTCGGACGGGGCGATCGCTGAGTATATGAACGCCCAGTACATCCCCATTAAAGTGGATCGCGAAGAAAGACCCGATATTGACAGCATCTACATGCAGGCACTGCAGCTCATGACGGGGCAGGGAGGCTGGCCGCTCAACGTCTTTTTGGAACCCCAAGAGCTTGTGCCTTTCTACGGTGGCACCTACTTTCCCCAAGAGCCCCGCTATGGACGGCCAGGTTTTTTGCAGGTACTACAAGCACTCCGGCATTTTTACGATACCGAACGCGACAAACTGCAATCGGTTACGGGCGAAATTATGGAGCGGCTGCAGCAATCGGGCTCGGCACAGGATGACATAGAACTATCCGCCGAGCTCCTGCGAGGGGGGCTGGAATACAGCGCTGGCATTCTGTCAGCCAAGGCAGGTGGCCCCAGTTTTCCCATGATTCCCTACGCCAATGCAGCGGCCCACGGCATGCGGTTTGCGACCGAAGGCTCCCAGTTTGATGCAGTAGAGGCCAGTCGCCAGCGGGGGCTGAATCTGGCCTTGGGTGGCATTTTTGACCATGTGGCCGGAGGATTCCACCGCTACACGGTTGATCCGAGCTGGACAGTGCCCCATTTCGAGAAAATGCTCTATGACAACGGGCAAATTGTGGAGTTTTTAGCCAATCTGTGGGGTACAGGCATGGAGGAACCTGCTTTTCAACGAGCGATCGCCCAAACGGTACACTGGCTCACGCGCGAAATGATCGCAAAGGATGGCTACTTCTACGCCGCCCAGGATGCCGACAGCTTTGTCACCCCAGAGGATGCCGAACCCGAGGAAGGCGCATTCTACGTTTGGACTTATGCGGAACTCCAGAATTTGCTCAATCCCGACGAACTGGCCGAACTAGAAGCCCACTTCACGATTTCACAGGTAGGCAATTTTGAAGGGAAAAACGTGCTGCAACGGCGCAACGCAGGCGAATTGAGCGATCGCACCGAAGCCATCATTCGCAAATTATTTAAGGCACGCTACGGACTCCCCGATTTAGACACCTTTCCTCCAGCCCACAACAACGAAGTCGCCAAAAATTACAAATGGACAGGGCGCATTCCCGCCGTGACCGACACCAAAATGATTGTGGCGTGGAACAGCCTCATGATTTCGGGCTTGGCCCGCGCAGCCATGGCCCTACAAGAACGGAGTTACCTGAAACTGGCGATCGCCGCCGCCAACTTTATCTTGAACCATCAACAAGTCGATGGCCGCTTGCACCGACTCAACTACAACGGTCAAGCCAGTGTCATTGCCCAGTCCGAAGACTATGCCCTGTTGATCAAAGCGCTGCTGGATCTGCATCAAGCTTGCCTGATCGACAACATTGGTGCTTCTACCGACCACGATGCCGATGGCATTATCGGTCAAACCACCGATAGTCCCTATCTGGTCACCGCCCCCATCCACCCGCGCATTACCGCCAACTTTGCCTCATCGGCTTACTGGCTTAGCCACGCCATCAAGCTCCAAACCGAGTTCGACAAGCATTTGTGGAGCGCAGATCTGGGTGGCTACTTCAACACTGATGCCCGCGACGACCTGATGGTACGAGAACGCAGCGTCGATGATAACGCCCTCCCCTCCGCCAATGGAGTGGCGATCGCCAACCTGGTGCGCCTCTTCCTCCTCACCGAAGACCTAGACTACTTTGACCAAGCCGAGCAAGCCCTACAAGCCTTTAGTAGCGTGATGGCGCAATCACCTTCTACCTGCCCCAGCCTATTTACCGCCCTCGACTGGTTTCGCAACGCTACCCTCGTTCGCTCCACCCCCGAACACCTAGCGCCGCTGATCGGCCAGCACCTGCCCACCGCCATGCTCCGCCTAGACTTCAGTTTGCCAGAGGGCGCGATCGCCCTCGTCTGCCAGGGTCTAAGCTGCAAAGCCCCCGCCACCACCCCCGAGCACATGTTCCAACAAATCGAACAAAGCTGGCACCGCGCCTAAACATGATTTGTTTGAGCAGTGTGTAATACCAATTCTTCAAAATCAAACAACAGACTTGAATGAGGCATATCGCCCTCACCTCCCCAACCCTCCTCTCCCAAATCTGGGAGAGGAGAGATTCTGGGGGTCTGGGGGAGTCGAGTCCCCCAGAAAGCGGGGGACCGGGGGGAAGTCCCCCGGACAGAGTTTTGGTTAGAGACCGTTTTTTGAATAAGCAACCCTAGATCGCGCAGCTCAAATCCCCAGCCCGCTTACTAAACCGCAGGTTTTCGCTATAATCCACCGGACAATCAATCACCGCAGGCACCTCATCCAACAACGCTTGCTTCAAAATCGGCACAAAATCCGTACTCGACGTCACCCGATACCCCTTCAGTCCCATCGCCTCCGCCAGCTTCACAAAATCTGGATTGCTGAACTTAATAAACGACGACTCCTGAAACTGATTCATCTGCTTCCACTCAATCAAGCCATAGCCACCATCATTGAAAATGATGGTGACAAACGGCGTCCCAATTCGTAATGCCGTCTCCAACTCCTGATTGTTCATCATGAAGCCGCCATCGCCCGTAACCGCCACCACCTTACGATTCGGGGCCACCAGTTTCGCCGCGATCGCCCCCGGAATCGCAATTCCCATCGCCGCAAACCCATTCGAGATAATGCAGGTATTGGGGCGATCGCAGTGATAGTGCCGTGCCATCCACATCTTGTGAGCGCCCACGTCGGAAATCACAATATCCTCCGGCCCCATCACCTGTCGCAAATCGTAAATCAGCTTTTGCGGCTTAATCGGAAACCCATCATCGTGCGCATGCTCCTCATAATCAGTCTGGATATCCGCCCGCAAATGAATTGCGTAGGGATCAGACTTACCCTGGCGATCGCACCGCTGCAAAATTTCCGCCAGCGAATCCGAAATATCGCCCACCACCTCCGCCAAGGGAATGTAGCTACTATCCACCTCCGCCGGAGTCGCACTCACATGCACAATTGGAATGTCACCCGTAGGATTCCAGCGCTTAGGCGAATACTCAATCAAGTCATACCCAATCGCAATCACCAAATCCGTATGGTCAAACCCGCAGCTAATGTAATCCCGCTGCTGTAGCCCCACCGTCCACAGCGCCAGCGGATGCTGATAGGGAATCACCCCCTTGCCCATAAACGTATTCGCCACGGGAATATTCAGCGTCTCCGCAAACTGGGTCAACGCCTCACTGGCATGGGCACGAATTGCCCCATTTCCCACTAGAATGATCGGGCTCTTGGCCTGATTAATCGCTGCTGCCGCCCGCTCAATACTTTGGAACGACGCATACACCCGCTCCCGCGTATCCAACCGAAGAGGGCTTCCCTCCACCTTCATCGCCGCAATGTTTTCCGGCAGATCGATATGCACCGCACCCGGCTTTTCGCTTTGGGAAATTTTGAACGCCTTGCGCACAATTTCCGCCGTGTTGCTGGGGCGCACAATCTGCGCATTCCACTTGGTGACTGGGGCAAACATCGCCACCAAATCCAAATACTGGTGCGACTCAATATGCATGCGATCCGTGCCCACCTGGCCTGTAATGGCAACCAATGGTGCGCGATCGAGATTGGCATCCGCCACGCCCGTCATCAGGTTAGTCGCACCCGGCCCCAAGGTCGATAGACACACGCCTGCCTTGCCAGTCAGCCGACCATACACATCCGCCATAAAGGCCGCACCCTGCTCGTGCCGTGTGGTGATGAACTGGATGGAGGAGTGCTTGAGCGCTTGCAGCACATGCAGGTTTTCTTCACCCGGCAGCCCAAATACATACTCCACACCTTCATTTTCCAAACACTGCACCAGGAGTTGCGCCGTATTCAAATCACTCATACCCATACCTTTTTTGTTTGTACAGAAAGGAACCGGAAGCCATTGACTCTTGATCAGCTCTAGCCTTTAAGACTGGTTGAAGCGAACGCTGGAACCCGCTACTGAATCCACACGGTTTTGATGTTGACAAACTCGTGGATGCCTTCCTTGCCAAGTTCACGACCATAGCCCGATCGCTTGATGCCACCAAAGGGCAACCGGGGATCGGATTTGACCATGCTGTTAATGAACACACACCCTGCTTCCAAGTCGCGAATGAAGCGATCGCGCTCAGCATCCTCCCGAGTCCACGCACAGGAACCCAGGCCAAAAGGAATGTGGTTGGCAACGCGAATCGCCTCATCCACATCCGCTACTCGAAACAGCATAGCCACCGGGCCAAACAGCTCCTCTTGGGCGATCGGAGCCTCAAGGGGAATCTCCGCCACAATCGTTGGGGGATAGAAGTTACCCGCTTGCAAATTCGACGGCAGCGTTTGCTTCAATGCGTCCACATCACCGCCAATCAAGATCTTGCCGCCTGCGTCTACACAAGCCTGCACCTGCGGCTGGAGATCTTGCAGGATGGTAGGCGTCGCCAACGGCCCGATCTTCACCTCGGGATCGAGCGGATCGCCCACCTTCAGCGCGGCATACTTAGCCACCAGCTTTTGGGCAAACGCATCAAAGATGGAGTCCTGCACAATGAATCGCTTCGCCGCAATGCAAGACTGGCCGTTGTTGATCATGCGGGCAGTCGCCGCCATATTCACAGCCGCCTCCAGGTCGGCGCTCTCCATCACAATGAAGGGATCGCTACCGCCGAGCTCCAACACCGTTTTCTTGATGACAGAACCCGCCGTAGATGCCAAACTGGCTCCCGCAGGTTCGCTTCCCGTCAGCGTGGCCGCCTTCACCCGGTCATCCGTCAAAATTTGCTTCACCTTATCGGCTCCCACCAGCAGAGTCTGGAATGCTCCTTTTGGGAATCCGGCTTTTTCAAAGACCTCTGCGATCGCCAACGCACTCTGCGGCACATTCGACGCATGCTTCAGCAGGCCCACATTGCCTACCATCAGCGCTGGAGCCGCAAACCGAAACACCTGCCAGAACGGAAAGTTCCACGGCATCACCGCCAGCACAATCCCCAACGGTTGATAGCTCACATAGCTATGGCTTGCGTCGGTTTCCACCGTGGCCGGGGCCAGAAACTCCTCCGCATGTTCGGCATAGTAGCGGCACACCCAGGCCGACTTTTCCACCTCGGCGATCGCCGCTTGAATGGGTTTTCCCATTTCCACCGTCATCATGCGGCCATAGGCGTCTTTATTCGTCTCCAGCACATCGGCAGCGGCACTCAGCCATTGCGATCGCTGCGCCAACGGAATCGTACGGTAGGTTTCGTAAGTATGCTGCGACAGCTCAATAGTTTGGGCGATCGCAGCATCCGATAAAGGTTCAAAAGTTTGAATCGTTTCACCAGTTGCCGGGTTAATCGTCGCAATCCCCATATCAACACTCCTTGTTAAATCGACTGAGCTGCTGCGCAAAAGCCCCTCCACACCACGCCCAACAGCCACATCAGCCGTCGTGATCAACGTCCTCAATCGAGCCTCGTTACAAAACCACCATCAAACTCAACGCGGGCAGCACAGTCACATTTTGCAAATGGCCCAGAGTTGATGACGCAATACTGAACGGCACCGACGCTTGAGGACAACGGAACGGGTTGATGGCAACTGCATCTGGCACTGTAGATCTGGCACTGTAGAGACGCAGCAGCATACCATCCACTCTTTCTCAGTCTTCCAAGAAAAATCGGGTGCGGCTTGAGAACGTTGGAAATGTTGATAAAACGTGATGAATGGCAGAACTTAGGAAGTGTAGCCCAGCAATCTATCTTTCGCAGAATAAAGCTTCCTAAGCATCGTGCTTGATTGGCCGTGTGATGAAGCGCGATCGCCACAAAACAATGGGGCCAACGATGAACGCCAACCCCACAACATCGAATATTTTGAAAAAGCCCGTGATGAGGATTGAACTCATGACCTCACCCTTACCAAGGGTGTGCTCTACCACTGAGCTACACGGGCAAACGGTTTAGGGTTGCAATTTTAGACAAGAGTTAGACGAATCTAAAGCAGTCTAAAATTGCCGTAACCTAACCAATCGCGTGGATGGGCCGGGCTGGATTCGAACCAGCGTAGGCGTAGCCAGCGGATTTACAGTCCGCCCCCATTAACCACTCGGGCACCGACCCGTCCTTTCCACGATTATCAATCGTATCACAAGTGTCAGGATTTACAAGGACTTTTCCAAAGAAATTTGTTCTACTGCTTTGCGAACCGATGCCAGAGCTTGATTAACCTCGGCTTCCGTCACGATTAGAGGAGGCACAAACCGCACCACCTTAGGCCCAGCAGGCACCAGCAGCACACCTTCCGCCATTGCCGCTTTCACAATTTCGGGAGCCGTAATGTCCACATCGGCGCTCAGCTCCAAACCGTTGATCAAGCCCCAACCGCGCACATCCTGCACCAGTTTAGGATGATCCTGAGCGATCGCCCACAGTCCTTCACGCAGTTGCTCACCCCGGGCCTGCACATTCGCCAAAAACTCTGGTTGCTCGATCGTGCAGCATACGGCTAAGGCTACGCCACAGGCAAAGGGATTGCCACCATACGTACTGGCGTGATCGCCCGGTTCAAACACATCGCACTTGGCCTTGCACAGCATGGCCCCAATGGGAATGCCACCGCCCAGCCCCTTAGCCGAGGTGAAAATATCTGGCTCAATGCCCAGGTTCTCGTAGCCCCAAATTTTGCCGGAGCGGCCCATGCCCACCTGCACCTCGTCCATGATCAGCAGAATGCCTTTCTCGTCACAGATCTGCCGCACCCGCTGGAAATAGTCGCGATCGCCAGGACGAACGCCCCCCTCACCCTGCAAGCCTTCCAGCATAATGGCGGCAACCTGGCGCGTAGGAGCATCCAATGTGGCGATCGCTTCCTCTAGAGCGGCGATGTCGTTGTAGGGCACATATTGAAAGCCAGGAACCAACGGGCTAAACCCTTTTTGATACTTAGGCTGCCCCGTTGCCGTAATCGTCGCCAGGGTACGTCCATGAAAGCTAGCGTTGGCCGTGATGATAACCGGATGGTCAATCCCCAGCACAGTATGGCCGTACTTTCGCGCCAGCTTAATGGCTCCTTCGTTGGCCTCGGCTCCTGAGTTGCAGAAAAAGGCCTTATCCGCACAGGAATGCTCCACCAGCCATTGCGCCAGTTCGCCCTGTTCGCGGGTGTAGTACAGGTTAGATACGTGGTGCAGCTTGTTGATGTGCCGCGTCACCGCTTCGGCCATGACCGGGTGGGCGTGCCCCAAGGTGCAGGTGGCAATTCCCGCTACAAAATCCAGATACTCGCGCCCATTGCTATCCCACACGCGGCTGCCTTCGCCTCGCTCCAGCATTAGCGGAAAGCGCGCATAACTATGTACCACGTACGCATCAAACTCAGCCGAGGTAAACGATGGGGCATCCGTCGCCGTTGGGATTTGAACAAGCGTGTCTGGACTCACAGTAGCTCCTCAAAAAAATCATGAATTGGAAATCAGTTGAGTTGTCCGGCAATGCGATCGCGCATGATTGACCGCTTGGTTCCACGATCACCAAGCTCATTGTTGAGTGAATCACCAGGTACGGGAACCCTCAACCGGGTCAATTTTTGATGTGTTTTGATCTTAGGGCAGATTTTTGAGAGCAGCCCCTACTTCCGTCAAGAAACCACAACATGGCAAGACCAAACCTGCTTTTCACCCTGTAAAAAAGTGGGTCCAGCACATCATGCTGAACCCACTTTTCCAAATATTCCAACACATAGGGCGTTAAAAATTATTGGCTACTACGAAAACGACGCTTCTTACGCCGGGCGATCGCTTTCCGCTTTTCTTTTTGCAGAGGAGTTTCGAAATGACGATTTTTCTTCATATCAGCAAAAATATCAGCCCGTGCCACCTGACGCTTAAAGCGACGCAGCGCCGATTCAATTCCTTCGTTTTCGCCCAAAATCACTTGAGTCATGGCTTACTCCTTACTTACAAATGGCAACGCACAGTCTCGCATCCGCACTGTACACAAAATAAATGCAAAGGAGCTTTTAGCAGAGCAAGGCAGTTCCTCGATCTGCTAAAAGCTCCTATCTTTCAATCGGTTTCAGTGAAGCCTTAGAAGCGGCGATCGCGACCACCGCCACCACCATTGCCACCGCGACGATTGCCACCCCAACCGCCAGAAGCGGGGCGCTCTTCCCGTGGCTTGGCCTTGTTCACTCGCAGGTCACGACCCATCCACTCTGCGCCATCTAGCGCTTCAATCGCAGCAGATTCTTCTTCATCAGAGGACATTTCAATAAAGCCAAATCCACGCGGACGCCCTGTTTCGCGATCGGTTGGCAACTGAACACGCTTGACTGTGCCGTATTCAGAAAAGATATCCGTGATATCTTCAGCTGTCGCCTCATACGACAGGTTCCCAATGTAAATTGACATGGACAACTCCACCATTAAACGTTGTTCGAGAATCAATCGGGAGAGTTGTCTATCAACCAAGGGCAAGCGCAACTAAACACCGAATATGAAGTCTCAGGATTCTAATATAGCCCGGAATGAAGAGCAACGCAAAAAAACACAGCCCAAAACAAACCGTATGGAAACCTTACGGTTCACTACATCCTAACTCGTGATTTCACGGATGCCTGTGGGCAGGCTCAACCACGTCTAGCAATAAGGGGTGACGTTCTAGACGTGTGGTTGGTTGTGGAAGGGGGGCGATGCCCCCCTTCCACAACCAACCACACATTTGAAACACGATCCAATAAGGCTGCATTTAGATTTTCGAATGTTGAAGCCGTTGCCACCCACTGTCTCCACAAATTCATTGTGGTAATGCAGTATAGATCCTGCCCCTAAGATTTGCTGATAAACATAGGCATAGATATGTTTCATTTTGAGACAAATTGGATCTTTGCGGCATCGGCCGAGCGGTTATGGCAAGAACTCGTTGACCTGCCTAATTGGCCAACCTGGCTAGCAGATTTTAGAAGCGTGCAGGTGATTGAATCTCCAGTTGGTGCTGGATCTGGTATAGATTCTGAGATGAATGTTGGCACTCGTTATGCCATTACGTATCGAGGTAGCTTGCCTTACTCGTTTCGATTTGTGCTAGAGGCCACCTCATTCGAGGCGCCACACCGCATTGAACTGCGATCGACCGGAGATTTAATTGGAATGGGCACTTGGCAGATTGCCCGTACAGCAGAGGGCTGTACGGCAACATACATCTGGCAGGTTACGGTCGCCAATCTTTTCTTTCAGCGACTGATGGTTGTGCCCTGGTTGCGATCGCTTGCAGAGCAAAATCACCACCGCACAATGGATCGGGCCTACACGGCCCTCAAGCGGCGGCTTCAGGGCTAACCGTCTGGCTATCTCTCTCCATAGATGTGTCTCTACAGATACTTTTGCAGTAGCAGCGAGAGTTTTTCTTTGGTCGCGGTGGGAGCGTGGGCTAACGGGGTAAGAATGGCATACTTAAGTGCGCTATGGGCCTCCGATGGGGGTGGATTTTGGCTAAGGCGGCGCACCGTCTCGCGAATGACCCGCTGAGCATTCACCGCATTCTTCTGCAAGTTGCCAATCACCATTTCCACCGTCACGTTGTCGTGATCGGGATGCCAGCAGTCGTAGTCGGTCACGAGGGCTAGCGTGGCGTAGGCGATTTCGGCTTCGCGCGCCAGTTTTGCTTCAGGCAAGTTGGTCATGCCAATAATGGTGGCATCCCAGCTGCGGTACAAGTTAGACTCGGCCTTGGTGGAAAATGCAGGGCCTTCCATACAAACATAGGTACCGCCCCGATGCAGGGTTACATCGGGCAGGTCCAAAGAAGCGATCGCCTCTTCAAGGACAGCCGCCAAGTTTTTGCAAACGGGATCACCAAAGGCAATGTGAGCCACAATGCCTTCGCCAAAAAAGGTAGAGATGCGGTTTTTGGTGCGATCGATAAACTGATCGGGAACAACCATATCCAACGGCTTGGCTTCTGCCTTGAGCGAACCCACCGCCGACGCCGAGATTAGGTATTCCACCCCCAAACGCTTCATGGCGTAAATATTGGCTCGAAAGGGTAGCTCCGATGGCAAGTAGGTATGGTTTCGCCCATGGCGTGCCAAAAATGCAACGCGTGTTCCATCTAAGGTGCCCACGATCAGAGCATCAGAAGGCTTGCCAAAGGGAGTATCGACAACGATTTCCTCAATATCTGTCAGAGCATCCATTTTATAGAGGCCGCTGCCTCCGATAATGCCTATCTTGACTGCTGTCATGCTACGTCTGCGTGATGTGACGCCAGAATTTTACACCTACTAGCAAGTGCCACGTTGGTTTGATCCCGCATTTTTTGACAACCCGTGTCACTCAGGGGTTTACCCACACGAGAATTATCAATTTATATAGTGAGCGCTCTAACAGCCAGGAAACTAATGCCATGCCAGTCGTGACTGGCCAAGTCGTGGCTGAACAAATCGTGACTAGCCAAGCTTGTGATGATCCCTGCGTCAGCAATTTGAAGCTGACGCAATCCAACATTTTTTAACGTGAGTGATGGATAGGCAGAAGTGCCCATTTTTGCGTGCGCGTTGCGCACGCAAAAATGGGCACTTCTGAGTTTTTTTAGGGTTTTAGCCCGCAACAAGTCATCCAAACATCTCAGGGTTCTGCTTGACGTACGTGAGTTCTGGCAGCTCACGCACCAGCAACTAGGAAATATTTAAGTCTGGTAAGCGCTTTTGGGGCTGTCAAAATGTTGCGTTTTGTTACCAAAAATTTCCGCAGGTTTAGGGAGGCGACTCGACAGACAGCGGCTCCTAGGGCAAATTTCCTTAGTCCTACGGAGTGGTTGTATAAATGCTAACGCCTAATTTGTAGAAGTGTGTTACCCGCAATTTGTCAGGCTTCGGAGTTTTTTTGATGAACAGACTGCTAGAAGAGAGTATTCGCAACGCAGATGGGCGATATCTGAGCGATCGCGAACTTAGTCCGTTGGAGCATTACGCCCACAGTTATCACAATCGGCTGAACACCTATACATTGCTTCACCAAAATGCCGATCAGCTTGTGACGCGATCGCTCCAGCAAATGGGCGTTTCCGATCCCTACGTGACCCAGCATAAAACCACCTGCTTCCGCGACATGAGCTATGTGGTGCGCATGGTCGCGATCGCCCTGCTACGCGATGACGAAGATGGCTTTAAGCAAGAATTTGTCTTATGGATGCAAAACATTTTGGCTGCTCTCCATAAAGACGCACAATCGGCTAAAGCTTATCGCATTTTGCAAATCACCATTGCCAACGAGTTGCCCAGCGACAACGCCAAACTGGTGAACCACTACCTTAGCGAGTTTATTGCGGCTCTCAGCACGAACCGTCCTTAATCTCACCTCAGCAAACTCCCTTTCTCCCAAACTGCATCGTGAACCGGCTGCATGTGGACCTGACAGTTGGCCCTCGAGCCTGACACTCTTGGGCATGGCAGGTTCCACTGCACCCAATGCACAGATGGGAAATCAAGAGTTCGAATGCTGAGCCCTAGCCCCTTGAATTCCCGAATACATTTCCGAAACCCTGAGAAGCGAATGTTCTCAGGTGATCCCGAATCTGATTCACGTCAGATTCGGGAAAGGGCTGTGATGAAGGTGGCACGTCACAACCTTCATCACAGCCCTTGTTTGCATTTGCATTGTGCGTGCAAACAGGGGTATTTCGACTGATCCAGAACGCCTGGTGATGCCTCTTGGGGCAGTTCCCATGGTTGGGTTGAATCCGGCGAGGGGCGATCGCCAAGGGTGACGGGTTAATGGACGAGGCTGTCTTTAAGCGCGTAGAACACCTGCTCTTGCTGCTGAGCCGACAGCTCAGGGAACATGGGTAACGACAACACCTCGTAGGCCAACTGCTCCGCGACTGGAAACCTTCCTGCTGCATAGCCCAGCGACTGATACACGGATTGCAAATGCAGCGGAATCGGGTAATACACCATCGAGCTAACGCCCTGCTCTTGAAGTTTTTGACGAATGCGATCGCGCCATTCTCCTGAGCTGGTGCCCTCTGGCTGCGTAAGGCGAATGGTGTACTGGTTCCACACAGAAGTGCCCCCCGGCAAAGGTTTGGGGGTTACAACACCCGGCACCCGATTTAACAACTGTTGGTAGCGATCGGCCACGGCTTGGCGTTGGGCATTCCATGTATCTAGATACCGCAGCTTAATTTGCAAGATTGCGGCCTGCACCGCATCCAAGCGGCTGTTCATGCCAATTTCTTCGTGGTAGTAGCGAACACGGCTGCCATGTTCGCGCAAGATTCGAATCCGCGTGGCGATCGCAGCATCGTTTATGGTAACCGCCCCACCGTCACCACAAGCGCCCAAGTTCTTAGTCGGAAAGAAGCTAAAGCATCCCACATGACCAATGCTGCCCACCTTGGCATCCTTCCATTGGGCTCCGGTCGATTGGGCGCAGTCCTCAATGACCAGCAGGTTGTGCGCCTGGGCGATCGCCATCAATTGCGTCATATCCACCGGCTGGCCAAACAGGTGGACGGGCATAATCGCTCGGGTGCGAGGAGTAATTGCCGCCTGAACTTGTGCCAAATCCAGGTTGAACGTCTCCGGATCAACATCCACAAACACAGGAGTAGCCCGCACCATGCTGATGACTTCTGCCGTTGCGATGAAGGTAAACGGAGTAGTGATCACCTCATCGCCTTCGCCAATGTCATAAGCCCGCAGCGCTAAATACAGCGCATCTGTACCTGAATTGCACACCACACATTCAGACGTTCCAATGTAGTGGGCAAATGCTTGCTCAAACTGCTGATTGAGGGGACCGTTAATATACTGTCCTGAAGCCAACACAGCACAAACCGCTGCATTCACTTCGTCACCAATCGTTTGGAACTGTTGGGTTAAATCAAGAGGGGGAATCACGTTCACTCGCTTACACCGGAAAAATGAAAAGGGATGGGACCAAGAGACGCATGAGAGTGATCGCCAGCCAATTTATCAACGTTCACCCAATCCGATTGGGTTTGCAAAAACCAAGCAGAGTGGTGGCTGGCTACACTGTGTTCTATCTTCGCCTAAGTCTATGAAATGATGGAACCCTTATGACCGTTTAAGAAACGTTTGGGTCGCAAAATCACGCTGCCCTCAAGTCCCAGATCAAACCAGCGATCGCCTAACAATCGCGCTGTTCTAACAACTGAGTGGCCTCTTGAGCCGTCAATGGTTGGCTAAACAGATAGCCCTGCATTTCCTCACACTGGAGCGATCGCAACAGTTGCAGCTGATCCTCAGTCTCCACACCCTCAGCCACCACATTCAAGTTCAGGCCATGCCCCAGCGCCACAATGGCGGTAATGATCGCCATATCATCCGAATGCATCTTCAAATCTTGGACAAAAGAGCGATCGATCTTCAAAGCGTGCAAGGGAAACGTTTTGAGATAGCCCAAAGACGAATAACCTGTGCCAAAATCATCCATCGCAATGCGCACACCCATACTCCGCAAGTCTCGCAGCATTTGGGTCGTGAACTCGATATCTTTCATCGCTGCCGTTTCGGTAATTTCTAGCTCTAGGTGCTGGGGCAACATACCAGTTTTCTGCAAAATCGCCATAACTTGCTCCACCAGATCAGGCTGCTGAAACTGGCGGGCCGATAGGTTCACAGCAATACGCTGCGGAGCAATGCCCTGGCTCAGCCAATGCTGGTATTGCCAACAGGCGGTTTCTAGCACCCACTCACCAATGGGCACGATCAACCCGTTTTCTTCTGCCAAAGCAATAAATTCACTCGGCGGCACCAGGCCCAAGATGGGATGCTGCCAGCGAATGAGCGCCTCCATTTGGGTAATTTCGTTCGTTGTCATGTTGAACTGCGGCTGGTAGTGCAGCACAAACTCGTGATGCTCTAGCGCTTCGTGCAGACTGCTGTCGAGGGTAAGCCGCTCCGAAGCACGTTGATTCAGCACTGCGGTATAGAACTGGTAATTATTACGACCCTGATCTTTCGCCCGGTACAGGGCTGCATCGGCATTTTTCAGCAGCGTTTGGGCATCTTTGCCACTGTAGGGATAAATGGCAATGCCAATGCTACAGCTCACCCGCAAATCATGCCCTTCCAGATTGAACACTGGCTTCAGGGCAGCAGCAATGCGCTGAGCCACCTTAGCCGCATCCTCTGGCACTTTGAGCGAAGGCAGCAGCAGCGTAAACTCATCGCCACCCCAGCGAGCAATGGTGTCTTCTTCTCGCAGGCATTGATTCATCCGCTGGGTCGCCTGACGCAGCAGTTGGTCACCGACGGCATGGCCCAACGTATCATTAATGGTTTTAAAGTGGTCCAGATCCAGAAACAGCACAGCAAACATGTCGCTGCTGCGCTGCGCTTGGGCCAGAGTTTGGTTGAGGCGACAGTTGTACATCACCCGGTTGGGCAACCCCGTTAGCGAGTCGTGGTACGCCTGATGCCGCATTTTTTCTTCGGTTTGCTGGCGTTTAATTGCGCCACCCAGGCTAGCCGCACTGACAACAAGGATCGATTCTTCGCTGGCGGTCCAGGCGCGAGCGTGGGTGCAATCATCAAATCCAATAAAGCCCCACAGGTTCCCTTCCACAAAGATGGGCACCATAATGATGGACTGAATGCCATCCCGACTGAGCAGCTCTTGTTCTCGCGGGGGCATCTCCTGCACCACACTGCGAATTGATTGCCCCGTTTGAAAAGCTTGGTACCATCGCTTCAGGCCAAAGGCACTGTAGGGCTGATTTTGCCAGTGGGTTTGGGGAAGCGATGGGGCGACTCCGGCACGCACCCACTCGTACTTCATGCTCATGGCCATTTCCCGCGTGACGTGATGCGGATGGTTGGCATAGATGTACACGCGATCCACTTCGGCGGTTTCGCCCAAAATGGCCAGGGCTTTGGGAATCGCGGCATCTAATTCGGGGATGGTGAGCAGACAGTTGGTTGCAGAGGCGACTCCTTGGAGCAAGTTGTCGCGTTTGATTAATTCCGCTTCATCTTGCTTGCGGCGGGTAATGTCTTCAACGGTCCCTTCGTAGCCAATGAGCTGACCTTCGGGAGAGTAAAGCGCTCGCGCACACTCCGAAATCCAGATGATGCTGCCATCTTTGCGATAAATTTCGGATTCAAATCCCAGGACGGAGCCTTGATTTTGCATGAGCTGCACAAAGTCGAGGCGGCGTTGAGGATTGACATACAGTTGGTTTTGAATGTTTGTGAGGCTGTTAATCAGCTCATTGGGAGAATCGTAGCCATAAATGCGGGCCAGCATCGGGTTCACGATGAGATAGTGACCATCCACCGTGCTTTGGAAAATGCCCTCAACGGCGTTTTCAAAAATACCGCGATACTTGGCTTCAGCTTTTTGCAAGGCTTCTTCGGCGAGCTTTTGCTCAATGGCGATCGCAGCCAATCGAGTCGTCATATCGATCAGCTGGAAATCGGCTTCGACTGGAGTACGGCACTCTGGGCTGTACAGCGTCACACACCCCAACACCCGCCCCTGGGACGACAGGATAGGAGACGACCAGCATGCCCGCAAGCCTGATTGCAGCACGTGATTTCTAAAATGGTTGCATCGCGGATCGGTAGAAACATCGGAACAAATGATGGGCTGTGCATAGTACATCGCAGCGGCACAGGGACCACCATTGGGACCTAGCCTCAACTCATTAACAGATTGAAGGATGGCTGGAGACAAATTGGGAGCTGCCCCCAAGCGAATATGTACCCCATCGGCATCGAGCAATAGCACCGAGCCAATCATGCCTTCCCGTTGTGCTTCGATTGTGAGAATCAGCGCATTGAGCGTTTCGGACAGGGCACAGTCGCGGGCGATCATTTCCAGCACGGTGCGCTGTCCTGCTAGCAAATCGTCCGATCGCTTGCGCTCTGTTACATCTCGCGACACGGCAATAATTTCCGATACGGTGGAGTCGGCCATGTGGACGGCTTTACCCCGTGTTTCTAGCCAAATGTACTGCCCATTGCTGCGGCGAATACGATAGGTGAACAGCGCAAACTCGACTTCGGGCTGAGCCATGATGGCGGCGTGAGCCTGGCGCACCGATCGCAAATCATGGGGATGAACCAACTCTTCCGTAAAGCGTCCAATTAGGGCTTCGGGAGCATAGCCCAAGAGCGATCGCGACGCTGGCGACACATACAGGTATTCCCCATTGGGTTTGTAGCGAGAGATCAGATCAGTTGCATGCTCGGCCAATAGGCGATAGCGGCTTTCACTATGGCGCAGCGCCTCCATTGCCCGTTGGCGCTCCAGCGCAATGGAAATCGCCGCTGCCGCCGCCCGTAGCAAATCGATTTCAAACTGTTCCCAGGTGCGCGCTTCGATACAGTTATCAAAGCCAATAAATCCGTAAACCTCGTCATGCACCGACAGGGGCAACACCAAAATGGCTTGAATCCCATGGGATTGCAAAATGGCCTGCTCCGCCGTCGAAAGATCCGAAACTTTGCCCCCGTAAACCTCTCGCCGGGTCAGCGCAGCTTCCATCACCGGAGACGCAGTCGTTTCCAACAGGAGGTGAAAGGGAGACGGCTGCGGCTGCGGCTCCATCCCCACTGCACACCACGCCTGTCTACAGACAGTGAACACCTGCCCCACATCATCTCGGGTGTTTTCAAACAGATAGACGTGGCTGGCTCTCGCAACCTGGCCCAAGGCCGCCAGCACTTGGGGATAGACCATCGCCCACTGTTCAACGGTGAGCAGCCGTTGCTGCAAATCGACCAACACGCCTAAATACTCTTCTCGGCGGGCCAGGGCAGCCTCCGCACGACGACGCTCGGTAATATCTTCGTAGGTGCCCAATACGCCAATAACATTGCCATCCGTATCGTGAATGGGCACTTTGCTCACATCCTGCCAAACGTTACTGCCGTCGGGAAGCGCCTTTTCGCGCAGGAGGTGAAGTAGGGGTTGTTGGGTATCCATCACAAAGCGATCGCTCTCCTGGTAGCGTGCAGCCAGCGTTGCACCCCACAGGTCATAATCCGTTTTCCCCACAATTTGACTGGGATCGCTCAGCCCCGCGTTATTGGTCAGCAGACGATTGGCCCCTTGATAGACCAAATTCGTATCTTTCCAGAAAATGTATTGCGGAATGTTGTCCAAAATGAGGCGCAAAAACGCTTCTTTTTCTTGTAGAGCGCGTTCGTTTTCTTTGCGCTCGGTCATGTTGCGCACGCTCACAATAAAGGTGTCATTACTACAGGGGGCAATCCGGGCCTCGTAGTACTGCGATCGTTCTGCAACAATTAGTCGGTATTCAATAGTTTGAGCACGTTTGGTTTGGTAGGCTTTGGCCATGGCCTGTCGAGTTTCTGAGGCGATCGCTTCCGGCAGAACCGCTTCGATGGGTTGGCCAATAATATCGTGGGTGGGCAGCGGCAAGTCCGATTCTTGCTCTGCCTGAACATAGAGATAAACCCCGTTATCATCAACCAAAAACAGTAAATCCGGGATGGCTCGAAGAATATCCCGGTTGCGGGCCTCGCTTTGGCGCAGGGCGTCTTCGGTCTGCTTGCGTTCGGTAATGTCTTCCACCATGCCAAACGACGCCACAGCCTGATGATTGGCATCGCGAATGGCAGAGACCGTTAGGTGAGCCCACACCCATCGCCGATCCTTATGAATAAATCGCTTTTCGAGATGGAAAAAGTCTCGCTGCCCCGTCAACAGCTCTTGCATGAGTTGTTGGTCGGCTTGCATGTCGTCGGGATGGGTAACATCCATTACCGTGAGCGATCGCAACTCTGCCTGAGAGTATCCCAGCATGCGGCAAAACGATGGATTGCACTCCGTAAAATGGCCATCAACCGCCGTGAAGCCAATTCCCATGGCGGAATTTTGAAACAGGGTGCGAAACTGCACTTCGCTTGCCTGTAGGGCATCTTCCACCCGCTTGCGCTCGGTAATGTCGGTGATAAAGCCTTCTAGCCCTTCAATCTGGCCCGTCTCATCGTAAATGCCGTAGCCTTTCTCCCACATCCATTTGATCTCACCCTGCTTGGTGGTGATGCGGTACTCGGCCACATAGGGGCGGTGTTGGGCGATCGCCTCGTTAATCGCCGCCAACACCTGGGGCAAATCGTCGGGATGGGTAATGCTGGTGTAAGACTGCTGGCGATCGGGGCCAATCAACTCATGGCTGTGGTATCCCGTCAGGCTATAGCACCCCTGGCTTAAATACCGCATAGCCCAATCTTCTGTATTTGAGCCAATGAAGACAATACCGGGCATCGAATCGAGCAGGTTGGCCAGCCGCAGTTGCCCTTGCCACAGCGTGTGTTGCACCTGCTTAAGCTGGATGACCAAGCCTAAATGCGGGGCGATCGCCATCAGCACCTCAACCCAATGCGCCGCATCAACGGTTGGCCCATCCACCCCAAACATCAGCACCGCTACACAGGGCGTCTGCTGCATTTCCGGCGATTGTGCCGCCGTAGAAACCGCAGAGGAACTCACCACCGGGAGACCCACCACCGAACCCCGCTGCGCATCTCCCCCTGCCAGTTGGGCACTCGTTGGACCACTCGTTGGACAATCGGTTGAACAACCGGCAGGCACCCAAATCGGCTGCCCTAGCATCCACACCGTTTCGGCCAACTCTTGATGGCTAGCCCCTTCTGCGGAGATGGCGATCGCATCCGACTCTGGGTTCCCATCGCACCGACAGGACACCAGCCGTTGCAGTTGCGGCACAGAATCCTCCGATGGCAGCCACACTTCACCGCTCGTCCATTGGGTAAGTTGGCAAATCCGCTCAATCAACGTCGTCAACGACGCGACAAAGCTATCCGACTCTCCAAACGAGGCCATCAACCACTCCAGCGCATGCGCCGCCTGTGGGCTCAATCCATGGTACTGAGAACAATTTGGCAAATCTGCCAATGGCAAAGAAGCTGCAGCCGGATTGGCAGACAAGGCATACGGATCTGGACGGAAGGCTTCGGGCATCACACACGCAAGACTCGGTTCATTAGGTTATTCACAAAACAGCAATACACCCTGGTTAATCAGCAATCTGATTCATCTCGCTTAACCACGGCTTTTCATCGACCACAGCTCATCATGCTTGCATCGTTCAGCAGCATGGGTGTGCAGTCAAGTGCCCATCGCCCTGGCTAATCGTTTCTATCAGCCGCTTTTGATACTAATGAAAATCTCCAGGTCAGCCTGTATAAATTTTGGCTAACCTAATGCGTATTTCCCAAATATGTATAAAGTATAAAGCGTCAGTTTAAAGCTTCAGTCGGCAAATAGCCGAGCCGTTGACGAGTAGAGAAAGGGACTCTGCTCTAAATATTCCCGCTCTCATCTTGCTGTGTAACAGCAATCGGGCCGAGATATCGGGCTAAGTAGGGAGAGAAGACTTCGTAGATGAGCGTAATCGGACGGCCATGATGCCAAAACAGGTAGTGACGCCCCCAAAATGGGCCTGACTGGGCAAATGCCTGTTCCAAAACCCGATTGTGCCCGTGGTAAATTCCCTGCACATCGCGGTATAGCTCAGTTCGGAGGCGGGTGAGGTTGAGCCAAATGGGCAGCGATCGGTTTTGCAAATACTCATCAACATGGCTCGCTTCCCACCAAGAGGTGGCATAGGCCAAGCGTTGTCCCGAACCGGTACGCAACCATACCTGGCGGCGCAATCGCGGGCCTGGAACCACATCGAGCTGTTTAGGGGCATTATCGGCATGCATGCCAATCAATGACATATCGATAACATCGACCTCAGTCGGCTCACCCGTGAGGAGCTGCAAATGGCGGGTGGGAGAACCATCGCCTAGCAGCAACATTTGCCAAGCCGGAGCAAGCTGGTGATGGGGCAACCCCTGCTGCACCGCTACATCATTGCCTTGCCAAATGGGATTGAGAGCATGCCAAGTGGTTGACTTGTTTGCGAACTCGATGTTGCGAATAACTGAAGTCAATGGCGTTACAAAACTTTAACTGCTATTACTTAGCATGATATAGCAAAAGGCAAAGGTACGGGAGAGAACCAACCGCGCACTAGGGAGACGATTGCGGCACTGGATCTGGCTGCTGGGCTTGCCGAGCGGCCCTGGCAATCTGCTGCTGATAAAGCTCAAAAACGGGGCTGGGTTCGATGGGGACGTTCCCTTGCTGACCAAACCATTGGTCAAACAGGGGGCGGTGGGTGGCGTTGTTGTCGACGACTCCCTGCATGAGTTCTAGTAGGGTTTGGTTGACGAGCGATTGAAAATCGGGATCGTGTTTGGGCAGCAAGCAGGCATATTCTTCTCGGCTGTAGGGGGTTGTGGGAAAGACGCTGAATTCGCCGGAGTTGGGGAGCGATCGCCGCAGCCCTTCCAACAACACCCCATCACTAGCAAACGCATCAATTCGGCCTGAGTTCAACGCATTCACCCCAGCCATGAGGTTGGGCATTGAGACCAAACGAGCAAGGGGCAAACGCAAGCGCACAATGTCGGCATTGGTAGAGCCCGGAACTAACCCAACTCGAATATTAGGAGGGGATGAGGTCTGTCCCTGCTTCACTAAAAACTGGGTTCCTGTGACAAAGTAGCTTAGAGAAAAGGTGGCATATACCTGCCGGGTCGATGTGGCGCTAATTGCATCACATACGATATCGATTTGGCCTTCTTGTAACCGACGCATGCGATCGCGGCTTGAAGCTTCGGCAATTTCTAGGCGTACATTTTGCCCAGTTGTTTGAGCAAGGCGATCGCGAACAAGGTGCAAAATATCAATTGAATATCCCACCCAATTACCCTCTGCATCTTGGCTGGCAAAAGGCCCAGCACTGCTCGACGAGCCAGCCGTAAGAACTCCCGTTCTGCTAACTCGCTCCAATACCGATTCTGCATAGGCTGAGCTTGTTCCAGTTCCCAGCAACAGCATGACCCAAATCCAAAGATCAGGCCGAATCAAAAGCTTGCTCCATCTCCATCGAACACGCTTCATTTGGTTTAATTCTTGAACGATAACCATGCAGCAATTCCTGGCTTCAACATTTCTAACCTGTCGTATTGTGCCCTTCTTTCAGGCTCTTATAAAAACTTGATAAACCTGACCCAAGCCAGCATTGACCAACCCCGCTGAATGGAGGAGTCCTTCTGTTGCCTTCAACAAAGAACATCACCCTTTGTCTGAACAATTCGGCTGGATAGAAAAGTACTCCTTACGGTTCAACGCTATCCTAACTTCTGGAAGAGGAATTTAATAGCAGCAATCCGTAAGCTTATGTTTATAAGGAATTCTGGAGTTTACGAAATGACTACTCAGGATAACGACAATAAGCGTCAGGATCAGCAGAGCAAAGAAAGTACTGCAACATCCGGTGGGTATCAAACGCCAGTTGATGAAGCAATTCGCCAAACTGGGCCTGCTATCAAGGACGATGCACGACCCACTGCACGACCCGAGTCTCCCAGCAGTGATGATGGAGTCCCAGGTAGCCCCAATCAAGGCACTGAATCACGCTAGTTTGAGACTTCGCTTTGAGATGTGACAGAAACAGTGAACACCTAGCAAGTGAACCTGTCAAACTACTGTCGAACAATAGATGTCTTAACCCTTGAGTCGCATTCAGATTGATTTATGCTTTGGCCTATGTACACCGAAACAGTGTGCGTGGGCTTTTTTCAATGGAAAAACCTTCTATTCTTATGTCATTATTCGCCTCTATTGACAACAACAGCCGTTTTGGCTGAGGACGGCTTTAAAAGTGGCAAAGTCACGTTCAAAATTGCGCCTATCTTAACAACGTTAGCGACAGCTATATCTAACCAACTTAAACCAATTCAGTCTAGTAAATCTCTGTAAACTCATCGCCTAAATTCGCAGATTTCATAAACGTTAATTCATAGAGCCAAATAAATTAGAATAAATTAATTGAATAAGCAAAGCAGAATAGATAAATCGAATCTTTCAACGATAAGGCTTATTCTTACTTGCTCTTAGTCAAGGTTGAAATTGCTTTTCAGAAAATTTTCCAGAAATCATTAAACCTTTGAACGAGTTGTGGTACGTACCTTAAAATCATTAAAAATCAGGCTCTAAAATCCTGTACCGTCTGCTGTGCAGCTGGCAAAGGATTTTAGCAATTTATGTTTCATGAGGGTTGATTTCTTAAAGAGTGAAATACTATGAATGTGTTTTTGAATAACCTCAAAATTGGGATCTAAATCCTCTTAGCAGATTCTGCGATCGCCCCGTTTATATGGCCTAAGCTTATGGTGACTCAAACCATCCCTGTACTGGATTTGCAAGATTTTTTTAGTCTCTCCAAGACTCGTCAAGATACTTTTGTGTTGGAGTTGGGAAATGCTTTGCGCGATATTGGCTTTTTTGCTCTGACCAACCATTCAGTAGATAGCAGTGTGATTCAGGCTGCGTATACAGTAGCAACTCAATTTTTTGAGTTACCCGATGCTGTGAAACTTCGATATGAAGGCACAAAAACGCGTGGACAACGAGGCTACACTTGCTTTGGCAAGGAGCACGCCAAAGACCACCCGGTTCCAGATTTGAAGGAGTTTTGGCATTTGGGTCGGGCTGGTGCTGCTGAGCGCGATCGCCGCAATCTATACCCGGCCGAGATACCCGAGTTTCAGCCTGTGATGGATGAGTTGTTTCAGCAGTTAGAAGCATGTTCAGCGGTATTGCTAGAAGCGTGTGCGCTCTATCTGGATTTGCCCCGCACCTTCCTTAGCGACATGATTCGCGACGGCAACACATTACTACGCATCATCCACTATCCACCCATTCCCGCAGATGCCCCTGCTGCAAGCATTCGGGCGGCAGCCCATGAGGATATTAACTTCATTACGCTGCTGTGTGAGGCGACTGCACCGGGATTGGAGCTGAAGCAGCGCGATGGCAGCTGGCTGCCGATTCAGGCGCTACCGGGACAAATCATTGTAGACACGGGCGATATGCTGCAAAACCTGACGAACGGACTGCTGCGTAGCACGACCCACCGCGTTGCCAATCCTGACAATGATAAGGAACGCCGCTTTTCGATACCGTTCTTTGTGCATCCTCGTGCGGAAGTGGATTTGACGCCACTGGCTGGATGCGTGGACAAGACTGGTGGTGAAGCTCGCTACCCGTCCTGGACGGCAGGCGAGTATTTGACTCAGCGACTCAAGGAAATTGGATTGGCATAAAAAAACGATCGCCCTTCTTGCCGAAAAGCGATCGCTCATGATGTTCGTGATGGTTGCACTCAGGCGAACGATGTCACTCGCCTGAGTATCGACTGAATTAGTAGTCGAAGTCGCCGCCCATGCCAGCACCAGCACCAGCGCCAGCTGCTTCCTTGGGTTCGGGTTTGTCAACCACGATGCACTCGGTGGTTAGCACCATTCCGGCGATCGAAGCGGCGTTTTGCAGCGCGGAACGGGTCACCTTAGCAGGGTCCACGATACCAGCTTCAAACATGTCAACGAAGTTGCCCTTGGCAGCGTCGTAACCTACGTTGAAGTCCTTCTCTTTCACACGCTCAGCGATCACGGCACCGTTTTGGCCAGCGTTTTCGGCAATGCGCTTTAAGGGAGCAGCCAAGGCACGAGCCACGATTAGGGCACCGGTTAGCTCTTCAGCAGAGAGGTTGCCATTGGCCCACTCTTCCAACTGAGGACCGAGGTGTGCCAAGGTGGTACCGCCACCGGGAACGATCCCTTCTTCCACAGCCGCCTTGGTAGCGTTGATCGCGTCTTCCAGGCGCAGTTTGCGATCCTTCATTTCGGTTTCGGTTGCGGCACCCACTTTCACCACAGCCACACCGCCAGAGAGCTTGGCCAAGCGCTCTTGGAGTTTTTCCTTGTCGTAAGAAGAATCGGTTTCTTCGATTTGACGGCGGATTTGCTCGCAGCGAGCCTTCACCTGAGCTTCGTTGCCCTCGGCCACGATGGTGGTGGTGTCTTTGGTGATGGTAAGACGACGAGCCTTGCCTAGCATGTCGAGCTTGGTGTTGTCGAGCTTGAGGCCGGTGTCTTCGCTGATGACCTGACCACCCGTCAGCACCGCGATATCTTCCAGCATGGCCTTACGGCGATCGCCAAAGCCAGGAGCCTTCACAGCAGCCACGTTCAGCACACCGCGCAGCTTGTTCACCACCAGGGTTGCCAGGGCTTCTTTCTCAATGTCTTCTGCAATGATCAGCAGAGGACGACCCGAGCGAGCCACTTGCTCCAGCACGGGCACCAAGTCTTGTACCAGAGCGATCTTCTTGTCGGTGATCAGGATGAAAGGCTCATCCAACACGGCTTCCATGCGCTCGGTGTCGGTGGCGAAGTATGGAGAGATATAGCCCTTATCAAAGCGCATCCCCTCGGTGACTTCCAGTTCGGTAGTCATGGACTTGCCTTCTTCCAGCGAGATCACGCCTTCGCGACCCACTTTGTCCATGGCCTCGGCAATCATGGCACCCACTTCTTCGTCATTACCGGCAGAAATGGAGCCTACCTGAGCGATCGCCTTGGAATCTTCCACAGGACGAGCATGCTCGGCAATGCGCTCTACCAAGAAGGCCGTTCCCTTGTCGATACCGCGCTTCAGGGAGATGGCATTGGCACCAGCAGCCACGTTACGCAGACCTTCTTTCACCATGGCGTGAGCCAGCACGGTTGCGGTGGTGGTACCGTCGCCTGCTGCGTCGTTGGTCTTAGAAGCAGCCTGACGAATCAGCGAAACGCCGGTGTTTTCAATGTGGTCTTCCAGTTCAATTTCTTTGGCAATGGTGACCCCGTCATTCACAATTTGGGGAGCGCCGAACTTCTTCTCTAGCACAACGTTGCGGCCTTTGGGACCCAAAGTTACGGCAACGGCTTCTGCCAAAATGTCGATACCTTTTTCCAGAGCACGACGAGCATTTTCGTTGTAAATGATGCGCTTAGCCATAATGTCTCAGTGAAATTTAGATGTGGTGTTAGATGAAGCTTGAGATTTGAGGTTGGCGATTTTGGGTTTAGCCCTGAATTCAGACTCAAACATCCAAAATCGAACATCCAAAATTAGGAAACAACGGCCAAAATGTCCTTCTCAGACAGCAGCACGTACTCATCGGTACCCAGCTTAATGTCGGTTCCGGCGTACTTGGAGTACAGCACTTTGTCGCCGATCTTGATTTCTAGCTCTTGGCGGGAGCCATCATCGTTGCGACGGCCAGGGCCAACCTGCACCACTTCGCCAACCTGGGGCTTTTCTTTCGCCGAGTCGGGCAACAAGATGCCACCCGCGGTTTTTTCTTCAGACGCGCTCACTTTCACGAACACGCGATCGCCAAGTGGCTTCACCGTTGAAACACTCAGAGATACAGCAGCCATAACATCTCTCCAGATATGCTAAATAGTCTAGTTGGGAAAAACCGTAGAGCTGCAATTGGGAGAGCCGTGAACGGTTGCCAGTTGCAAAACTAGGAGACACTGCAACAGCACCCATTGGGTCAACCCATTGCGCTCGCGTGTGAACTTACAACCCGTAACTCACTCGCGAGGGAGTTAGCACTCTCAACTCCTGAGTGCTAATTTACCGGAGGGATGGATCAAACAGCAACTTTTTTGACGGTACGGTTTCCCGAACTGATGCATCGCCAAACCTGAACTGGAGAACGCGCGATCGCTACAACGCTTTTTCCATAAGGATTTCACACCTCCCTTAATGGTTTGGCTTTTGGGGCGTCTCCTCCATCTCATCACGTCAACCCAGGAAAGGCTGCTTGTTCTTTGGGTTATCCATGAAAAATATCGAGCTGTTCGGTTGGGGTTGCTTCTGCTAGGCGGTGCCGCTTTCGGGCTTTGGCAGAGCCGTGACCGTTGGTTTGTCCACTGTTGCGCAACCCTACGGCAATGCGGGAATGTTGCTCGATTTGGCTCATAACTTGCTTGGCACGATCAATCACAGACGGAGGCAAACCTGCCAGTCGCCCTGCTTCAATGCCGTAGGACTTATCAGCCCCACCAGGCCGCACTTGGTGGAGAAAGATAATCTGATCCGGCATTTCCTTGACGACCACCTGGTAGTTGGCAATATTCGGCAGAATGGAGGCCAGCTCGTTCAGCTCGTGGTAGTGGGTGGCAAAAATGGTGCGGGACTGCACCTCGGTCGCCAAATGTTCCGCAACCGCCCAGGCAATGGAAAGCCCGTCAAAAGTAGCGGTGCCGCGCCCAATCTCATCAAGCAAGACGAGCGATCGCGCCGTTGCGTGGTTCAGGATATTGGCGGTTTCGTTCATTTCCACCATGAAGGTGGATTGGCCCGTGGCTAGGTCATCCACCGCACCCACTCGCGTAAAGATGCGATCGCACACGCCCAACGTCGCCGACCGAGCCGGAACAAAACTACCCACTTGCGCCATAAGCTGAATCAGCCCAATCTGCCGCAGATAACAGCTTTTGCCGCTGGCGTTTGGCCCCGTCAAAATAATCAGGTCGGGAGAGCGATCGCCCTCCATTCCCTCTACGACCTCATCCGTCGCTCCATCTGTCGCCTCATCTATCGCTTTGCCAGTCGCGAGTGCATCGGCACTGCCCAATGCAGCCCCGTTCGGCACAAAGAACCCCGCCGGAAGCGACTGCTCCACCACCGGATGCCGCCCGTCTACAATCTCGATTTGGCGCGATTCGGTAATGGTAGGGCAGCCATAGTTTTGGTAGACGGCCACTTCCGCCATGGAGCACAACACATCGACGCTGGCGATCGCCCCAGCCACCGTTCGAATCGGCTCCGCAAAGCTAGACACCTCATCCCGCAATGTCGAGAAAACCTCATACTCCAGCTTGTTAATGGCTTCCCGCGCCGTCAGAATGGCGTTTTCTTTCTCCTTCAGGTCAAAGGTGATGTAGCGCTCCTCATTGGTGAGGGTTTGCTTGCGGGTGTAGCCCTCGGGCAAGGTGGTGGACTTGCTGCGCGAGATGCTGATGTAATAGCCAAATGCTTTGGTATAGCCCACCTTCAGGGTAGAAATGCCTGTGCGATCGCGCTCCCGACTTTCCAACTGAGCAATCCACTGCTGGTCGGCATCGAGCTGTTGACGCAGGCTATCGAGCTGGGGATGAATGCCATCACGAATGATATTGCCCTCGGTCAGATACAGCGGTGGATGCTCCACCAAATGGGCCTTAAGCCGATATCCCAACTGCTCCAGATCGGGCGGCACCGTTTGCAGCGCCGTCAAGAAGGGAGACTTGGCCTGGGCCACCAGTCGCGCCAAATCTGGTAGCCGTGTCAGAGAATCCGCCAGCGCCACCAAATCCCGCGCGTTGGCGGTGCCCGATCCGGCCCGGCCCGTCAGTCGTTCCAGGTCGTAGATTTGCTTCAGCAATTGCTGCAAGGTTTGGCGCAGATTGCCCTGGCTCACGAGTTCCTGTACCGTTTCCTGGCGATCGCGAATGCGGATCATGTCCAGCAGAGGTTGCAGCAGCCAGCGGCGCAAGGCCCGCCCACCCATCGCCGTCACGGTGCGATCCAGCGCCCACAGCAGCGATCCATGAAACGTACCGTCGCGCTGAGTTTGCGTAATTTCCAAATTCCGCCGCGTTTGGTGATCCAGCACCAGATATTCGCTCAGGGTGTAGGTACACAGCAGCTGCAGGGGCACCCTAGGAATTGGGGCATCCCGATGATGGCCCGTCACCCGTTCGGAGGTGTCTTCAATGTATTGCAGCAGCCCCCCCGCCGCCCGCACCGCCAGGGGCAACTGCTCGCAGCCCATGCCCTCTAGCGATCGCACCCGAAACCGTTCCAGCAGGCGCTGCCGAGCCTCGGCCTGAATGAACGGAGCCTGGGATCGCAACGTATAGCAAAACTGCGTCGGCAAACAGGCCGGCAGTTGATCTGAGCGATCGCCCGGACGCAGCAGCGATCCCAAGTCTGGTGCATTGGTCGGGATCAAAATTTCTGAAGGGTGCAACCGCAGCAGTTCCTGAGCCAATTGCTCCAAATCGGCGGACTGCGTGGTGAGAAATTCCCCTGTAGAGACATCGGCGATCGCTAAACCCCAATGATTTCCAGCAATTACCACCGCGGCTAAATAGTTGTTGCGACGGGCATTCAGCATGCCCTCTTCCAAAATAGTGCCAGGAGTAATGACTCGCGTCACCTCTCGCTGTACCAGGCGACCCTGCACATCGGCAGCATCTTCGGTTTGGTCGCAAATGGCAACAGCAAAGCCCCGCTCCACCAGCAGCGCACAATAGCGCTCCAGCGCATGGTGAGGAATGCCCGCTAGCGGAACACGGCCCACCTCTTTTCCTGCATCTTTACTGGTGAGTACTAGCTCTAGTTCCCGAGCAACCGTAATCGCATCCTGAAAAAAAGTTTCAAAAAAATCTCCCACCCGGTACAGCAGCAGCGCATGAGGATACTCATCCTTGAGGTCAGCATAGTGCCGCATCATGGGCGTGAGCAGGCTACGTTCCACGGCGCGGTGCTCAGCGTAGCGCACGTCGTGCTTGATCAACCGCTCAGGCAAGTCACCCAACAAATTGCCTTGCACATGGGAATCTGGCGCAGAAACGTCTGCCATAACAGGTCAGGTGTACTAGAACTTCAAGATTCTGTATTGACTCTATCGCACTTAAGCCAGGAGGATTGTATCAGCCTCAGCGAACCGTTTTCGCTTCAGCGTGGCAAAGTCGGGATCACTCCTACACAAAGGGAGCGATCGCCATCCGCATTCAACCCCTGTTAACAAACTGGTATCTACTGGTATTGATTCGGTTCAGGCCCACCTGTTCGCCCCTAAATGGGTCATCTTCCCTAAGGCTCAGCCCGCCTGAAGCCTGGGATCATTCAGTAGTAGAGCGATCGCCCATTGCTGACCCTGCCGAGTTAAGCCAGCCTGCCCAAGGTTTTTCTTGGGCGCAGCATAGATGAAACCAATTTCACATAGACTTTGCTTGATGATTTACTTAGGCTACATAGAATTTATCTCATATAAAGGCAAAATACTCCGATGCAGTTTCTAAACCATATTCATGGTCGCAACCTCAGGGGCGACATCTTTGGGGGCGTCACGGCAGCGATTGTCTCGCTGCCGTTGGCCTTAGCGTTTGGTGTGGCTTCTGGGGCAGGCCCAGTGGCTGGTTTGTATGGGGCAATTTGTGTTGGCTTTTTTGCCGCACTATTTGGTGGCACACCCACTCTCATTTCAGAACCCACTGGCCCTATGACTGTGGTCATGACGGCGATCGTTGCAGAGATGACCGCTAGCGATCCCCGAAATGGCTTAGCCATGGCCTTTACGGTGGTGATGCTGGCCGGAGTATTTCAAATTTTGTTTGGGGTATTCCGCCTGGGGAAGTACATCACCCTCATGCCCTATAGCGTGATTTCTGGCTTCATGTCAGGGATTGGCGTGATCCTCATCCTGCTCCAAGTAGCGCCATTTCTGGGGCAAACCAGTCCGAGTGGCGGTGTGTTAGGAACGCTGCGATCGCTCCCCACGCTCATCAGCAATACCAACCCAGCCGAGCTGACTTTGGGAGTGCTAACGGTGGCCATTATCTTTTTGATGCCCAAGCGAGCACGACGCATTGTTCCGCCTCAACTGGTGGCATTGGTCATCGGAACCGTGGTTTCTGTCTTTCTGTTCTCGGATGTTGATATCCGTCGGATTGGAGCCATTCCCATGCAGCTTCCTACGCTGCAAATGCCGACCTTTTCGGCTGGGCTGATGACCCGCATGCTCGTGGATGGGGTCATGCTGGGCATGTTGGGCTGTATTGATACGCTGTTAACAGCGGTGATTGCCGATAGCGTGACCCGCACTCAGCACAATTCCAACAAAGAGTTGATCGGCCAGGGAATTGCCAACCTAGTATCTGGGCTGTGTGGCGGCTTGCCTGGGGCTGGAGCCACGATGGGCACGGTGGTCAACATTCAGTCTGGAGCCAAAACCGCACTATCGGGCTTGACTCGCGCCATTTTGCTCTTGCTGGTGGTGCTGGTCGCTGCTCCGCTCACTCAAAGCATTCCCATGGCGGTTCTGGCCGGGATTGCCCTTAAAGTGGGGATTGACATTTTGGATTGGAGCTTCCTCAAGCGGGCACATCGGGTGTCGGTCAAGGGTACGGTCATTATGTACGGCGTAATGCTGTTGACCGTGCTGGTGGACTTGATTGTGGCAGTCGGCGTTGGGGTGTTTATTGCCAACATTCTCACGATTGAACGCCTGTCGAATCTGCAAGCTCAATCGGTGAAAACGATTACCGATGCGGATGATGCGATTTTGCTGAGCGATGAAGAGAAGGCCCTGCTGGATCGGGCCAACGGTCGCGTGCTGCTGTTTTACCTGAGCGGTCCCATGATTTTTGGTGTCGCCAAGGCGATCGCCCGTGAACACGCAGCAATGGAAGAGGCCGATGCACTGGTGCTGGATTTGAGCGATGTTCCTCTCTTGGGTGTTACCGCAACCCTTGCCATTGAGAACGTGATTCGAGATGCGCTCGATGCGAATCGCCAGGTGTACTTGGTGGGAGCGGTGGGACAAACTCGCCGCCGATTGGAGAAGCTGCGGTTAATGGAGCGCATCACTCCCGATCATTGGGTGAGCGATCGCCACGAGGCATTGCAAGCGGCAGTCGCCTATAGCCTGCAGCAGTCCGTTCACTCATCAAGCGTCGCCGAGGCACTGCCCTACGGTGAGCAGCCCGCAGTATAGCCCAGCCCACCCCTTACACGAAGGCTGTTGAAAGCATGAATGGTGGCGCGGCTGAGCTGCACCACCATTCATAATGAGGGAGGTCTACTATTCCCGTCGGCTGCGACGGTGCAGAAGCCAGGATGAATGCCTAAATTCCTGGCCGACCCGATTGAACCGCAATCCAGGTTTTAGGATAGTTGAAGCTGAATCGGCCACAGACCTCGCACGGAGTTCATCAGCCAGAGGCCCGATGCAGCTGACAACTCCTCGACAGTTATCACGGCTTCTTGAAGGGCTTCCGTTTCCAACAAAACTTCGCGGTAAATCCCTGGCAAAAGTCCACAGGTTAGGGCTGGCGTGAACCGCCTATGGCCCACCTCGACCAGCAAATTGCCAATACAAGATTCGGTGACTTCGCCCCGCTCGTTCCAAAGCAGCACGTCCTCACAATCAGACGTTTGGGCGATCGCCTGTTCGTATACGTGTCGCTGAGTCGTTTTGTAACGGAGCTGGGGGCAAGCCGAATCAATGGGAGCGATCGCCAGCCTGACTCGATAGGGACAAGGTAACGGCATCAAAGGTTGAGCCGTCACAGTAGCCCGACCTATGGCATCCACCACCAGGCGCACCCGCTGAGCCTTCGCATCAAACTCATCGCTGGCACGCATCAACGCCAACTGCACCGATTCCGGATCGATGGCATAGCCCAGATCTTTTGCAGAACGCATCAGCCGCTGAAGATGGCGATCGCCCCAGGCGTAGCCATCCTGGGGAGTCCACAGCAGCGTTTCCAGTAATGCGGGGAAATTGGGCATCACATTGGGGCTGCCATAGGTTAGAACAAGATCTTGGCCTTGGTCAGGCATTCTTCAAATTCGGTTCCCGTTTCAGAATCCCACACGATGCCGCTGCCCAAGCCGTATTCCGCCGTTTGCGCCCCATGATCCAGCAGCACTGTGCGAATCGCGACGTTAAACTGAGCGATCGCCCCCGGAGCCACATAGCCAATCGTCCCCGTGTAAATGTGGCGGGGTGTCGTTTCAAGCTGAGCAATGATTTGCATCGTACGAGCCTTGGGTGCCCCGGTGATCGAAGCAGCCGGAAACAACCCTTGAAATAACTCAACCAGGCCCGCATCTGTGGTACAGCGCACCGTACTGGTCATTTGCCATAACGTGGGATATTGCTCCACATCAAACAAGCTCGTAGTCTGCACACTGCCCACATGAGCGATGCGGTTCATGTCGTTTCGCATCATATCCACAATCATCACGTTTTCCGCACGGTTTTTTTCAGAATGGTGCAACCAATCGGCCTGATGGCGATCGCCCGGCCCCACACCCCGCGCCGCTGTCCCCTTCATGGGCCGAGAGATCAGTTCTTGGCCCCGCTGCTCAAAAAATAGCTCTGGCGAGGCAGAACATATCGTGAAGCGATCGCCCTGCACAAACGCACCATAACCATTGCCCTGAGCCGCAATCATCTGTTGAAACAAGGCCCAAGCATCGCCCGCAAAGCTAGCTCGTAACCGAAACGTGTAATTGACCTGATACGTATCCCCCCGGCGAATGCACTCTTTTACGGTGCGCAAAGCAGCGCTGTACTCTGCGTCGGAGATGGTGGGTTGCCATTGCAAAAGGGTGAGCGGTTGAGGGGAAGCTGCGATGTCAATCACTTCGGGCGCATTGAACAGGCCAAACCACAGCAGCGGAACTGGGCTAGAAGAAGCGGGCGATCGAACCTCCAGCGCCGAATCAAAAGCAGGAGCCGCCTCGTAGGTTACAAACCCCGCCGCATAGTGCCCCTGCTCAACCTGCTGCTGCACCTCAGCCAGCATCGGAACCACCTCTGACAGAGAGTGGGCCATTAAGATTTGGCGCGGTTGTCGAAACAACAGCCAGCACCGCTGCCGCGCATCGTACAAAATTAGGCGAGGAGAAGAATCGGATAGAAGCACAAATTCAACAATGCATGAGGGAAATTGAGCGACGCAGAACGAGTAGACAAACTGAAGTGGTTTAGGTTAGCCAACGGGCCTAAGCGCAGTGCCTCTTTCGCTCCAAATCCTTTCATTATGACTAGGACTTTGCCGTTCGGCGAGAGCCGCAAACCACAATTGCGATATCAGCTGCGACATCGGCCCACAGTTCCCTTGGGGCAAGGGTGCACCGGAGCGCAGCACAGCATCAGAACCATCCTTTTTGGGGTATTGGAGGTAGGGCTGTGGAGAGTGGCCTTTGCCCCAACCTCATCTCTTTCCCCAACCAATCAGTAATCAGCTATCGTCATAAAACCCTAAAACCCCGTGCCGCCCACACAGGGTCAGGACTTACGCAGTTGAATGATTTTTGGAGCGCTAAGCGCTCCAAAAATCATTCAACCCTCTGGTTTTTCGTATGAAGTGCGTAAGTCCTAAGGGTTTTAGAGTCTGGTTTTTCATGGGATCGAGGTAGCTATCAATCGATCAATGTGCGTATGTAAAACGCACATCAAAGATGACAGGTCACTAGCGCCCCGCAACCGCCTGTGGCTCAAGCTGGGTAACCAGCTTCAAGCCATACTCTGCTTCAAAACAGCCCTTCTTGTAGTCCAGGCTCCACAGTTCTAGCGAGCACTCATCGTTGGCGTGCTGGGGCACTAGGTGCAGGCATAGTTCTCCTTGGGAGGGCCGATGCTCGCAGGTAATGGACTGAATCGCGCCAATTTGCCGTCGGTCGAGCGCCACCGCCATCCGCAGCAGTGGACTGAGTTGCTCTACCATGCGGCGATGCTTTTTGCTATCGAGGCTGCGATAGGTGTCGTGCTTCTTTTTGGGGCAGCTTTTGCGGTGGTAGCGGGCCAGGTTGGCGATCGCCTCAATTTCCAGCTCCGTAAAGCCCAGCAGATCCCCATTGCGAATCAGGTAGTAGGAATGTTTGTGGTGGGCCGAATGGCTCACATAGTGGCCGCAGTTATGCAGCATGGTGGCAGCCCACAGCAGTTCGCGTTCCTCTTCGCCCCAGTCGTGCAGTTTGCCCCGCGTTTGGTCAAACAGACTGAGGGCATGGCGGGCAATCCGCTCGGCATAGGGCAGGTTGACCTGGTATTTACGCGCCGTTCGCAGCACGCTGCGCTCGCGAATTGAGCTTTGAAACCGCAGCCGATCTTCAATCAAACCGTGGGTTAGCATCCAATCCACCACCACGCCTTCTCGCAGCGATCGCTCGCAAATGGTGATAGCCTCCATGCCCAGTAGCGTCATCGCCTCTTGCAAAATGACCGCTCCCGCCAAAATGATCTCAGCCCGCCGCTCATTCATTCCCGGCAAATTGCAGCGATCGCTATAGTTCAGCCGCCGCAAATGGTTCACCATATCCCGCAGTTCGCGCAGCGTGAACTGGTAGCCATGCAAGGGATCGGGAATCGTACCGTGCTTCTCACGCGCTGTGAGCACGGCTAATGCCTCAATCGTGCCCGACGTTCCCACCATGCGCGGCACCTCCCCCGGACGCAGGTGCGATCGCAGTTCCTCCACAGGGCGTTCCAGCATTCCCCGCACATAGGCTTGCAGATAAGCAAACTCACTCGTACTAATGGGATCGGTCGTGACCAACTCAGCCGTCAAGCGCACGGCTCCCACCTTGGTACTGCTGAGGCTGCGGGGCTCGTGCCCATCTCCCAAAATTAACTCTGTCGAGCCGCCACCAATATCAATCATGGCGTGGGGTTGGCTATTGAACTCCACCCCCGACAGCACACCCAAATAGATGCGTCGCGCCTCTTCTTGCCCCGAAATCAGGTTAATCGTCAGCCCCAACTCTGCTTCAACCCGCTGCAAAAAGTCGCGACCGTTGGGGGCTTCGCGGGTTGCACTGGTGGCCACCGCCAAAATATCTTCTGCATTTAGACTGCGGGCAATTTCCTGGCAGCGGCGCAGCGCATTCATGGCACGCTCCATCGCGGCTGGGGTCAGGTTGCCCGTAGCGCGATCGCGATCGCCTAAACGTACCGTTGCCTTCTCTTTCGCAATAATGTTGAACGCGGGTAACGTTGGGTCAATTCGCACCACCACCATATGAATCGAATTGGTGCCCATATCAATAGCAGCCAAGATGCGCTCTTGGCTCATATGCGGCAGACTCAACAGATGCTCTCTGCTGTAGGTTGATGTAGTCATCCAGGGATAAACGGGTATGAAGGGTGCAAGCTAAACCAACATGCATCGCCCCTTGGGCCGAGGCAGGCATATGACGAGCCTGCGCACACCATGCCACTCTAGTGGGCACGCTGCCCCAAGGCCGCCACTTTTGAATTCAATGCCTCATTCAAGCTACAAAGCGAACAATCCGGATAACTGCCATAGGCCAGACATCGCCAACGCCAGCCAACCCGCCGTCAGAATAGCCTGTGAAAACACCTCGATTCTATATCTGCTTGGTATTTTTTGTGACATGCCTTGGGGTTTAGGTCAATAAGCCGCAAGGGGTAAGCCGCGAGCTATCCCGCCAGGAGTGCCGAGTCGAGAGCTGCAAGTCAAGCCTAGGGGGACCCGCTGCAAGCCCCTAATGTGTGGACTTCGGGCGTTTGTTGGAGAGCCGTACCTGCGGGTAGGGCGATCGCCACTCTTTTTCCACAAATCCCGCAACCCCACCCTCTAGAATAGAGAGATACATATTAAGAAGTGTGTAGGTTCTCATGGCGGATCAACTCATTCGAGCAACGGCAGCCGAGGGCGGCATTCGAGTCGTTGGCGCAATCACAACTCGCCTCACCGACGAAGCCAAGCAGCGACACAATCTCTCCTACGTTGCCGCCGCCGCTTTGGGGCGCACCATGACATCAGGACTTTTGCTCGCCTCCAGCATGAAGCGAGCCGGGTCGCGCGTTAACCTGCGGTTAGATGGCGATGGCCCACTCGGCGTTGTTTTTGCAGACGCTCGACTGGATGGCACCGTGCGCGGCTATGTGGGCAACCCCAGCATTGAGCTACCGCCCAATTCCAAGGGGAAGCTCGATGTGGGTGGTGCCGTTGGGCAGGGTTACCTGCATGTTGTGCGCGACGTTGGCTACGGCTACCCCTATTCCAGCACCGTGGAACTCGTCTCTGGCGAGATTGGTGATGACGTGGCTTACTACCTTGTGGCCTCGGAGCAAACGCCGTCGGCACTGGTTGTGGGGGTGTTTGTCGAGCCAGAAGGGGTCACGGCAGCAGGCGGCATTCTGATTCAGGTATTGCCCAAAGCAGCACGCGACGAAGCACTTGTAGAGTTGCTAGAGTCGCGGATTGCAGCCCTCAAAGGCTTTACTCCGTTGCTGCAAGCTGGCAAAACCTTGCCTCAAATGTTCAACGACTTGTTAGGCGATATGGGCCTAGAGCACCTCTCGGAAACGCAACTGCTCAAGTTTCAGTGTGGCTGCACGTTTGACCGAATGCTTGGGGCTCTCAAAATGCTGGGCCAAGACGAATTACGCGACATGATTCACCAAGACGAAGGTGCAGAGGCCATTTGCCACTTCTGCAATGAGGTTTATCGAGCCGACAGCAACCATCTGGAACAATTGATTGAGGAAATGAAGGCCGAAGCGTCGAGCTAAGTCGATCAATCTCTCTGGTGAATGTCAGTTTTGATGAGGGGCATTGCTGAGGGGTGCGCCCCACGCAGCTTTAAGAATCCCCCCTGTTGTGATAGGCAGTGCGCACCACAACAGGGGGGATTGGCGTATCCACAATGGATGTTAATGAATGCACATCCTTAAGGCTCCTGCATGACTGGTGGTGCAGCTGAGCTGAGCCACCAGTCATGATTCAAACCGCCATTCGTGCAGGGGGCCTATCATTTGTGCTTTTGCCGTGGCAGGTATTTTCAAAAAATGTTGGGAAAAATTATCCGATTTGGGCATTGGGGATTAGATTAGGATGACAGGATTGGCTGGACTCGGCACCCTTATCATTGGGGTAATTGGGTCAGCGGTCGAGGAAGGTCGGGATTGAGCGCGATCGCTCATCCTCATTCTCACAACCTCTCGCCGCCGCCATCCAGGTTCGTCTGTGTTTGAGGCAGGGTTGCCAAGGTGTAAGCGTGGTATGACCAACGAGCAAAACAGTTCTCGCCGTCGGGTTGCAAAGCGCGATATGCAGCCAACGGTTGCTAAGCCGCGCGTTCGCACTTCAGCGGCACCTTCTGCCCCCCGGCGCGATCGCACCGCTGAGGTGACAGTACAACCCCGTCCGGCCAAGCGTCGGAAACCTCGTCCTGCGGCACCTCAGCCTCCAGAGGCCGTTGCCGTTCACTGGCAGGGTGTTCCTTTTCCTGCAGAGCCAACACCCCCCGCCACACCGCCTCTGTCACCTCGTCTTCCGATTGGGACGCGGTTTGTCGGTTCGGTACGCAATACGCTAACCAGTTGGCAGTTTTGGCTGTTAATTGGATCAAGCTCGGTGTTAGGAGTGGGTTGGCTGAGTGCGGCTCTGCTGTTTAAGCTGCCATCTCTGCCCAACTGTCCATCCATTTTTTGGCCTACGGCATCGGCATCGCTGCGCATGTATTGCGCCCAGCTTGCCGCCAACAAGCAAACCGTCGATGATTTGCTAGAGGCGATTACTTTGGTGAATAGCCTGCCCGAGACCCATGCCATGCGGACGGAGATCGATCGCTCCATTGAGCAATGGTCGGAAGATATTTTGGCACTGGCGGATGACGCATTTCACCGAGGCGATTTGCAAGGGGCGATCGCCATCGCTCAACGAATTCCGGCCAACACCTCGGCCCACAGCCAGGTTGAGCAACGCATTAGCCAATGGCGTGACGTTTGGGAAAAAGCTGAGGCAATTTACGACGAAGCCGAGTCGGCCCTCTTCAACGACCAAAACCCACGCAAAGCTTTCGATCTGGGAGTGCAGTTAGTCACCATTGGCAACCGTTACTGGGAAACCACCAAATATCGAGAGTTACAGGATTTAATCACCGCATCTCGGCAGGATGGCAATCGACTCGCCCAAATTCGACGACTAGCACGGCGGGGCGGTTTAAACAATTTGCTAGAAGCGATCGAGATGGCTCGGCAAATTAAGTCCACCAGCCCAACCTATCCGGCAGTACAGCGATTGCTCGACAGTTTGGGGCGGGACTTAATCAAGCTGGCAGAGGAAGCGCTCCAGCAGCGTGACCTGGATGAGGCTCTGGCAATCGTGGGCAAAATTCCCGATGTGCCAACTCTACGCAACGATATTCAAGACTTTAAAACCTTGGCCCAAGCCCGTGCCCAAACCTGGGAGGGCAGTGCAGCAGATCTCGAATCAGCCATTATTCAGGCTCAGCGCATTCGGAGCGATCGCGCTTTATACGGCAAAGCACAAGAATGGATTAGCCGTTGGCAGCGCGAAATTCAGGATGTGACCACCCTCGATCGCGCCCGTAACATTGCCGCATTGGGCACCTTGGGTGATTTGCGCTCAGCGATCGCCGAGGCGCGTACCGTACCACTCCGAAACCCTCGAGGCAACGAGGCGCAAGATCTCATTCGGGAATGGACCACCGAAATTGAGACGACGGAAGATCGGCCCATTCTGCTGCAAGCTGATGCCTACGCCAGCGCAGGCGACTTGAATTCGGCGATCGCCGTTGCGCGGCAAATTCGGTCAGGTCGAGCGCTGCATGGCGAAGCCCAATCTCGCATTCGAGGGTGGACCAATCAGGTACAGCGGGCTCAAGATCAGCCCGTGCTTGAGCGAGCACGACAGTTGGCCTCGGCGGGAAATCTCCCCGATGCGATCGCCACCGCCGAACAAATTGGTTCAGGCCGCGTGCTCCATGACGATGCACAAGCCGAGCTGCGCACCTGGCGAGCCCAAGTCGAAGGGCAGCAGCGCATGCAGCAAGCCTACACTGCGGCCAGTGCAGGCACCACCACCGCCCTGCTAGACGCCATTCGGCTAGCCAGCCAAGTGCCCGCAGGCACCTCCAGCCGAGCCGATGCCGATCGCATGATTGGAAACTGGAGCCAGAGCTTATTGCAAGCAGCGGAAACACAGGCCGGGGTTGATTTAGCTGGGGCGATCGCCCTGGCAGAGCTGATTCCCCCCAACACCGCAGCCTACTCACAGGCCCAGGCCCAGCTCAGCACATGGCGGCAACTCCAGCAGCAAACCCTCGCTCCCACGCCTGACTATTCCATCGAAGGCACCATTCCTGATGCCGTTGAATAATCACAGCACACCGCATTCATGACTACATGGCAAGTCGATTTCTATCGCCGTCCCTTGCGAGACCAAGCAGACAACCCATTATGGGAGCTGGTGGTTGCCGAACCCCAAAGCCAGTTTGCAGCTTTTGCCTTTTGTTCTCAGCCCCAAGCCAACTCATCCTGGCTGACCGCTCAACTCCAGGCTTTTGGCAAATCAGAACTGCCAGAGCGGGTGCAGGTTTTTCGGCCTCAAGCCTTGAGCTTGATTGAGGCGGCGTGCAAGCCATTGGGCATTCCAGTCGAGGCCACACGCCACACCCCCGCACTCAAGCAGTTGCTCCAGGTGCGCACCACCGACTACTCCCAGATGAAGGAGTACACCCACGAAGCATACCAACCCCTGGCAATAGACCAGCCACCCCCTGTGCCCTTACCAGAGGGGCTGTGGGGCGATCGCTGGCGATTTGCCGCGATCGCCGCTGCCGATTTTGAACCCGCCTTTGCCCATAAGCCCATTCCCATTCGGGAGATGTCACCCGAGCGATCGCCCATGGAGCTAGGCTTAGCGTCCAGCACGCTCATTCCGGGTGTGGTGATTGATGGCGGCAGAGCGTCCATGCGGCTAGCTCGTTGGCTCCAGCAGCAGGCTCCAGCATGGCTCAGTTACATTCCTGGAGACCCCGATGGTCTAATTTTGGAAGCAGGCTTGAGCGATCGCTGGGTTCTTGCCACCTTTACCGATACCGAAGTGATAGCCGCCGCCCATACCTTTCGCGATCGCCAGCAAAAAGCCAACGGGCTGCACTTTCTACTCATTCAGCCCGATGATTCTGGCATCACCATTAGCGGGGTCTGGTTACTACAGCGCAGCCCAACCCCATAACCCGGGCATGGAACCCATCGCTTCAAGGCACAACTCCCCAAGCCTGGGCTCTTGCAAAACGTGAGTGATGGATAAGCAAAAATGGGCACTTCTGAGAGTGTAAAGCGCTGTGAATTCTAAAACAGCCTGAACCCTAGGCTTCCGCCTCGGTTTCGGGCTCAGCCATGGCTAGAGTTTGAGCGAAGGTGTAGCGATTTTTGCCGAGTTGCTTGGCCTCGTACATGGCCTTATCGGCCTGCTTGATCACCGATTCGGCATTGTCAGTATCCAGCGGATAAATGCTAATGCCAATACTCGTGGTCACCGGAATGACGTGTCCTTCTAGCAGAAATGGCTGCGTCAGCGTATCCAGCACCTTTTCCGCAACGGTGGCCGCATCCTGCGGTGAGTGAATCCCCGGCAGCATCACCACAAACTCATCGCCACCGTAGCGGGCCACGGTGTCGCTGCTGCGCAGGCAGTGCCCCAGGCGTTGGGCTACGGCATTGAGGAGCAAGTTCCCCACATCATGACCAAACGTGTCGTTTACCCGCTTAAACTCGTCCAAATCTAAAAAGCACACGGCTACGAGTTGATTGCGATCTTTGGCCCAGTGGATGGATTGGTTGAGGCGATCGAGGAAGAGTTCTCGATTGGGCAGGCCCGTTAGTCCGTCGTGATAGGCCAGATAGCGGAGCTGATGCTCAGTTTGGCGCAGTTCTGCATTGGAGCGAACCAGCTCATCAGTTTGGCGGCGCAGCTCTTCTTCAATGCGCTTGCGGTGGGTAATGTCGCGCATGACCCCCACCAAAAACCGATTGCCTGCTGCATCGCGATGGAGCGATCGCTTCGTGGCAATTTGAAACGTGGTGCCAGCCGCGTTAGTAATCTCTTCTTCGACTTCAGACTCAAACCCAGTCGTAAAGGTGAGATCATCCTGCTCCCAAAAGCGAGTGGCCTGCTCAGCCGGAAATAGCTGAAAGTCGGTCTTCTCAATTAACTGGGATTTGGGATAGCCCATAAAGCGGCAAAATGCTTCGTTCAGCACGATCCATCGATGATTTTGATCTTTCACAAAGATGGGATCGGGAATGGTATTAATCACCGAGCTTAAAAATTCCTTCGACTTTTTCAGCTCTTCTTCCAAATAGGCCACATACAGCGTGATGGCGATCGCCGAGCCCCCCAACCCCAACAACGAGGGAACCAGGGGAATCCACCAACCCAGCGACAGCGCGATCGCACAGGTGCCCAGCAGGCCCATACCGCTGGCCACCACCAGCACACCTGTTTTGACCGGACGACGGCTACGCCAGCTTAAGACGGCTCCTGCTAGCGTCCACAGCCCAATCCATACCCCTTCAACCCAGTTCGCCAGTACCCAAATGGGCGATCGCCCATCCATGGCCCCACTAATGAGCTGACTGATGAAGTGGGCATGTAACTCCACGCCAGAAATGGCGATCGCACTGCCTCGAATGCTACCGCTATGGGAAGTGTAGAAAAAATCTTTGAGGCTGGCCGCTGTCGAGCCGATCAGCACCACGCGATCGCGCAGCACGCTCAGATCCGTTTGACCATCTAGAATGTCGCGGACAGAGAGCTGAGCAAACGAGCCATTCGAGTTACGGGGATTCGACAAAATTTGGTAGCCCCCCGCATCGGCCCGCACATAGCCACCTGCATTATGCGTCAAACGGGGAAGAATCTGTTGTCCTAACTTGATATGGGCCGGATTCCCCGGGGCTGGCTCAACAGTAATGCCTTCTTTTGCCAGGTATACCATCGCAAGCTGTAAGGCAAAACTGCGCCGAACTTCGCCATTGTAGTTCCAAAACAAAATAGAGCGGCGAACGCGACTATCGGCATCCACCACCACATTGTTAAACCCAATTTGGCCCTTTTCAGCCAAAATCGCTGGTGGCCGCACGCCAACGCTTTGGCCGTCTTCTAGCTTTTCAATTCCAACCAAGTTTGGGGTTGTGGCAAACAGTTGCTGTAGCTCTGCACTGCCTTCCTTGACAGGAATTTCTCGATAAATATCCAGCCCGATCGCCCTCGGTTCCTGGTCGGCAACGCGCTGCAAAATATTGGCCATGACCTGATCGGACAAAGGCCATTCTTGAAATCGCTGAATATCTAAATCGTCAATGGTAATGATGGCAATGCGCGGATCGACCGGTTCTTCTGGGCGCAAACGCATGAGTTGGTCAAAGGCAGCCAGTTCAAGGGGCTGCAACACACCCAACGAGCGCACCGTAAAAACACACCCAACGGCGGCGATCGCAGTCAACCAAACACCGCGGGTTCTCCACAGTGTTTTCCGAATCATACGAAACCAGATGGGTTTAGGCGACATTCCTGAAGATAACAAGCGTAAGGGAATTCAACAGCTCAACCAAAAGGGAAAGAACAGCAGTCTTACAGAATGAAGTACGCCATTAACTGCTGGCCTAAGCACCAACAGCACCCCACCATTTATGAGTTCGTCCTGGCCTCCTGGGAAGTTGGAGCGATCGCTCCCAAACCACCTTGGCCAACCAACCCAGTAAAAACAACAATGAACAGGAATTACCCCTAGCGTACCCACTTAGATTTAGAAATTAGCGCCCGTTGGGATCTCCATAAATTCACCAGAGAGCCACCCTCAAGCACTTTACCAATCCTTTGCAAAACCCCGCATCTCACTTCAGTTATCTCCTCCATAGCTATCTCCTCAATGTTTCAATCATTCACCTTCGCTCTACCGCATCAGCCAAGCCGCTCCTATTAACCTCAAGGTTATCTACAGCAGGCTCCAGTATTCCTCAGCTCGTCTTCTTTATCCATCTATCCATCCCTTTGGTTCTCAACCCTAAAGGCACCCTAGCTGGAACCTTCCCACAATTTTTTCGGGACATACACTCCACAGGGTAGACACCTCCCAATGCTCGTAAGGATGGAGAATTCACGTCAGCTTCGGTTGAGCGCTTTTCGGCAATTTTACGTGTGCAGTGTGCCTACAAAATTGGTGCTTTGGCTTATCTAAATCTGGTGTTCATCCAGACTGGGTTTGGTTGGAAAGGAGAAAGAGTCTGTTACTACAGCGAAACTTCTTCGATCGCCGCTACATCAGGAATCAGATCAATCGACGAGCGCGACGGCTGAATGTTGCGCTGGCATCGTGTTCCAAACGAGCAGTTGGGGCAAAGTCCTTCTTCTTCTGGCACCTGTGGAAATGGGATACCCGCCTCGTAATCGTGCAGCCATTGGGTGAGCTGGTTCAGCAATTGGGCGATCGCCTCCCTGGTGGCCTCATGCTGAGCTGCGGAATAGGGAAATGTCAGCGATTGAGGCTGAGGTGTGCCTTCCTGGGTTTCGGCCCGAACAAACCAATAAGTTAGCGAAATCTGATCTGGCGCATAGTTAGTCGTCTCCGCCAAGATGAACGGATATAAGCGAGTCTGCCAGTTTTGGGCAAGCCAGCGTAAATCTTTGGGCTTGGGATAGGTTTTCCAATCCAAAATTTCGGCTGTTGTTTCTCGGGCAATCAACAAATCGTAGACAGCCGTGAGTAAGTAGCCTTGAACATTGCATGTGCGGCGATGTTCGCTATATCGGCCAATTCCAGGCTGTACCGCAAAGAGATCGGGATTCGTTTGCACAAACTGCTGCACCGTTGGCAGCAGAGCCGCATCATCTGATTCCGCTGGGGTGTCGATGGCCTGCAAGGGCAATCCTAGTTCTCGCTGTTGCATCATGACGTGAAAGCGATTGCCCCACTCCAGTGCCGCCTGCTGCTCTCGCGTCATCGGGTGCATGAGCTGGTCTAGGTAGGCATGTTGGAATCGGCGAGGGCAGGCTTCCAATAATGTGAGGTGGGACTGGGAAAGCTGGTTGAGCATGGGCGATCGCACCGTGGGGTTACAGGATCAGCAATAGGGGTGCATCAAAACAACCTACACCTTGGCCAGCACAAACACGTTGCCCTCATTGCCTCGACCAATTCTCAGGTTGTCGTCTAAATAGGTGACATCTAGCCATCCCTGTTGGCGATCGCTGCTAATTTGAAAATCAATGGGCGGAAACCGCTTGCCCGAATCCAACAGGGCAATGAATTGGGTCGGCGATTGATAGCCCAAAATTCGCTGTAAGCCAAGCACTCCACGCTCAAAGCGCACATTGGCCCGCTTTTCGCTCACAATGTCGAGTTTTGCCGACACGCTGACAATGCCCTCTAAATACGGCACGCCAATCACCTCGGCAATGTTAAAGATTTGCGCGGTTTTACTCCGAATCAATTGATAAATCTGCCCCAGCTGAAAGAAAGGAACGCGATCAATTTGCAACAGCTCGTTGCTGGTCGTGAATAACAGTCGCCAATTGCCGTCAAGTTTGTCGAGCGCTTCAAGCGGGCGTGGGGTCGGGTTGTACTCTTCCAGCCGAGCGATCGCCGAAAGAATCGTCTGGTTGTCTAGTTCAGTCGCGAGCAATCCACGGTTCTTGCCTGCGATCGCCTCTAGCAGTTGTTCCTTCCACAGCATGGTCATCCTCGCCCTTCGCGCGTCGTACTCATCTCCATGGTAGGAATATTTCGCCAATTCACCGCATTCTAAATCACGTGAGTTATGGATAAGCTGAAGTGCCCATTTTTGCGTGCGCATTGCGTCGCGCAAACCTTAGAAAAGCCCTGAACCGAAACTGACGTTAAATCTGGTGGAATCGATTCTGGTGAAAGCGATATGGAGAAGAGTTGGATGCAGCATCTCAACAACTGTTGATACACTAGAAGACTGTTCGGCAACCCGTGTTTGCGAACCGCTTGCGACAGATCTATTTCTTTCAGGTTGAAAACTATGCACAATCCCGCTTTGCGTGAAGAGCCTCGCAACAAGCCCGCATCCGTGATTCCGCTACAAACAGATGCATCAATTTTGGATTGGCTAGAAGGCACTGGGCGGCTCTTGGCCCGTGAGTCCAGCGATCCAGATTTCTTTGACAACGAGCAAGAAATTAGCGATTTGATGGCAGGGGACGATAACGACTTTGATATTGATGACGACGACGACGCTCTTGAGCTAGACGACTAAGAGCGACTCCCAAAGGCACAACGGTTGCTAGGGATTGATTTTCGGATTCTTGATTTTCGGTTTCGGATTCCTTTACAAGGGTTGGAGCAGGCTTGTTAGGCTCCAACCCTTGCGTGTAGATGGGCTTTTTGCTTTGCTCTGACAGGCGATCGCCCCCATTTTTTTCAAATCGATAGGTATAAATCCCAAGATTTGTGTTCCATTTCCTTGTTTACGTGTAAGAATTCGTATTTAATTCTGAAAGGTTGGTTTTAACCTTGGAGTTAATAAAAGCCTGTGGTGTGGAGTGTGAGTTTTTATAGTGGATGCCAAGTTTTCTTCTAGTGATGGAATCAATCTGACGGGAAGAATACTATTTCTCAGCTTGACCGGCATTCTTGCCGTTTCAGCCTTCCTGCTAGATTTGGGTGCAGGCCGCTCGTTTTTATCCAACGCAAATTTAACGTTGCCGTTTTTGCTGTCTGCGTTTGCGACCTGGGCAGCAGGCCTTAAGGTGATCCCCATCTTGCGATCGCTCAAAGCAGGCCAAGTGATTCGTGAAGATGGTCCACAAGCGCATCTAAAGAAGGCAGGCACCCCAACAATGGGTGGCATCTTCGTGGTTCCTGTGGGCGTCGCGATCGCGCTCTTGATGACTGGTTTCACCCCGAATGTGCTGGCCGTCTCTCTACTCACCCTTTCCTATGGGTTTATTGGCTGGCTGGATGACTGGCAAATTCTCCGCCGCCGCTCCAACAAGGGGATTACTCCAAAACAAAAGCTCGCTCTACAAGTCGGCTTTGGCGGATTGTTTTGTCTTTGGGCACTCTTTAACAACCAATCGGTCGATATTACCAATGTTCTTCTACCCTTTGGGTTGATGCTGCCGTTGGGTCTATTGTTTTGGGCGATCGCTTGGTTCACCCTCGTCGCCGAAAGCAATGCCTCCAACTTGACCGATGGGTTAGATGGGTTAGCTGGAGGAACCGGGGCGATCGCATTGCTAGCTTTGGGCGCTGTGCTTGCCCCTAACCATCCTGAGCTGATGGTCTTTTGTGCCAGCCTCAGTGGCAGCTTTCTCGGCTTTCTGGGGCACAACCACAACCCGGCTCGGGTTTTTATGGGTGATACAGGCTCATTGGCGTTAGGTGGTGCCCTGGCCGCAACTGCCATCCTCACTCAGTCTCTATTCATTTTGCTCATTCTCAGCCTTATCTTCCTGGCCGAAACAGTATCCGTTATCGCTCAGGTAGGCTACTACAAAGCCACAAAAGATGAAAAGGGCATCGGCAAGCGCTTGTTCAAGATGGCTCCACTGCATCACCACCTTGAGCTAAGCGGATGGACAGAAACCCGCGTTGTAGGCTGGTTTTACGGTATCGCGGGCATTCTTGCTCTGCTTTGCCTAGTCGTGTTTTAGACTCTACACTTCTATCTATTCCGAAACACCAATCAGACTTTTTTTGAGTAACAGCAGCTATCATCAAGCCGCTGTTATTTTTTATGGATATAGCGGTCGTCAGCCTCGTTAGGACAGGGACGGTTTTGAGGGCAGCAAGACCCAACTTCAAACCTATCTTCATCGTTTGCCCAGCTCCGCTGCACAACGATTCATGCTTCAAACAGCCATGCGTGCGGGAGGTCCACCACAAAAGCAGTAGAGTCAAGGGCAACCTCCCAACCATTTGCTCAATTTCTCCAGGGAATAGCCTCCTTACCTCGTTGGGGTACTGTGCAGGCTCGTGAGAGCTTGATCGTGCAAATCTGCCAAATTCTGGCTCACTCACCTCAGGTCCTTCTAAGGCTTCGCCAATCTCTTTCTACTCCCCAAGCTCTTTCTCCACAGAGCGAAATCACTTTATCCTTCAAGCAGACTCATCGTCGCTCACCAGCGATCGAGCACTTTGATGCCCCGCCCAACATAACCCTATGAAAAAATTCCCCAGAAACAGCAGCCTCTGGGGAACTTAATTAAATAAAGCTGAATTATTGAAGATGAAGCGGTTAATTCAGCATCAGCTACTAAGCCTGAGTACCAACCCCGGTGCTTGCAAACACAGGATGATCAGCACTACCAGCTAGACTTCACCACACCAGGCAGCAAACCTTGGTGAGCCATTTCGCGAATGGCATGGCGAGATAAACCGAAATCGCGGTAGTAGCCACGAGGACGCCCGGTCATCCAGCAACGGTTGCGGTGACGACTTGGAGCGCTATTGCGGGGCAACCGCTGAATTTGGCGATGGATCTCTAACTTCTCTTCTTGAGACTCGGCCTTGGCGAACTGTTCCTTCAGCTCTTGCCGCTTCTCGTAATATTTGTTGATTAGCTTTTCGCGGCGCTTTTCGCGCTCGATCATGCTCTTTTTGGCCATAGATTGATATTCAGACTCAATGCAGCGTTTTCTATTCTAGCGAGTAATCGTGCTTTTAGGAAAGCATTTCAGCAAATTTAGATCTGGCTTGGCTCCTTTTTAGGACAAGAAGACTTGGCTAATGAAGGAGAAGTCAAGCATACTGTCTAGGTTTTGGGCGATCGCACTGCTGAACCGATGGGTTAGGGGTAGGCTATCCACCGCCATGCCAGCACAAAGCAGCATCATGTAAAAGATGGAGTACTTAAAGAGCGATCGCGCCGCCGATTGGTCAGAGGGGTTCTCCAACAAAGCCCAGGCTTTTGCCAGGAAGAAGCCACCCAGCACCAGTGCAAAAACCGTATAAACCAAGCCCATCACATGAATTGGAAAGACCAGCAGCAGTGTCAACGGAATCAGTAGCAGCGTGTAAATCCAGATTTGCTTGGCCGTCACCACCTCGCCCGATACCACGGGCAGCATGGGTACACCCACCTTGGCATAATCTTGGCGAATCATCAGGGCCAATGCCCAAAAGTGAGGTGGGGTCCAAAAGAAGATGATGGCAAATAGAATCCACGCGGCCCAGCTAAGTTCGCCTGTTACTGCAGCCCAGCCAACCAGAGGTGGAATGGCACCCGCCGCTCCACCAATCACAATATTTTGTGTACTGTGTCGCTTGAGCCAGTGCGTGTACACCAAAACATAGGTCACAATGCCAGCCATCGCTAAGCAAGCGCTCAGCAAATTGGCAAACACGGTCAACAGAGAGAAAGAAGCTAGCGCCAGCGCGATCGCAAACAGTAGCGCATCCCGAGGCTGAATTCGACCCGAGGGCAAAGGTCGATGGCGGGTGCGCTCCATTTCGTAATCAATATCTCGATCGTAGAGACAGTTAATTGTATTCGCAGAGGCCGCTGCCAAAAACCCGCTCAGCAGCGTAACAAACAATAGAACGGGGTCAACCTCGCCTTGGCCCGCAATCCACATGCTGCCCGCCGTTGTAATCAACAGCAGTACGATAATCCGGGGCTTGGTGAGCTGCCAGTAGCTCTGGATAATTTGGCCTAAATTTTCGTGATGACGAACGACAGGGGGATATAGAGTTTCGGTCATTACAAAAGCTTTCCTAAATCAAGCGTTAAAAAGCAATAAAAGCGACATGGGCGGCTGTAGAATCAACGCCTGGTCAGACCGGAAGTGCAGAGGAGGGCGCCGACCCTTGAGAGGAGGGTTCAGGCGGAACAAGCGGTGCGGCGACCAATCCAATGCGGCGATCGCGCACCCCTATAGCGGTAAAGCAGACCAAAGTACCCAGCAAGCCAGCGCCAATCATTTGATGGGTAACGGTCAGCAGCTCAACCTGCAAATGCAAACGGAACGTAGCCACACCTAGCCCAATCTGCAGCGCTAACAGCACCAACGCCGTGCTGGACAGGCGACGCAACAAGGGATGCAACGCAGGAGTGCGCCACGCCAGCAGACCCATCACCACAACCCCCAAGCTGGCAGGAACAACGCCTAAGACATGCGTGTTGACCACGGTGCACAACTGCTCACCCCCCAAACACTGATGCAGGGCCCAGCGAGAACCGATCAATCCACCCGACAAACTCTGCAAATAGATGAGAACCGCAGCGCCCAGACTAAACCAGGGCAGTTTGCCAGCGGTGCCGGTGCCTCGATAGGGCAACAGCAACATTGCCATAGAGAGTAAGGTGGCAAAAAACAGAAGCGCGGTGCCTAAATGCGCTGTTACGATATCAAACCGCAGCAGTTCTGTCACCGTTAGCCCGCCCAGCAGTCCCTGCATCAAAATCAAACCGAGCGCAAACATTGCGGCCCAAGGTGTCCAGGCTGGCAGCAACCGACGCTGCCACACGGTCAACCCCACCAAACCCAGCGTCAAACAACCGATCAGGGCAGCATCCAACCGATGAAACCATTCCAAGAAGACCTGAAGGTTCATTTGCTGGCCGGGAAAGAGAGTGCCGTAACACAAAGGCCAATCAGGACACGCCAGCCCAGCATTCATTACCCGAGTTGCGCTACCGACGGCCATGAGTAGCCATGTTGCGATCGCCAACTTCCACAACAACCGCCGAACTCGCGTTGTCGCTTGAGCAACAGCATCAACCGCAGGCTCGGAAGCAAGTGTTGGTTGTGCCATCGTCTTGTTTGTCATAACCCTGGCTCTCCGCTCGATCTCAAATTCCAACTTTCTAGTAACGGTGCTTCACATTCACTGAAGTCACCACTCCTAATTCGCTTCGTCTTGCTTCTACTTTAGTCAGTCAAACCCAGAAACCGCCGAAGGTTTAGCTATTTCTTAGGAATGTGCAATGTTCAGCAGAAAATGGCAACCTATTATTTTTCGGCGGAATAACATGCTTAGCTGTATTCAGCAATACGGAGAGTTTCCGATTCAAAATCTAGGCTCCTTTGCAGGCTACGCCTCCTCAATTCAGCAGGGAACTCCAGGGTTCGGGCATCGTTCGAAGGGCAGAATATCTTGATGACGTTGAACTCCGCGCTGTAATTCGCAGACAAATCCCGGACGCAGCACGTAGCTACGCCCAACCCGCGACCGCCATCTCAACTCAAGTGATGTTTAGCAATACCTCAGCCCAGCAAATACCCTTTGGCGATCGCTTGGTCAACAATCTCTAGCACATAGCCCCAAAGGCTGGGTGCCCCCACCTCAACCGCCTTCATCCGTTGCAGAACACGATCGCGCGTAACGCCATACAACCGCCACGTGCCACCCTCGGTGTGGTAGTTATGCAATAGCGGCTGCAAACAGTCCAATGCCCTTGCAAACTGTGCCTCTGGCGTCTCAGCCGCTTCAAACTCATCCCACAAAGCCCGAAATTCATGGGTAATATTGTCTGGCAGCAAACCAAAGATCCGCTCCGCCGCCAACTGCTCGCGCTCAGCTTTATCTTCATTGGCCGCCACATCGTAACAAAACGTGTCGCCCGCATCGATTTCCACCACATCGTGCACCAACACCAACCGAATCACCCGAGCAATATCTATCGGCTGTGGTGCATACTCTGCCAGGGCGATCGCCATCATTGCCAAATGCCATGAATGCTCTGCACTGTTCTCGCGCCGAGAACCATCAAGCAATAGCGTTCGCCGAATAATATGCTTCAGTCGGTCAATCTCCAAAATAAAGCTGATCTGTTGATTAAGCCGCTCTACTTGCATTGCTGACTGCATTCAAATACCACCCACTTTATTCATACTCAACAAATCGACATGCAAACTTTTTCAACCGACCACATCCTACACACTCTCGAACAGGAGCTACCATTCCTCTTTCAAAAAGACTTAACCTACGAAATTTATTCACCAGGTATTATTTTTCAGGACCCAATTAATCGATTTCAAGGACAGCAAGCCTATCGACTTATTTTTTGGGCATTACGCTTTCATCGCCGATTATTTTTCACCCATCTCACATTCAACGTCCATCACATTCGGCCCAGCGACGCCAACATCCTAGTCGCCACATGGACACTAGAAGGGTCACTGCGCCTGCCTTGGCATCCCAAAATCCACTTTACGGGAAGCTCCACTTACACAATTCATCAAGGCTTAATCACCACTCATACTGATATATGGGATACTAAGCCTCAAGTCATTCTCGCTCAGCTCTTCAAGCCAGCCCTCAAACAAGAGAAATAAGCTGAATTTCAATTTTTGAAATCTTAAAAGTCCTATCTAAAAACAATTCATCACTTTTCTCACCAATATTTCTCTCAATAACTCAAATGAATATTGCCCCTACGAAAAAACAACAAATTTACCCAAATATAAAAAAATAGTTTGATCAAATTATGTGCTCAATCGATGCACCCTAATCTTTAGGCTTCAACTAAGCGAAATGCTTATCAAGTACTTCATCCGATACTTTTCTTCGTATCGTAAAACACATAAAACATCCCGAATCTACCAGTTTTCATTTTTGACAATTTAACTACTTTTATTCAAATCTTCATTATTTTGAGGATTGAGGCCCCATAGAATATGGAAATCCTCATAGAAACTTCACAACAAAAATTTATTGAGTAAAAACACGGATGTTCACTTCAATAGATGTAAGCTAGAGATTGCAAATTTCGGTGATTTATCTCATGTCGCTTCACCCAGAGGTGTGTCAGCTTATGTTAGGAATCAGTTCTTAAAGAGCATCTGCTATTTCATTTCTTATATTTGTTCGCATCGCTCGCCGATTTTTCTGCGTAATAGACGATTCAATTTGTTCACTGAAACGTACGGTTCACCAGACATGATTTCAAACATTCAAGTCGTTCAACCTGTTGGAGTATTAGACGGGACACAAGTTAGTCAGTTTCGCCAACAAATCGACGAGGCTGTCAAGACTGGTGCTTCTACTGTTCTAGTTGATCTAGAAAAGGTTAGTTTTATGGATAGCTCTGGTTTGGGAGCAATCGTCAGCGCATTTAAAGCAATGCGATCGCAAGGTGGCAGCTTGTGTGTGTGTTCCTTAAATGAGCAAATCAGAATTCTTTTTGAACTCACCAGCATGGATCGCGTATTAGATATTTTCTCAAATCGCGATGAGTTTGAGCAGGCTCGCTTTTCAAGCTAGCTATCTTTCAGCACGGTGAGGCACTCATTTCTTTACTGTTTTCTCTTAACTAGTCAGCAGCTTTTGCGTTTTTTGTATTGTCCCCACTCATTCGTATTATCGCTACTCAAAAGTCTTACTAAAAGCACTTTAATGAAGTGCTTTTTTAATGAGCAAATTCAACGTGATACGGGTCGTAGCATTACTCATCCAAGCTCTGCCAAAGCCTATCGCCAAAAGTTTTTGGCTTGCACTAAGCAGATTGTTTCAGGTCAGCAAGATCGCGATTTGGTCATAAAATAGACAATTCGCTTTCAAGAACTTCAGCAATTTAAGCTTAAGCTTGGATAAAACCCTCCGATTTTCAGTAGATTGATTTGAAAATCTCTAATCAAACTGAATGCGTAAGAGCGATAGATCATCACCAAAGGTATGGGTTCCTGTTAGCGTACGAATTCTGTCTAAAAGTTCGTCCAAACTTAGCGCATTTTTGGCATCCCTTAACACTTCAACAAATTGGTTGAAGCCCCATCCATTGGCTATTTCTTGAGCAGGAACATCGTAAATGCCATCGCTAAAAATATAAAGAGTGCTATTCAACGGGATATCGCACCGGGCACTAAAGTAGCTTTCATCAGGCATCATGCCAATGGGCATTCCTGGAGTTTTGAGCTGTTCAACTTGCACTCCAGAGGGGGTTTCGGTGACCAAAACGGCTGGAGGATGGCCAGCAGTAGAATAAATCAACTGACGCTTGACTCGGTTGTAGACGCCGTACCAAATCGTAAAATATTTATCGTTTTGGTCGTCCATTTGAAAGGTTTCGTTGAGGGCACGCAGGACGGTATTGGGCTGATAAAAGTTGACACTGGGTAAAGATTGCGATCGCAACAAATTGAGGATTGTAATAGACGGCAACGCAGCCCCCAAGCCATGGCCCGAAACATCAAGCAAATACACCGTTAAATAGTCTGGATCGAGCCAATAGTAATCGTAGCAATCTCCGCCCAGCTGGCTCGACGGAATGAAGCGGGAATCAATTTTTAAGTTACCGCTCAACGGCTCCGGTAGAATGGAGCGCACGTAGGAGGCCGCCTCGGTTAGCTCTTTCTCCAAGAGCTGCTTTTGAGCTTGTAGATCTTCACTCAATTGATGCAGCCGCAAACCTGCACGCACCCGAGCCTGCAACTCTAAAATTTCAATTGGCTTGGCCAAAAAATCATCTGCCCCATTGTCCAAGCCCTTCACACGGTCTTCGACCCCACCCCGGGCAGTCAACAAAATAAAAAAGGTCGTGGAGAGTTTGGGGCTCGCTTTGATTTGGCGGCAAACCTCTAACCCATCAATGCGAGGCATCACCCAATCGCAAATAACTAAGTCAGGTCGTATTTGATGTGCAAGTTCTAAACCTTCTGCACCATCAGATGCGACGTTTACCTCGTATCCCTCTTCTTTCAATGCCTTCATCAAAATGATTTGCATTGTGGGATCATCATCAATAATTAGAATTTGAGGCATTTGCAAAGGAAAAACGATAGCGTTGGCTCAATTTTGAAAGTCGGAGAATAAATCAGGGAAAAATGGACTCAGTCCTGCCTAAATTATGGGTTCGTCACCTCATCTCGGTCTGATATCGCTGTTCACTAAGGGTAATCGCGTTGAAATTACTGGAAAGTAAACGACTTCAGGTCAGAACAGATCTCGGTGCATTAAATCAAGTTCTAGCTTGGTTTGATGGATTTGCCCACACTTTTATTCCTCAAACGGTCTGGCTGCAGTGTCAACTCGTACTTGCCGAGGGGTTTACCAACGCAGTACGCCACGCCCATAAATTTCAGCCACCAGACACCGACATTGAGATCGAAGTTCAAATTCTGGAAACCTGTTTAGAGATCAAAATTTGGGATCGTGGGCCTAACAATGAGTTGGGAACTGTCTTGAAAGGTCTCTCACAGGAGATGGATCAAGAAGCCGAGGGGGGGCGTGGCCTGAAGCTGATGAAGAAAGTAGCAGATGAATTGAGCTATTTTCGTGATGACAGCCAGCGCAATTGTCTCTTAATTGTGAAAAATTACGCAAGACCTTAACCCAAATTGAAGCAGAAGACACTGAAGTGCGATCGCTCAAGGCTTCAGTTCTTCCATGCTTGCTGAGGTGTTGACTCAGTCTTTGCAGATTTGTGGATGCGTGTTGCAGGGTTGAGCCCGCTGGGGTCACCCGCAGGCTGGGCAAGAGGTTTCTTTCACAGCCGATATTCCGCAGGTTGCTGGGAATTAATTAAGCAGGTAGTAACGGCAGTAAGGTAGGCCCAAAAGTTGGATGATTTTAGAGCGCTCATCCATCAGATTACTGACCTGCTGAGCTTGCCCGAT
>NZ_JBNXVR010000002.1:0-287464 GCF_050565595.1 Leptolyngbya sp. AN02str | reverse complement strand
TGTGGGTAGGGTGCGAAGCACCCTACCCACAACACCAATGCGTAAGTCCGATGAATTGTCGAAACTCTTGTGCAACTTTGCATGATCAGGGTTTCAACAGGATGCAGAAGCGATGAGCGGTATTGAGCGAGCAGTATTTGGGCGATCGGTATTATTGAGCGATCGCCCCTATCGTAACTCAGGGGTTCAAACAAGGGAGCCAATCGTTACTGGGTAATTATGATTGAGGTGTACTCACTTGGCGGATCGATGCCCGCAACTGGTCAACCATCTCTCGCACAAAAGGCTCTTGCAAAATGCCGTGGAAATTCCCCTTACTTTCATATACTTTGACTTCGTGAGTTGCGGCATGACCCCAACCATTGGCGTGATCAGGCAAGAGGCGATCGCGGTCAGTTGAGTCTGGCGCAGCCTCTTCGGACTTAAACAGCACTAGCTCTCCCTGAAACTGGCCTTGCGGTTTGTAGTGATTGGCCGCCACCGTGCAAACTGATAAGGGAGACATCCGTTGCAGTACGCGTGGCGCATACTTTAAGGTGGCCAAACATGTGCGATAGATCCATACCTTGAGGTGCATTCTGGCATCCGCTTTAAGCGTACTCAAGCTTTGATGAGCGCGTTTGCGCTTGCGTTGTTCTTGGGACTGCACCGAGTTCATCATGGCCACCAGCGGAACCGCAACCCCTTGGCGCTGAAGCTGTAGAGCCATTTCCAATGCAATCGCACCACCCGCACAAAACCCTCCCAAAAGATAAGGCCCTTCTGGCTGTACGGCCCGAATCTGCTCAATATAGTAAGCAGCCATTTCGGGAATGTGAGTGTGCAGAATGGGGAAACCACGCTGGGTGCACGGTTTGATGGCATAGACCGCAACATCGGGTTGTAGATATCGGGCTAAGCTGCGGTACAGCAAAACATCTCCACCTCCGGGATGGATGAGAAACAGGCGCGGTGCAGTGTCATGCCCAGTATTTAGCGCTAGGACAGAGCTGGTTGAGTTTGCTTCTAACTCTTGCGGATTGGCATCAATCCGCTGGGCTAAGTCTTCGATGGTTGGCGCTTCTAATAAGGCAGTTAACGGCAGCCGCTTGCTAAAGAACTGTTCGATCTTGGCAAATAGCTCTACCGCTTGCAACGAGGTGCCGCCCAGGTCGAAGTAGTTATCTCTCAGGTCGATCGCCGAAATTCCCAAAACTTCTTGCCACAGCACTTTTAAGTCGTGTTCGGTTGCCGTTCGAGGATACGTGATCGAGCGCTGCTGATCTAGCTGATCAGCGTACTTTTGGCTTTCGATCGCTGCCAAAACAGCATGAGGGGAATTGAGCTCTTTTGCAATCCGGCCCTGACGTTGAGATTGACTGATGGGCGATGCTGCGGTGGTGGCAACTGACCGTTGAGAAGAGGGTTGGCTTTGGACTGAAGTTGGCTCTGTGGTTGCTTCGCTGGTCGTTTTAGTGGTTGCTTCTGCGCTTTGTAAGGTATTGGTGACGGCAGCGGCAATTTGGACGGGGATCTCGAAACAGGAACCGCTGTTTGTTGAGTGTTGATAGGGTTTGGCGATCGCCTCCAAAAAGTTCAGTGCAGGTTGATTTTTCTGAGTTGGACTGTAGTTCAGGTGAACATGGGTCAACATGTGATCTTCGGCGTATTTGGCCAAATGGCGCACCATCTGATGTTCCACCCCGCGCCCCAACACTCGGCAGCTCAGCAAAAAAGTATCCACCTGCACCGCATTGCCTTGCGGAGCAAACAGCATGGCCCCAACGAGCCCATAATCCCCAAAGCGATCGCGCACAGTCACAGCACGACACTCCATGCCCAACTGCATGGACTGGTGAATCTCAGCTTCTGTTCTGCGGATAGTGGTGCAGTTAAATTGATTGGTGCGCTGGGTCAGTTGAGCCACCCTGCCAATCTGCATGGCATCGGGTTCGGCAATCTCGATCGTCATTTCCAACCCATTGAGAAACTCATCCAGGGTTAGCGATTCTTGCTGAAAGCGCTGACGTTCTAAATTTTGCTGATATAGAACGGTGCGTTGGGCGTCTTCCTCGGTCGTGTTGAGGTGGTCAAATGCCCAAACATGGTTGAGAAATTGCTGCACATCTTCACTCGGTAGCTGAAGTGTCAACACCTCTGGACAATTGGAACTGACCTCCGCGCATTCAACCGGATTGTCATCGATAAAAATAAAACTGTCCAACCCCAAATTGAGTTCTGCTGCAAGAGACTTGAGGTTGGCTGACTTGGGGAGCCAGTTGATCCGCCACGCGACCAAATGCTCGCGCTTCAATGTCATGTCTTGCCGATGTTCAAAAACTTGCATAACATCGGCTTCGTTATTTTTGCTGCACAGGCACAACAGCATGCCTGACTGTTGCTGCGCCAGCATAAACGACTGAACAGTTTGCCAGGTTTTGGAAAGGTCAAGTCCGTGAACTCCATCTTCACCCACGACCCCTTTCCACAAGGTATTGTCGCAATCCAGCACAATCACCTTATAGGGTTGCTTTTTCAAGACATAAATTTTGCGAGCAATAGCGGTGCCCAAAGCTGCAAAAAAATCGGGGGTAAAGGGAATGTGGCCCAAGCGATCGCGCTGGGAATCGTAATACTCCTCAACGGGATAGCGTGCCTGCACTTCTGCATTGCGCATTAGGTGTAGACCCTTCACGCCGCTGAGTTGCTCAACTATCCAGGCTTCTGTTTGCTGAAATAGCTCGATTTGCTCAGGCTGGCGATGCGGTGTTGGAGCAGAAGGGCAAAGACAGAGAATATACGGAGTGGATGAGCGACTTGCAGCCGTGGTAAGGGCTGTCACCAAGTCTTGGGCATTGCGCTGCAGCAGGGCCGCAATATCAACGGATGGATCGTCTTGGTTGAAGCGGTACCAATCTTCGACGCGCAAAAGCAGGAGATGGACACCCTGACGGTTGCTAGACAGCAGGCTAGCAGGATCTAAAAGTTGTTGAAAAATTTGATTGTAGGGAGCAAATTCGATGGTTGAGGGAATGGACAGCGTTTCCATCCAAAATGACAAACTCGTTTCGATTGGCTCGGCCGTGAAGCTTGCAGCGATCGCAAGTTTGACTTGCTTTACTTCTTGGCTAACAAATGGAATCGATCTGGCAGATTGCATAACAGGTTTCAACATCAGTTTGAATGCTTCATGATGTATCGAAGCAAGCTGAGAGCAAGCTGAGAAATCTGAATCCATTTGTTTGGATTCACAAAAACTTAAAGATCAGCTCACATCAACTTTAAAATTCAGCCGCCACTCAAAAATCTGCTGATTCAGCCGAAAATGTCGCTGCCCAGTTTGCGGAGTTGGTTCAAATCAGCCAATCACAAGCCATATTGTCAATATCTGAATAAATGTTCAGATATTGACAGGTTTGTGCTAGAGTGCAAGACAATTCTGTTTGCGCTTTCAGTTATGGCATCCTCTTCATCGTTGAAAACTCAGCACATGCAAATTGGCGGGATGGATTGTGCGAGTTGTGCCGCCAAGATAGAAGTCGCGCTGGAGCGGCTGATGGGCGTTGCTGATGTGGCTGTCAGTGTGCCGACCGAGCGTTTAACCATTACCTATAACCCTAGTCAAATCACGGAAGCGGCTATTCAGCATCGAATTGTGGCTTTGGGGTACACGGTGCGGCAAGAGTCACCGGGGCATGGTCAAGCGGTAGAGCCGCAGGTCAGGCTTCAAACGGCAGATGTTGGCATTGGGGGTATGGACTGCCCATCGTGTGCGAATAAAATTTCTGCTGCGCTTGAAGCGATCGTAGGCGTAGCAGAGGCATCTGTGAACTTTGCGACCGGGAAGCTACGGGTTGTCTACGACCCACAACACACCAGCGAAGCCGTCTTGCAAGCACGAATTCAGACGTTGGGATATCCGGTGCTGTTTTGGGAGGGTGCCTACCAGGGTGTATCTCAAACCGGAGCCGAACATGCCCATCATGGCTCAGGGCATCATCACAGTTCGGGGCACCATCGGAGTTTGGGGCATCATGGCTCTGGAGAGTCGATGCTTAAGTCCGAAATCCTTTCGGTGGTGCTGGTGGTAGCCTTGCTGGCAATTGGCATGATTTTTGAGGAGCCTTTGCATCAGACCCCGTTTCACAGTGGCGAGTATGCAGTGCTGCTCCCCGCTTACTTGCTAAGCGGTTGGACGGTGTTGAAGACGGCAGGCCGCAACATTATGCGGGGGCAGGTGCTGGATGAAAACTTTTTGATGACGATTGCAACGGTGGGGGCGATCGCCATTCACCAACTGCCTGAAGCCGTTGGTGTGATGCTGTTTTATCGCATTGGAGAGCTGTTTCAAAACTATTCGGTTGGGCGATCGCGTCGGTCAATCAAAGCCTTGTTGGAAGTTCGTCCAGATACGGCGAATCTCAAGATTGATGGCACGATTCGCGCTGTTTCCCCTGAATCTGTTCACGTTGGCGACCTCATTCTCGTCAAACCAGGAGAAAAAATTCCGCTGGATGGCAATGTCCTGGAAGGAACGTCTCAGGTGGATACATCGGCATTAACGGGAGAATCTGTGCCGCGCACTGCTCGTCCGGGTGCCACTGTGTTAGCAGGCATGATCAACCAAACAGGAGTGTTGACTCTGCAAGTCACCAAACCATTTGGGGAATCGTCGATCGCCAAAATTTTGGATCTGGTTGAAAATGCCACCAGCAAGAAAGCCGCGACTGAGAAGTTTATGACTCGGTTTGCTCGCTACTACACTCCAGTGGTGGTGGTGCTCTCGCTTACGGTTGCTCTGTTGCCTCCCCTATTTTTGGCTGGAGCAACCCACCGCGAATGGATTTATCGAGCGTTGGTGTTGTTGGTGATTTCGTGTCCGTGCGGGCTGGTGATTAGCATTCCTTTGGGATATTTTGGTGGCGTGGGTGGTGCGGCCAAGCGCGGCATTTTGGTGAAAGGCGCAACGTTTCTGGATGCTTTAACGGCTGTGAGAACTGTTGTGTTTGATAAAACCGGAACGCTCACGCAAGGCATTTTTAAGGTAACCGAAGTGGTGGCCTACAACGGGTTTTCTGAAGCGGAACTGTTGATGTTGGCAGCCAAAGCAGAAACTCACTCTAGCCATCCGGTTGCGCAGTCGATTCGCGAGGCTTATGGTTTTGCAATTGACCCGGCAGATGTAACCGATTATGAAGAGATTGCAGGGCATGGGGTGCGGGCCAGGGTGGAGCGACGCGTGGTGCTCGCGGGGAGCGATCGCCTCCTGCATCGAGAAAACATTGCCCATGATACCTGCCACATTCAAGGAACGGTTGTGCATCTCGCCGTGGATCGCCACTATGCAGGCTACCTGCTCATTGCGGATGAGGTGAAACCAGATGCAGCCCAGGCAATTCAGGCACTGAAGGAAGCTGGCGTTGAGCAAACGGTCATGCTCACTGGAGATAACAAATCGGTCGCCCACGCGATCTTTGGCCAGTTGGGGCTGACCACCTACCAAGCGGAACTGTTGCCCGAAGACAAAGTCGCAGCCATTGAGCAGCTATTAGATCCCACAGGCAATGGCAAGGTGGTATTTGTGGGGGATGGCATCAACGATGCGCCTGTGATTGCCAGAGCCGATGTTGGCATGGCCATGGGCGGCTTGGGCTCGGATGCGGCCATTGAAACGGCTGATGTGGTCATCATGACCGATGCCCCTTCCAAGGTCGCAGAGGCGATTCAGATGGCGAGAAAGACTCGCAGAATTGTGGTGCAAAACATAGTCTTTGCCATGGGAGTTAAAGGGCTGTTCATTTTGCTGGGCATGCTGGGGGTGGCTAGCCTATGGGAAGCTGTGTTTGCAGATGTTGGGGTTGCGCTGTTGTCAATTCTGAATGCAACTCGTGTGCTGAGGTAACGTCAGTTTCAGTTAAGGGCTTTTTGCGTGTGCGTCGCGCGCAGCCTCCCAAAAGCGGGCACTTTAGCTTATCCAAAACTCACGTTAGGTAGGATTTTGCTAGAACTTTGCTAGAACAAAGATAACGTTGTGGTCTTTGGGTGACGGATTTGGAGCTTACCTAACCAAGGACGCATCCTCACTTAATGGGAATTCATGAGGTTGAACATGCTTTCAAAGCATAAGGTTTTTCAAGCAATCAGGGCTGGTGCAATTGTGGGGCTTGTGATTGTTGTTATGGGGGCGATCGCCCTCTTGCATCCTGGGGTGGCCAGCGCAAATCGCACTTTCCCAACTGCGTTCTCGGCTGCAACGGTTCCATCTCCAAATCGACGGCTGGCTCAAGCTTTTCGGGTGAATGGAGGGGATGTGACCGTATACCGCGACCCAAACTGTAGCTGTTGCGAAGGCTGGATGACCCATTTGCGATCGCACGGGTTTCGTGTGTCTGAAGTGCAACAAGCCGACATGGCTTCGATCAAACAACACCATGGCATCCCCGATAAACTAACCTCCTGCCATACCGCCATGATTGACGGCAAGGTTATTGAAGGACATGTTCCCGCCGGAGATATTCAGCAATTTTTGGCAGTCGCTTCGGACGCAGTTGGTTTAGCCATACCGGGAATGCCCATTGGCTCGCCCGGCATGGAAGAGGGAGACACCCATGAACCTTTTACCGTGTTAACCTTTGATGCCCAAGGCAATGCCGACGCATTTCATCACTATCCTGCCTGATACAGACTGGCTTCACCTGTTCTCATGAGTGAACAGCAATAAATTGACTGCAATATTTTCAAAACCAGTTAGAGATAGGAATATCTCTATCTCTAACTGGTTTTTGATGAAATTCACACAACGTCGCGCAAAAAGCTCTGAAGATGAGATCTCCAGCACAAGTTATTTTTTGAAAAGCATGAATCGTTGCAGGGCAGAGCTGTGCAACGATTCATGCAATAAACCTGTTGCTCACCTAGGTAGTGCTGCGTCATCAATTCAACAACAGCTACCAAGCTGTGTGCAAAGGAAAGCTAGAAAAATCCAACGTCAACCTTCTTTTTGAGGGACGGCTTGGGGAAGTGGCGGATTGTTTGCATCAGCAGGTTGAAGGGGCACATTCAGTTGCTTTCGAGCCATATTTTCTGCTAATTGCTGATCCTCAGCAGTTTCAAATTGGCTTTCATCCAGCAGGTTTCCTTCACCGGCTGCTTTATCCCGGTTCGGTGGAGAACCGTTTTTCCAACGGTATTTGAAGTTCATAACTTGTGACCCTCAGTGATGTTTTTGTTTTGGTTTCTCTAAGCTAGAAAAAAAGCGTTTGGATTACCTCTGTCGCAGGTTGTTGCGTGATGGATAGCCCGTCCTAGTTTGACCCGGCCATTCAATCCTGCAAAGTGGAATCGAGTTGCGATCGCCCCTTTCTTCTTAAAGTTGAACAGCTTCACGCTGCAATCTCTCAAATCAGTGCTTCTTCTTCTTCTTGCCCTTTTTCTTATTGTTGCTGTGACTGGGCAACACGCGATCCAGCACAGCCGTTGCACCATGTGTAACACCTTGGGTCACGCTACTCATAACAGCGTTTGCAGAAGGTGTGAATGCATGGTTCGATTTTTCTTGTAAGCGCTGGCCTACATCCTGAAGTACGTTCACGATATCTGTTAAGTCCAGCGTTAAGTTGTTGGCAGAGGTGCGAATTGTGTGGTTAGCCTGTTTTGTAGAAGAGCCAATGGTTTCAGCCTGCTCTTTTACGCTAGAAGCGGCATTTTTTAGCACATTGGAGCGATCGTCGGAGGTGTCATTGCGATCGCGCGATCGGTCTTGGCCTTGATGCGAACTCGACTGGCCAAGTCGCTGAATCGCGGCCTCTGCAATTTCAGCAACCAACACGCCCGCAACAGCCGCCCCAATTCGTCTCACATCCAACCCCAAAAAATCAGCAGAGCCTTGATTATCGTTTAGGTTATCCTGCTGGCTTGACCGAGTGTCCTTTTCACTGTCGGGCTCGCTGTAGCGATTGTAATTTTGAGAATCAATTTTGTTTTTCTTACGTTTTTTCTTGCTCATTTCTCATTTAGTTCCAACTTCCTCAACGAATTAATAGTTTAACGATTCAACTTGCCGATACGCGCCTGTATTAAGTATCGAGGTGCCGATAAACCCCTTCTTCTTTTGGATAGATTTATTGTTTTTCGTTTATTAAAGACTCTATTTTTTGTTCAAATTTAGGTTTACGTTTTTTGAATGAGATCAGTTGCGCTCGTATGATGTAGCGGTGCACGATTTCATTTCTAGTTCTGTTCAAGAACTCATCAATATATGAACCTTTATATGAATCTTTCAATAGGTGGAAGGCAGGATTTGGTGGTCTCTTTAGGATGGTGGCATACCACAAACCCTAAGCTGTACTGTGTGCGTGATCTGAATGAAAGTCATTGCGCTTAAGTTTGTACAGCTTTGAGCAACAGGAGCCTACATCATGAGTACTGTGACTCGTCCTCTCGCAGTTGTGACCGGAGCGTCAAATGGCATTGGTTACGAATTGGCAAAAGAATTTGCTGAACATGGATTTGATCTCCTCATCACGGCTACAAGTTCGAGTATTCGTGAAGCCGCCCAAGCATTTGAAGACTTAGGAACCCATGTTGAAACGGTAGAGGTCGATCTCACGACCTATGATGGAGTTGAATCGCTCTACAGCAAAATTCAATCCATTGGACGGCCTGTAGAAGCGATCGCTATCAATGCGGGTGTGGGCGTAGGCGGAGATTTTGCCCGCGAAACAAGCTTAGATGATGAGTTGAATCTGATTAACCTAAATGTTGTTTCAACGGTGCATTTGGCCAAGCGGGTTGTAAAAGATATGGTGGCTCGTGGTCGTGGCCGTTTGCTGTTTACCTCTTCTATTGCTGCCCTGATGCCGGGGCCGTTTGAGGCCGTCTATGCAGCTTCTAAAGCCTTTGTACACTCGTTTTCCGAAGGGTTGCGCAACGAACTGAAAGACACAGGCGTGACGGTCACCTCGCTCATGCCTGGCCCTACAGATACCAACTTCTTTCATCGGGCTGGAATGGATGATACCAAGGCAGGCTCTAGTCAAAAAGATGATCCAGCACTAGTGGCGAAACAGGGATTTGAAGCCCTGATGGCAGGAAAAGATGCAATTATTGCAGGGTCTGTCAAAACAAAATTGCAGGGCAATGTTAGCAAGATACTGCCGGATACCGTGAAGGCTGAGCAGCATCGTCAGCTAACTGAACCCGGCTCTGATCATTAAGTCTCTGCAAATCTCTGCTTCAGAGGTTCACGCAACCTTCTGTCTTGGGGCATACTCCTGCACTGCACTAAGATGCCCCAAGAGTTGGAGGAAAAAGTGGTAACCACTCTCTAAGGTGGTGACATAAGGCTTACGCGGGTGGGAGCGATCGCTCTCATTCCCTGCCTTGGCAGAGCTGGATTGGCAGTATTAGGCTCAATTCTCTACCGCTGCTACTTCTTCCCAGACGCTGTTGACTAGTTCATGGTGTGAATCTTGGCTTGTATCTCTTTAGATAAAGCGATTGGATGGACTCGATAACCTTTGATAGATGGAATCGTACATCTCATAACTCATGGTAGAAGCTATCTTGAATCTAGAGATTAGAGTAATTTGAAACGCGAAGTAGATTAATCAATTTTGGAAGAAATTAAACAGCTATTGAAGTGTAGATAACGCAACTGCTGTTGAATGAGGATTGAATCTCATGAATGTATTACCTGTTGATGAATTGAAAGAGCTTGCCGAACAACATCATGAAATGTGCGTCTCGGTTTACATGCCCATGATTCGCTTGGGAGCAGAAGTACAGCAAAACCCCATTCGCTTCAAAAACGTCATGCGCTCAGTTGAGACAAAGGTGCAGGAGTATAGGCGTGATATATCCAGCGCAGAGATGTCTTCTCTGCTTCGGCCTGCACAAGGGCTTGATCAAGACGAGTTTTGGCAGCATCAAGAGGAAGGGCTTGCGTTGTTTCTGGCCGAGGGCTTTTTCCGCTATTACCGATTGCCTCTGCCGTTCGAAGAATTGGTCATGGTGAGCGATCGCTTTCACCTCAAGCCTTTGATGCCGTTATTGACGGGGGATGGCCAATTTTACATTTTGGCTTTGAGCCAGCAGCAAATTCGGCTGTACGAGGGTAGTCGGTACAGTGTTCAGGAGCTAGAAGTAGAAGATCTGCCCCAGGATATTCATGAAGTGCTGCAATATGATGAAACGTCCCGTGAAGGGCAGTTTCGGTTGGGCACGTCGCCTGGAACTGGTCGCGGTTCCCACCGAGCTGGAAGCTTTCACGGACAGGGAAGCCCCGATCGCGATGATCAAAAACGAAATATTCTGCAATTCTTCCACCAAGTTGACAAGGTGGTGCATGAGTTTTTGGGAACCCAACAGGCTCCGCTGGTACTTGCTGGGGTAGATTATTTGTTGCCTGTGTATCACGAGGCCAATACCTATCCTCACTTGATGGACGAGGGGATTTCTGAAAGCCCTAAGGTGATGAAGCCGGAGGAACTGCATACCCTGGCCTGGGCGATCGCAGAACCGTATTACACCCATGCACAACAGGACGCCGTGGAGCTTTACCAAGAATTAGCTACAACCGAAAAAGCAACTTCCAAGCTGGAAGATGTGGTATCGGCTGCATATTACGGACGAGTCGAGCAGCTGTTTGTAGCTGTGGGTGAGCAAAAGTGGGGCAAGTTTGACCCGGCTACAAATGAATTGCAGCTGCATGCGGATGCGGAACCGGGCGATGAGGATTTGTTGAATGCTGCTGCGATTCAAACCCTACTGAACAGTGGAACGGTATATGCCCTAGAGCCTGGACAGGTGCCCGATGATGCACCAGTGGCCGCTATTTTCCGTTATTAACCTTTTCGCTTGGCGTTGTTTAGGCTTGAATCCATCGGTTTTGTTATGCCATATCAGCAAATTGACGAATTGCCAGACTCGGTTAAAGAGCATCTCCCCAAACATGCTCAAGAAATCTTTTTGGCTGCGTTTAACAGTGCGGCCGATCAGTACCAGGAGGAGGAACGGGCATTTCGCGTGGCGTGGAGCGCAGTGAAGCGCGATTATGAGAAAGCCGACGATGGGCAGTGGCACAAAAAGCCGGAATAAATCTCGTTAAACCTGTGGATGTGCTTGAAAGCATGCTCTCATACGGCTTTGAGAGTGTTAAGAGGGTGTCTGAGAAGTATCAAATGTTCTGCATTCGCCTCCCAACCTCCCAATTCTGGAGGACTTCCGATGCCATTATTCGGTTAACGGCAAGTGCAATTTGTGGAACGGATCTGCTCATGATTTGTGGAACATTTTGATGTAATTGTTGGACACAATGCGCCGATTGCAATGCTTAATCCCTTGATTTGGGTGTGAACGAGTATGGATAGCGGTTTCGACTTGGAAACTGCTGGGCGGACTGGAATACGCTAGAAACCATGTGGAATTTGGAAGATAGTGTATGAGGGATAAGCCGCCTGCTTGGGTTGGCGTGGGGTTGGCGTTTTATGCATTTGTTGCGATCGCCATTGCCGAAGGTGGGTTGGGCGTTGTGCTGCCCTCCATTTTGAAAACCTATGGTTTGACAACGGCGACAGTAACCGCCCTCTTTTTTAGCCAGATCGGTGGCTATGTCGTGGCCGCCCTTACGAGTAGTTTGTTGAGTCATCGTATTGGTTTGGCACGCATGATTTTGCTAGCAGCCGCGAGCGTGACAACGGCCCTGTGCGTGTATGCTTCGACTCCCCATTGGGGTGTCATGGTGATGGCAGGTACCCTGTTTGGTCTGGGAGTTGGGCTGATTGATGCGGGGATGAACACGTTCATTGCCCATAAGCCAGATAATGGCAACCTCATGGGATTGTTACATGCGTTTTATGGGGTTGGGGCGTTGCTGGGGCCAGCGATCGCCACGGCTTTGCTGACGATGGGAATGAGTTGGCGATCGGCCTACTGGATATTTGCTTTGGTGATGGGGCTGTTGGTTGTTGGCATGGTGTGGGTTGTGGCACAGCAGTCTCCCCTGATTGCCTCGGCCCCTGTGCCCGCAGACCATAGTGCCGAGGCCAATTTGCGCTTGGCGTTGCAGCGGCCAACTGTGTTAGTCGCAGGCTTGCTGCTGCTCGTGTATGTGGGGGTCGAGGTCTCGTTGGGCAACTGGGCCTATACGGTGCAAACCTTAAGCCGGGGAACCCCGGTGGCGATCGCAGGCTACAGCATTACTGCGTATTGGTTTGGCCTAACGCTAGGTCGATTGCTGATGGGGCAATGGATCAAATGGTTAGGAGCCAATCGATTGTTGAATGGCTCGTTTATCTTGCTTATGGTGGGTTTGCTAATTTGGTGGCTACTACCTCAGCAGTTGTGGAGCTTACCCATCATTGGATTTGCACTCGCGGCCATCTTTCCCACAACGATGTGGCTTATGCCCCGCCGAGTACCTGTTGCGATGGTGCCTGCTGCGATCGGATTTTTGTCGAGTGTGGGCAGTGTGGGTGCAGTGAGCATTCCTACGGGGGTGGGCTGGCTGGCTAACTACGTTGGTCTGGAGGTGATTCCTCTGGTGATGCTGCCGCTGGCGGTTGTCATGCTGGGGTTACACCGCTGGTTGGTTGCCTACGAGGCTCGGCCATTAACCTAAGTTCACAAGATGTGTGCAAAACCTGGGTTGATTCATACGTTTAGAAACGTGAGTGATGGATAAGCTGAAGTGCCGATTTTTGCGTGCGCAACGTGCACACAAAACTTGGCTCTTCAGACAACCGAGCTGAACTGATTTTGTATCTCAATGTGACAAAAAATGGTGACGGGATCGGTCTTCTTAATCTTGATCAATTCAGTGTTGCGATCGCCCTTCGTTTTACACAGACCATTGGCCTACTATCTAATACAGAAGAAGACGCTGTTATCCTTTTAGTGTGGATAAATTCGGGATGTGTCTGATTGTTTATATTTCATTGTGTAGACTCAAAAAGTTCATATAGAATAGGTTCATTAGTCGTCCGATAGTTATAGAATGCGGGCACGAAATATCCAATTTTCTTGTTTCTTTAGATAGATTTATATTTGCTTAGTAAAAGCTATAGAATTCGAAGCAAGAGTCGTCGAGACTGTCTGATGAGTTAAGGCTGGCATTTCATTTCCTTGGTGATTCTTTGATTCAGTAAACACCAGTCTTTGGTTGACAACCTTATGTGCAAGCCGCAAGGCTTGAGCAAGCACCTAAGGGAGCGGAGATTGTTGGATGTTTGCTGGTGAGCTGTCAAGAATCAACGGTTTTGTCTCTTTGTTCTCGACGCTCAAGCCACGGGGCATATTTTCATTCAACAAGATGCGGTCCTATGGCTCTAAGGTGAGGCAGGTCAGTCGTTGTCTTAATAAAAAATCTATGTGAGCTCAAGCAGCTAGGGTTACGTTTCCTCTGATGGCAAAATCCGATCGCACGGTTCTGGTTATTGATGGCTTTCACGGCACGGCTGATACTTATCAAGGGCTGCTGAAACAGATTGCTGAGGTGTCGTACCAAGTTTTGGTAGAGCCTCTTGGGAGTCAAGGTTTGGCGCTGCTCCAGTCTCAGGATGTGGGTGCCATTTTGCTGGAGGCTCGCTCGATTGGGGCTCGTGGCTTAGGGGAGGTGAGGGCGCTCACGGCCGAACTGGGGAAGCGTTGTCCTCCTATTGTGGTGATTGGGGATAATGATGCGGGCTTGGCTGTGCAGGCCATGAAGGCGGGCGCGGCAGATTACTTGGTGATTGACCAGATGACGGCGGAGTCGCTACATCAGGCTATCTCTACAGCGATGGCCTCGGGGGATGTGGCTGACGGGGATGCGGCTGATGGGAATGCGGCTTTGGTGCGATCGCACCCGGTAACATCGTCCGATCGCTGCGTGGCCAAAGAGCGCTATCGCGCCCTGTTCAACTCAATTCGAGAGGGCTTCTGCATTTTGCAGATGATTTTTGATGAAGCCCAGCGGCCGATTGACTACCGCTATCTCGAAATCAACTCCGTGTTTGAAGAGCAAACGGGGTTGAAGAATGTGCTGGGGAAGCGGGTGCGTGAGCTGGTTCCCGATTTGGAGCCGTTTTGGTTTGAAATTTACGGAACGGTGGCGCTCACAGGAGAGCCGGTTCATTTTGTGGATCATGCCAGGGCGATGGGCCGCTGGTTTGAGGTGAATGCCTTTCGCATTGACGAGCCGCACGAGCATCGGGTGGGGCTGCTGTTCAAAGACATTACCAAGCGCAAAGAGGCCGAAGCAATTGTGGCGGCAGATTTGCGGGATACCCAACTGCTGCGAGATTTGGGCGAACGGCTATCCACTGAGGCAAATATTCAGTCCCTCTATGACGAAATTGTGGCGGCGGCGATCGCCCTTACCCATGCCCACGCAGGGGCTGTACAAATGTGGGATGATGCCACCCAAGAGCTGGTGCTGTTGGCTAGCCAGGGTTTTGCCCCTTCGCTTGTTGAGCAGTTCCATCGGCTAGATGCCAGCTCCAACACATCCTGTGGTCAGGCATTAAGAAGTGGCGATCGCACGATTGTTGACTGTGGTGGGGTGGAGCAAGGTAAGCCCGATGGGGCGTTGCGTCTATTGGTTGACGCAGGTTACCGATGCGCTCAGTCCACGCCGCTGATTGCGCGGTCGGGCAAGCTGCTGGGCATGGTGTCTACCCATTGGCACGAATCGTACCAACCGAGCGATCGCGAGCTGCGATTTTTAGATCTGCTGGCTCGTCAGGCTGCCGACTTGATTGAACAACGGCTGGCCGAGCAAGTGTTGCGCCAGTCCGAAGAAAAGTACCGCCTGCTCTTCACCGAAATGGATGAAGGCTACTGCATTGCCGAAGTTATTTTCGATGAATACGACAATGCGGTGGATTACCGCATAATCGATACCAACCCCCAGTTTGAGCGGTTGACGGGCCTCTCGCGCGAACTGGCCTTAAGTGGCAAAACCATTCGCACCCTTGCGCCCGAGCTGGAAGAGCATTGGTATCAAATTTATGGGCAAGTTGCCCGCACCGGGGAGCCAATCCGATTTGAGCAGTACGCCGAAGGTTGGGGTCGCTGGTACGACGTGTACGCCTTTCGGGTCGAAGAGCCAGAAAAGCGGCGAGTGGCCATTCTCTACAACGACATTACCAACCGCAAACGCACCGAAACTCAGTTGCGATCGTCGGAAGAATGGCTGCGGCTGGCCTCCCATGCTGCCCAGTTTGGCATTTACGAATTTTTGCCAGAGACGCGGCAGGTTAAGTGGTCGCCACTGCTAAAGACCATGCACGGCCTGCCCGAAGATGCCGAAGTCACCTGCGAACTGTTTGCCGAGCTATTTCATCCTGCCGATCGCGACAAGGCGTTGCGTTATCTGGAAGAATCGGTGCAGCCCGATGCACCCTCCTCCTATGAGTACGAGTTTCGCATTGTGCGGCGAACGGATGGCGAAGTTCGCTGGATTCTCGACAAGGGACAGGTATTTTTTGAAGGGGAGGGAGCGCAGCGTCGCGCCATGCGAGTTGTGGGAGTGGCGCAGGACATTACCGAGCGCAAGCAGGCCGAAATTCAGCTTTACGACTCGGAGGCGCGGTATCGGGCGCTGGTGGATCAGGCGGTGGTGGGGGTTGCCTATGCGGTGGTGGGTGAAAACAGCCTGCTCTCCAACCAGCAGTATTGCGATATTACGGGCTACACCGCCGAAGAATTGCAGCATGTTCGCATGCACGACATTACGCATCCCGATGATTTGCCCTACAACGCCGAACTCTACGATCGTCTAATAACAGATGGCACCCCGTTCGAAATTGAAAAGCGCTACATCCGTAAGGATGGAGACATTGTATGGGTGAACAATAGCGTGTCGCTGGTGCGGGATTTTGAAGGAAATCCCAAGTTTGTGCTGGCGATTGTGCTGGATATCACAGCACGCAAACAAGCGGAAGAAGCGGCTCGCGAGGCGGCTGCCGATTTTCAGGCGATCGCCAATCTGGTGCCCGATCTGCTGTGGCGCAACGACGCATCTGGGCATTCCAGTTGGTTTAACCAGCGGTGGTTGGACTACACCGGGCAAACGATGGAAGAGGCTCAGGGCTATGGCTGGCTGGCTGCCATTCATCCCGATGATCAGGCGGAATCGTTGGCCAAGTTTCAGGCTGCGGTGGAGCAATGTGCCCCCTTGCGAGATCAGCATCGCATTCGCGGTACCGATGGCAACTACCGCTGGTTCCTCATTCAAGCCGAGCCCGCCTTGGATACCGACGGTCGGATCACACAGTGGTTTGGCGCGGCCAGTGATATTCACGATCAGCAAGTGGCGATTTTGGCTTTGCAGGAGAGTGAACGGCAGCTTGAGGAGCGGACGGCCTTGCTGGAACGGGCTCAGCGGGTCGGCAAGATGGGGCACTGGGTGTATGATGCTGCTTCTCACGATCTGTTCTGGTCGATCGAAGCTCGTCGCATTATGGTCGGCGAGAGTGAATTTGAGCTGAGTTATGAATCGGCGGCCAGTCTGGTTCACCCTGACGATCTGCCTCAACTACAGGAGGCTATGACGGGGGCGATCGCTGAGCAGCGACCCCTAGAGGCAGAGCATCGCATCATTCGACCTGATGGCATAGAGCGCACGGTCTACGTTGAGGCGGATCTGGAATTTGATGAAGCCGGCCAAATGATTCGCATGTTTGGCATTGTGAGCGACATTACCGAGCGCAAACAGGCCGAAGAAGCCTTACGCCAAAGCGAAGAGCAGTTTCGGTTGTTTGTAACGGCTAGCTCCGACACGGTGTACAAAATGAGCGCCGACTGGAGCGAAATGCGGCACCTGGAGGGCAAAGATTTTCTGGTTAGTTCGGGAGCGTTTAACTATACCTGGCTGGATGCCTATATTCCTCTCGAAGATCAGGCCAACGTTCTACTCGCCGTTCAAGAGGCAGTTCGCCACAAAACAACGTTTGAGCTGGAGCATCGCGTCATTCGGCTAGATGGCAGCATTGGCTGGACCTTTTCGCGGGCGGTGCCCCTGCTAAATGAGCAGGGTGAGATTGTGGAGTGGCTTGGGACAGCCAGTGACGTGAGCGATCGCAAGTGGGCCGAGGCCACCCTGCGCGAGAGTGAAGAGCGGTTCCGCCTGATGACCAACGTTGTGCCCCAGATGGTGTGGATTACCGACTCCAGCGGGAACGTGGAATTCTTCAATAAACAGTGGAATGACTACACCGGAACAGTCGGCATACCGCAGACTGCGCAAGATGTATGTGACCATTTCATTCATCCCGATGATGCTGAGCGCACCATGGAAGTGTTTGCTGGGGCGCAGCAGGCCGGCACAACCTTTAGCGTTGAGCACCGCATTCGCTCAGCTACCGGAGAGTACCGCTGGTTTTTGGTTCGGGCTGAACCTTACTTCGATCCCGGTACGGGGGAGATTGTGCGCTGGTTTGGCACCTCCACCGACATTCACGATCGCAAGCTGACCGAGGTAACCCTGCGCGACAGCGAAGAACGGTTCCGGTTGATGGCCGATGCTGTGCCGCAAATCGTGTGGATTGCCAATTCGGCAGGCTACTACGAGTTCTTTAACCAGCAGTGGGAAAGCTACACGGGCATTCCCTTTGGGCCAGAGCTAACCGCCGAAATGGTGTCGGACTGCGTTCATCCCGATGATATCCCGCTCGCTCAGGAGTTGTTTCAACAAGCGGCGGCGGCGGGTTCAACCTACACCGTCGAGCATCGGGTGCGCTCGGCTTCGGGAGAATACCGCTGGTTTTTGGCGCGGGCGCAGCCCTCCCGTGACCCGGTTACAGGTGATATTGTGCGCTGGTTTGGCACCTCCACCGATATTCACGACTTGAAGATGGCCGAAACCCAAATGCGGGCCTCGGAAGAGCGGCTGCGTTTGGCATCGGATGCGGCGATATTTGGCATTTACGAGTACATTCCGTCCACCAATCAGCTCAACTGGTCACCCCTGCTGAAATCGTTTTATGGGTTGCCCGAGGATGCAACCATTACCTTTGATCAGTTCTTTGAGTTTATTCATCCCGACGATCGGCCCAATATGTTGGCCATGACGGAACAGTACACTCAGAACAAGAAATCGGGCTCCTATGAGCACCTGTTCCGTATTGTGCGCACGGATGGAGAAGTTCGCTGGCAGCTCGATCGCGGTCGTCTCTTTTTTACAGGCGAGGGTGAGCATCGCCAAATCGATCGGGTGATTGGCATTACGCAAGATGTGACTGAGCGCAAACGCAATGAAGAACAGGCACGCCGTGCGGCTGAGCTGGATGCATTTCGGGTAACGCTGTCGGATGCGCTGCGATCGCTCCTTGATCCTGGCGAGATTCAGTACCAGGCGTCGCGCGTGGTGGGCGAGTACATGGGGGTTGATCGGGTGTTTTACGCCGAGGTTGACACCGATGCCACCGGAGGCTACTTCAACATCAAGCCCAACTACCATAAACCAACGGTTCCCGATATTGCTGGTCGGTATTGGGTCGAGGATTTTACCACCGTTTCCTTTGTGGAAATGCTAGCTGGGCATACGTTGGTGGTGAACAACGTAGAGCAGGAGCCCCGGTTTACCGAGGCGGAGCGCCAACTGAACCTGGAGGTGCAGGCTCAGGCGTTTATTTGCGTGCCGCTGACCAAAGAAGGACGGTTGATTGCCATCTTTGCCGTGCACCAAACCGAGCCACGCAATTGGACGGATGACGAAATTGCCCTGATGGAAGAGACGGCTGAGCGCACTTGGTCGGTGGTGGAACGGGCCATGGTAGAGCAGGCATTGCGCGACAGCGAAGAACGACAGGCGTATTTGCTTAAGCTGAGTGATGCGTTGCGATCGCTTAGCTCTGCCGACGAGATTAAGGCCGTAGCCAGCCAGGTACTGGGAGAACATTTGCAGGTGGATCGGGCCTACTATGCCGAAGTAGAACCCGACGACGAACACATCGTCAATCCAGACAATTACTACTCCAGCGATCGCGTGCCCAGCATTGCAGGCCGACATCGCATTCGCGACTACAGCGCCTATGTTTTCCAAGAGTTGCGAGCCAACCGTCCCATCATCATTTCCGATACGCAGACGGTGCCCGCAGACTCCGAAGCCGAACGGGCAGCCTATCAAGCCATTCATGTTGGTGCTGCGATCGCCTATCCCCTCGTCAAGGCGGGTCGGCTGTTGGCAACCCTGGGCGTTACTCAAGCTACCCCACGCCAGTGGACCGAAACCGAAGTCGCGCTGGTGCGAGAAACTGCCGACCGCACCTGGGCTGCCGTGGAGCGCGCCCGCACCGAGGCCGCCCTGCGGGAATCGGAAGGACGGTATCGCAACCTGTTTACGTCCATTGATGAAGGATACCTGCTGAGTGAAGTCATCTTGGATGAGTACAACCAGCCCGTCGATATCCTGTACTTGGATGCAAACCCTTCGGCGATCGCCATGCTGGGGCAAGACTTCACCGGGCGTCGGCTCAGTGAGATAGAGCTGGACTACGACAAGCCGTACTGGTGTGAGCTCTTTGGCCGAGTCGTTCGCACCGGACAGGGTGAACGGTTAGAAGGATATTCCGAGCCCCACAATTGTTGGTTTGACTTTTACATGTTTCAGGCAGGCGAACCGGGCAGCAACCGCGTAGCCTCTGTCTTCCAAGACATTACGAGGCGCAAGCGTCGCGAAGCCAACTTATCCCTGATGTCGGACATTGTGGAAGATCTGTCGCGCCTATCTACCGTTGACGAGATCTTTCAAGTCGTGGGGGCCAAGCTGGGGGCTCATCTTAACCTGGCGACCTGCCACTTCGCCGAAATTGACGAAGCCGGCGATCGCTCCACGGTCTCAGAAGGATGGCGAGTGCCCGAAGTGCCCGACATCTCTGGGGTGTATCGCATGTCCGAGTTTTTTGATGTGGAGGTAAAGCACTGTCTGCGAGCGGGGCAAACCTTCATCATTCGGGATGCGCAAAACGATGCGCGCCTTAATCGGGCGGGGTATGCCGACTTGGGTATTGCCGCTGGAGTGACGGTGCCATTTCACCATGCGGGTGAGTGGCGATACGTCATGGTCGTGACGACATCCCATGTGCGCGATTGGCGCGACGACGAAATTGAGCTGATTCAAGACTTGGCGAATCGTATCTTTCCGCGACTGGAGCGGGCTCGTGCCGAGGCGGCTCTGCGGTTATCCGAAGAAAAATACCGATCGCTGTTTAACTCGATTGATGAAGGATTTTGTCTGGTTCAAATGCTGTTTGACCCGATGGGCAGACCTTACGACTATCGCTTTTTGGAAGTCAACACGGCGTTTGAAGTGCAGACCGGGTTGGTTAATGTGTTGGGCAAAACGGCTCGGGAACTGGTGCCTGAGCACGAGGACTATTGGTTTGAAGCCTATGGCAATGTGGCGCTTACAGGAGAACCTACCCGGTTTGAGAACTTGGCCGAGCAATTGGATGGTCGATATTACGATGTTTACTCGTTCCGAATTGGTGAGCCACACGAACGCAAGGTTGCCATTTTATTTAAGGACATTACTGATCGCAAACGCCGCGAAAAAATGGCCTTGCTACTGGCCGAAATTGCCAGTGATTTTGCTCGGCTCTCCACGCCCGAAGACATCATGCAGGTAGCTGGTGCAAAAATGAGTGAATATTTGGATATTGCGGCCTGCAACTTTGGTGTGGTGGATGAATCGCAATCCACGCTGACGATTAACTACGAGTGGCGAGATAGCAAAGCTCCCAATCTGCTGCGCACCTACGACTTGAATGAGTATGTTACCGATGCGTTTGGGGCGACTTGTCGTGCTGGCCAGATGATGGTGGTGCGCGATACCCAAAACGACTCACGGACTCATGCAGACCACTATGCCGCGCTGAATATTCACGCATTTGTTACGGTTCCCCATCTTCATCATGGGGAGTGGCGATCGTTTGTGTCGGTGATTGACACCAAGCCGCGTAACTGGCGAAAAGATGAGCTGGATCTGATTCAAGAGCTGGCGGCTCGCATCTTTCCCCGGTTGGAGCGGGCTCGTGCCGAGGCGGCGCTGCGCGATAGCGAGGCGCGTCTTTCGTTGGAGTTGGCCGATGCCAAGCGGCTTCAGCACATTAGTACCCAACTGATGCAGGAAGATGATGTCAATCAGCTGTATGAGCAAATTTTGGATGCGGCGATCGCCCTTATGCATGCCGATATGGGCAGCTTGCAAAGCCTAGATCCCGAGCGAGGTGCGCTGCATCTCATGCACTCACGCGGATTCCACCCAGATTCGGCGGCTTACTGGGAGTGGGTCGGGTATGATTCCCATGCATCCTGTGGAATTGCCCTAACCACGGGCGATCGCGTGATTGTGCCTGATATTGATAGCTGTGATCTCATTGTGGGCACCGAAGATCATCCCATCTTCCAAAAATCCAACATTCGCGCCGTGCAAACCACGCCGCTGATTTCTCGGAATGGCCGACTGGTGGGCATGATTTCAACCCATTGGTGCAAGCCCTACCACCCCTCGGAGCGCGAGCTGAACCTATTTGATGTGCTGGCTCGCCAAGCTGCTGACTTGGTGGAGCAACGCCAAGCCGAAATTGCGCTACAAGAATCGGAAGAACGGTTGCGGCGGGCGATCGCCATCGAAACAGTCGGCATTGTGTTTTTTGACCTAAAAGGACCCATTACCGAAGCCAACGAAGCCTTTTTGCACATGAGTGGCTACAGCCATGCGGATATTGAAGCTGGGCAGCTCAACTGGAGCGGCCTCACCCCGGCAGAGCATTGGGAAACGGCTTTGAAGGCGTTTGCTGAGTTGGAGACAACAGGCCGCACGACCCCCTACGAAAAAGAACTGATTCGCAAAGACGGATCGCGCTGGTGGGGATTGTGTGCTGCCACCTCGCTCAACAGTAGCGAAGTCGTGCAGTTTATTGTCGATATTAGCGATCGCAAGCAGGCAGAGCAGGCCCGCGAAAAATGGGCACAGGAACTCAATCAACTCAACCAACGTTTAGAACAGCTGACAGGAGACCTGAGCGAACGCAACCAGGAACTCAATCAGTTTGCCTATATTGTGTCCCATGACTTAAAAGCGCCATTGCGAGGCGCTCGCAACCTGGCAGAGTGGCTGCAAGAAGACCTGGAAGGACAAATTCCACCAGACAACCAAGAACAACTCCAGCTCATGGTGCGCCAAGTAGATCGCATGGATGCGCTCATTAGCGACTTGCTAGAGTACTCGCGAGCCGGACGCACCAACCAACAAGTTGAACTGGTGGATGTGGGCAACATGGTCGAAGAACTCAAACTGGCCTGGGCGCTCCCACCCGAAATAAAACTTCGGTTTACGACCCCAACTCCCACATTTGACGCCAGACGCTTGAACCTGGAGCAGGTACTCTCCAATCTGATTGGGAACGCCATTAAGTACGGCTGCGAAAACCAGCAAGGAGAAGTCACGATCGCCATTCAAGAGCATCCCGACTGGTATGAATTTGCGATCGCCGACAAAGGGCCTGGCATTGAGCCTATGTACCACGAGCGCATCTTTGGCGTGTTTGAAACACTCCAACCCAAAGCAGACACCGGTAGCACTGGAATTGGACTGGCGATCGTGAAAAAACTGATCGAAGCCGAAGGCGGCAGCATTTGGGTGGACTCGCAACCCGGAGCCGGAGCCACATTCTACTTCACCTGGCCCAAAGCTCCACACCCCTAACCCCCATCCCTAACCCCTACCCCCGCTCCCCATCCGGCTCCACCCATAAACCTGATCCCACCCCAACCGATGCGAAGCGGCCTCACCCCTCCCATCAATCAACCCCTTTGCCGAGGGAGGGTCTGGGAGGGACGGGCTGCCGTCTCTCCCAGTCAGGGGGTTTGGGGGGCGACGCGCCCCCAAGCCAAACCTTGAACTCCCATTCCCCAACCTCCCATACCCCCCAACCCCCCACCAGAGACCCTATTCACCACGTCAGTTTCGGTTAAGGGCTTTTCTGAGGCTTGCGCGGTGCGCAAACCTCAGAAGTGCCCATTTTTGTGTGCGCGTCGCGCACAAAAAAATGGGCACTTCAGCTTATCCAAAACTCAGGCTATTCACCCAATTCTTTCCCTTCATTTTTGGGGAGGGTGAATTGTTATTGCAGCGCCACACCACAACTCACGCAAGAGATCTATTCAACAGACCCAAGACTACGGCTTCTCAACCGTGAGAGCGTCTAACCGCAGCTGATGGTCAGGGCTCAGCAGCTGGTAAAACGCCAACAGCACAACCCCAACAATGCCCAACGCTGCCCCCGCCGCAATCATCATGGTTTTTCCTGAATGGGTCAGGACTTATCCTAATGCGCTGATCCCATTTCAACGAGGTGTTCATGACACGGTGTTCATGAATCTAGGTGTTCATGACACTGGAGCCCTTAAGCATTTTGCCGAGGGCGAAGTTGAGACGCATTGGTAGCAAACCACTTTTGGGCGAGAGAGCCAATCACCATCGCAACTAAAAACAGCACTGGGTTCCACACTCCCAAAACCAGCGCGGTAATGGCTGGTCCAGGACAATAGCCGGAAATGCCCCAACCAATGCCAAAAATCGCGGCACCCACGATTAGTGATGCATCAAGCCCCTGCTTGGTAGGGATATAGAAGCGATCGCCCAACAAAGGATGCTGCCGTCGTAAAACAAACCGAAACGCAATCACGGTGACTCCCACAGCACCGCCCAGTACAAAGAGCAAAGTGGGATCCCAAATGCCCGCCACGTCTAAAAAGCCCAAAACGCGATCGCGATCGATCATTTGCGATAGGCCCAACCCCAAGCCAAACAAAGTGCCCGAAAGTAATGCAACAAGATGAAGTTTCATCGTCATGTTCCGTCTCGTAAGTCTCTATGGACTTACGCAAGTCCACTAAATCTGGTGGGTTTATGTTGTGGGTGGGGTGCTTCGCACCCCACCCACAACATAAATGCGTAAGTCCTGTCTCTGTCAGCGTTCTTAAATTGAACGGCTCTGTTCAAACATTTGCCGCTTTCTTGGGCCAGGTTAGGTCAAGTTGTCGAGAAAATCCAACACCCGTGAGCGAACTCACACGATATGGTTAACTCACAACGCCATGACGCATCACAAACACAGTCAGCATGCCAGTTCCCAAAAAGACGAGAACCGCCACGAGCGATCGCATCGACAGCCGCCCCAAACCACATACTCCGTGGCCACTCGTACAACCATTGCCCATACGGGTTCCCCAACCCACCAATAGCCCACCGACAATCATCGAAATCGGGGAAAATGTTGAATGAGGAGTGGGTGCTGTGGCTAGCCCGTACTCATACACCAACGCGCCCAGCAACAACCCTGCAATAAAGCTCCAGCGCCACATCTCCTGCCGTGCAAACGTCATGGCCCCATTGACCATACCGCTAATGCCAGCAATGCGACCGCTTCCTAACAACAGAACCGTTGCACTGATGCCAATGAATATCCCACCCATCAAGGCTGTTGGCCAGTTGAATGCTGCCATCCTGTGTGAACCTTTCGTGTGTACAAGACTATACTACCGTATGGCAATATAATAAAGATAGCCTACTTCACCAAACGCGTTTTATGCCTACCAAGTCTCCCAAAGCCACAGTTTCCCTACCCCGAAGCTCAGACGATTGTGGGATTGCCAAGCTCTCTCCCGAAGCGTTGAGCCTGATGGCAGATTTTTTCAAAGTCCTGTCGGAAGTGAGTCGGCTACAAATTGTGTGTTCGCTCAAAACAGGTGCCAAAAACGTAACCGAGATTATTGAAGATACAGGATTGGGGCAAGCCAATGTCTCCAAGCATTTGAAAATGCTGTCTCAGGCAGGTGTGGTTGCCCGCGAGCAACGTGGAGTGTGTGTCTACTACCGAATTGCCAATCCGTTTCTGTTTGAGCTATGCGACTTGGTGTGTGATGCATTGGCGATTCAAGTTGAGCAGCAAAGCCAACAGCTACAACAGCTGTCGAACCTACGCCAGCGTTAATGTCACCGTTGGGATTTGGAGACGCCCTTGGTGACGATTTGAACGGTATCGTTTATCGGTTTACTGCATGAATCGTTGCATGATAGAACCATGCAACGATTCATGCTTTCAAGAACTATGCCTTGACCCACCGATGCTGCACCTAATCGTTAAGCAAACGAAACGCGTTCAATGGTGCATTCTGCGAAGCGATGGGTTGACCAAATCTCAAGACGTTAGTGTCGAACGAGTTTCTGCAACGGTTTTAGAACATCTGCTTCAAATCCTTCCCCCTTGAGCATACGGTTCCAATACAGCCAGGGCAGTACGTGAGCCTTGGCAAGATACATGGAATAACGCTCTTTTGTGGGATCTAGCGGAAAGGATGGGGCCAGTTTTCCGCCATAGGCAAATTCCGCCATGATGGTGGAATGATAGCCTGTGATCAGAGGACAGCAGGTGTAGCCATCGTACTGAGCATGAAAGGGCTGCGATCGCATCCTTGACAGCAAGTTTTGCACGGCGATCGGAGCCTCCTTACGAACGGCAGCAGCTGTTTTGGAGGTTGGCAGTGATGATGCATCGCCCAGTGCAAACACATTGGGGTAGCGGGTGTGCTGCAACGTTTCTGGGTGAACGTCGATCCATCCGCCAGCGCCAGCTAAGGGACTGTGCTTCACAAAATCTGGCGGGCTCATCGGTGGCGTAACGTGAATCATGTCGTAGTGGATGCTCACTTCATGCACGCCGCTATCTGTGGTCACGTCAAAAATTGCTTCTTGAGTGTCTGCTTTGATGGCTTTGAGATTGTGTTTGAATTTGGTGGTAATTCCGCGTCGAGCGACGACTGTATCTAGCGCTGCCGAGTATTCCGGCACGGAGAACATGCTTGCCGTAGCGGTACAAAACATGACCGTGGTGTTGACCCCAACCCCACTTTTGCTCTTAAAGGTGTCATCTGCCATGTACATTACCTTTTGTGGCGCGCCACCGCATTTAATGGGTGTGGCCGGTTGAGTAAAGAGGGCATTGCCTCCCCTAAAGGTTTGAATGGTTTCCCAGGTGTAGGGTGCGTAGTCTTTGGAGTAGTTGCTTGTGACTCCAGCTTTTCCCAGGGCTTCTGGCAAACCCTGAATCAGATGCCAGTCAAGTTGAATACCAGGGCACAGCACTAAATATTCATAGGCGATCGCCTGCCCTGCCTGAGTTACGACCGTATTGTGGTCGGGGTCTAGCTGGGCAACTCGCGCTTGAATCCAGGTCGCTCCATCGGGAATCACATCTCTCTCATCGCGAACAAACTTCGAGATGGGAAAAACACCACCGCCAACCAACGTCCACCCCGGTTGATAGTAGTGCTTATCCGAGGGTTCGATAATTGCAACATCTAGGCTGCGGTCGTGCTTGAGCAACTGGGCGGCAACGGTAATGCCAGCGGCTCCGCCTCCCACAATCACAATTTGATGATGGATGGGTGAGAGATTGGGCTGTGCCTCGTGTGAATCTATCGCGGTCGAGGTCGCAGAGGAGGATTGAACAGATTGCAGGTTTTGTGAGGTTGATGTCACAGACTTTCTTCAAATATCCTTTGTGAGTGTGGAGTCAATGCGTATAAAGCCAATGCGTGCGGGCCTGAGCTTCAAAAGGGGACACATCATTAAGGCCAACATACTACTGAGTATTCCTGCGGTTCATCTGCATTCAATAAATCTTTAAAGCTGTGGAGTGGGGAGTGATATTTGGGCCAGGGTTCGCGGACTACAGCCTTAGCCTGCACCCACGACATCACGACTGTTTGCGGCTACTACAGCGATAGCCAGTTTGATTAGGGCATGTGGAGGGATGGATTCGCCATCCCTCCACATGCCCTTGTTTCAACTACGCTGGCGACAGCTATAAATTTCGTTGACATTTCATAAAACTAGAATAATGTCATATTGCTATATGGTAATTTAATAGGGTAAAGCCTTGATGGGGTGCAATCGCATGGATTGCGAGCTGCACCGAGTTAGTGGTCGTTTCTTTGCAGTGTCGAAATGGGCAAGATTTATGAATCAGCACGTGACGGATCGTTGCGCTGATAGGCAAATTGTGCGATCGCTCAAACGCTACATTCCAGCATTAGACTGGTTGCGACACTACCAAGCGCGATATTGGATAGGGGATGTCACAGCAGGCATTATTGTTGCGAGTTTGCTGATTCCCCAAAGTATGGGCTATGCGCTGCTTGCAGGGTTGCCGCCGCAGATTGGCCTTTACGCCAGTATCGCGCCGCCAATTTTGTATCCCCTGTTTGGAACCAGTCGAGTGTTGGCTGTGGGGCCAGTTGCGGTCGATTCACTGATGGTGGCTGCGGCGATCGCCTCCTTGGCGGCTCCGGATACGCCTCAATACTTGGAATTGGCGATCGCGCTTGCCTGTTTAGTCGGAGTGATTGAGATTGGTTTTGGGCTGCTACGACTGGGATTTTTGGTAAATTTCCTCAGCCGTTCGGTGATTTCTGGCTTTGTGAGCGGGGCGGCGATCATCATCGCCTTTAGCCAAATCAAACACTTATTTGGCTTAACCATTCCATCCACCGAATCATTCTTTGTACTGTTATCCAATCTGATTCGCGCCTTGCCGAGTATGAATGGAATAACATTTATGATTGGCATCCTCAGTATTGTGATTTTGCTATATTTCAACAATCCACTGGTTTACCAATTAAAGCGATTGGGGTGGAGCGACCAAAAGATTCTTCCAGTCTCTAAAAGCGCACCTCTGCTGGTTCTTATAGTGGGGACTGGGTTGGTGTGGGCGTTGGGTTTAGATCAGGTGGCGGCAGTTAGGGTGGTGGGCAGTATTCCATCTGGTTTGCCCGCAATTCATTGGTCTGTGCTGAATGGTGCAATGCTGCGATCGCTGCTGCCGCCGGCACTGGCGATCGCGCTTGTAGGCTATATGGAAGGCTTTGCTGGAGGCCAAGCCCTAGCCAGCAAACGCCGAGAAAAAATTGATGCCAATCAAGAATTGATTGCCTTTGGGGTGTCGAACCTGGGAGCCTCATTCTTGGGAGGCTACCCGGTCACGGGTGGGTTGAGCCGCTCGGTGGTGAACTTTGCGGCAGGCGCAAACACAGGCCTTGCCTCCATCATTACCGGACTGCTGATTGCCGTCACCGTTCTGTTTTTAACGCCGTTGTTTTACTTTTTGCCCCAGGCAAGTTTGGCGGCCATTATTATCACTGCGGTGTATAAGCTGGTGGATTTTGCCACCCTAAAGCGCATGTGGACGTACGACAAGGCAGATGCGATCGCCTGGATTGCTACGTTTGCGGCGGTACTCTCGCTGGGGGTGGAAAAGGGCATTATGCTGGGGGCGCTGATTGCTCTGTCGCTGCATTTATGGCGCACAAGTAAACCCCACATTGCAATCGTGGGTCGCCTAGGCGAATCAGAGCATTTTCGAAATGAGCTGCGCTACTCGGTAAAAACGAATCCCCATGTGCTGGCGGTCCGAGTAGATGAAAGCCTGTATTTCGCCAATGCCAAGTATTTGGAGAGTTATTTGACCCATGCGATCGCCGATCGTCCAGAGGTGAAAAAAATTGTATTGGTGTGTAGCGCGATTAATGTCATTGATGCCAGCGCCTTAGAGCTGTTGGAAAGCCTAATTGCAGATTTTCGGAGTTTGGGCATTCAGTTTTATTTTTCAGAAGTGAAGGGTCCCGTGATGGATAAGCTGAAGCACATTGGCTTTGTGAATTACCTCGGCCCAGATCACTTCTTCCTATCCACCGATCAAGCCATGCGCGAGTTGGCTGGCATTTAGGTGATGTGAGTTCCAGGTACGAAATTTTCTGCTCTGATAGATAGCTTTGATGGATGGCTAGTAATTCAAGCTGCGATCGCTTCTTGTAATGCTGCTGGGAATTGAATCCTCGCTGATGTTTCCCCTCGAAGGAACGTCCACGTTGCTCATAAAAAACCCTCTCGTGTGGATCAGCACGCGAGAGGGACGGATTAAAGGATTAGGTGAGCGTCTAAATCATTGGAAAGCCTGAACTATGCAGAAACGGCAACTTTGCCGCAGCGCTCGTTGGCGGGCACTGCTTCCATAATCTTTTTGGGATTGGGCAACTTCAAGTTACTCATCAAATCGATAAAGCTATCGCGGTTGTGCCCTGCAAAGCGCGGGTTCCATTGCTTCTCTTCGCCAATCGTAGAGACGGTTTCGCCTTTGTAATCATGCCCTGGATAAACGAGTGTGTCATCTGGCAGGGTGAACAATCGCTCGGTTACCGAATCGAACATGGCACCCGAATCTCCACTCTGAAAGTCGGTGCGGCCACAACCCCGAATGAAGAGCGAATCGCCTGTGAGAACGTGAGTTCCATTGATGAGGTAGGCCATGTGGCTGTCGGTATGCCCAAGGGTGGCGATCGCCTCAATATGTACAGAGCCCATTTGCACCTGTTCCCCATCCTGAATAAAGCGATCGGCACATGCTGCCTTTGCATTGGCAGGAACAATGCTTTGGCATCCGGTGATTTCGCGGAGCTTGCCGCTTCCAGTAATGTGGTCAGCGTGGATATGGGTTTCGAGGCAATAGCGTAGGGTTAGCCCCAACTCTTGCAGAATTCGCAAATCGCGCTCTACTTGCTCGGCAACCGGATCGACCAAAATTGCTTCGTTGGTTTCCGGGTCAGCGATGAGGTAGGTGTAAGTCCAGGTTGCTTCGTCGAAGAGCTGGCGAAATAGCATAGTGCGTTCTCCTGCTAGAGGTTGTGAATGGATAAGAAGTGTTGTGTATGGGTTTGAAGAGGCTGGCGGGCGGTTTCCGGAGAGTGAAGATGAAGGCCAACGCCAGCAGAGAGAGAGAGAAAAGCCTCGTTACCTTTACTTGTTATATTACCACATGGTTATTTAATGAGGAGTGGGTTTCAGGTTTCTTGAGTTACCGCAAGCACCCAGCTGATTGGGAACAAGTTTGAAAGACGAGTCTGCTTTGACAATTTCTGGCTTGAATAACGTCAGTTTCGGTTAGGAGCTTTTCTGAGGTTTGCCCGTCGCGCACGCAAAAATGGGCGCTTCAGCTTATCCAAAACTCAGTTGGACTTACGCATTGGTGTTGTGGGTAGGGTGCCAAGCGCCCTACCCACAACACCAACACACCAGATTTAGTGGGCTTGCGTAAGTCCTGTCAGGTTGAATAGGGCGGTCAAAGTAGGCAATTGCGAATTCGTGCATCGAGAGCCAGGGGAGCATAGGTTTTGGTTAAGGGTATTTTGGCAGGCGGTGCGGCGTTGCCAAAACACCCATATTTGCAGACACGACGAGGCTGCAAATATGGGCACTTCAGTGTATTCAGAAAGAACGGTACGGGAGGTTCGGGAGGGCAGGTTGGGGGGCTCTGTGGAATGGGTTGCTAGACGCATGGATCGTTGTAAGCCTCTACCGTGCAGCGATTCATGCTTCCAACAAGTCTGCGTTGCGGAGGAGCTACGCAGTCGATCTACTGGGTGAGCAACTGTTTGGGATGGCGCACGGGGATGCCTGTTGCGCGATGAATGCGATCGCTCATGGGTTGCAAAACCGATTCGCTTAAAGGCTTGAGATGGTGGACGGTATAGGGGCGATCGCCAGCAGCATGATTCCCTCGGGCATCCATTTCGTGTTGCACAGGTTTGGGGCGAGTCGGTGTATTCAGCTGAATTTCGTCGGGTTGAAGATGCTGCACAAAGGTGATGTAGGTATCTTGCTCTGCGACGCTCCAGGGGGATAGCAGCATAGTTTGAATGGCCAGCCTGCCTGTATACTCCTGGCGAAACTGTTGGATTCCCTGCAGAATTTGCTCCAGGGTCATGCCGGGTGCAGGCCGATTGACGCGCTGAAACCGGACAGGCCCGATCGCATCTAGCTTAACGGCAACCTCATGGGCGATCGCCAGTTCTGCCCGCACAGTGGCATCGTGCAGGAGCGTTCCATTCGTTAACACTGCGATCGGTTTTGCGGTGACTGTTTTGGCCAGGGTGATGATTTCGCCCAAGTTTAGGGCTAGGGTTGGCTCGCCGCTGCCACTAAGGGTGACCACATCCACATCCCAGGGAGCAAAGGTTTGTAAATCTTGCTCAATATGCCGAGTTGATACAAAAACTTGCCTCGTAGTTTGAACTTGCTCAATTTTGCCAAGTTGGCAATACGCACAACGAAACGAACAAGTAGAGTGATGACCAATGGGATCAATGCCTAATGATTGACCGAATCGCCAGGATGATACAGGGCCATATACGGATGTGAATGGAGTTGGGGTAGATGTCGTTGGGGTAGGTGTACTTAATGTATGTGTACTTGATTTAAGCTTGGGCTGATATTGCGTGATAGATTGCGCCATGGTTGGGCTTCCACAAAATGGAAGAAAATTTGAGGTTAAACGCGATCGCCGCGCTTCTACAAAATTGGGAGAAGCATGAATTGAAATAGATCCCGAACTGGTGTCACAGAGTGGTCAATATTTTGGATTTTCGATAACTATATAGTAATGCAAGGATGGCTTGAATGGATGAGTGATACCCCTCCTGGTAAGCGATCGCCATAGATAGGGATACAAAAATAGAATCGTAAATTTGCCGTTCCTGTACCGATCGAATGCTCCTATCCTAAATAGAACAGGAATTGTAGCCGCGATGGCACACACCAGGGATAAAGCAATGAGACGAGGAAAACGGCAAGCTGGGCAGAATATTCGCACCATGGCCATGCGTCGCCGCGTCCGCGCGATTCAAAGCTTTGTTGCGGCTGGTGCCGTGCTCGTTGTTCCACTTGTCCTTTTACGATTGTTTGAAAACTTGGCAACCTCACTTCAACTGACAACCGCCACTCAACAGCCCCTAATCGCACCACAGCTCAAGCTTCTCTTTGGCCTTTTGATGCTGGTATCAGCGGCCAGTCTCGTCTGGAAAGGATTGTATTTGTGGAAGCGGGCTAACCATGCTGACCAAGGTGCCAAAGGTGAGGAAGAAATCGCCAAAACACTGGAGGGTTTGGAAGCGTTGGGCTGGGAAATTGAGTATGGACGACAGCTGCGTGGCCTGGGCGATGTTGATGTAGTGTGTACATCGCCCAAAGGCAATACCTACACCATCGATGTCAAATCCCACCGTGGAAAAGTGACAACCGATGGGGAGCAGCTCTACCGCTACATCGGGCAAAACAAGCAGCCGTTTGAAAAAGACTTTTTAGAACAGGCGATGAAACAAGCACTCCGGATTAAACAGCAAAAGCGACAAAAGTTTGTCACGCCAATGATTGCTTTTTCAGACGCAACAGTGACTATTCCCTCTGGAAAGTTGCGCGGCGTTTACGTGGTAGAAAAAGCAAGACTGATCCCTTTGTTGAAAAGTTTGGGTTAAAGCGACCAGATCCTGGTCAGAAAAAGCGCCAACATTTTTCCAACGCATTTCGTGAGCGCCAAGCGAACGATGGCCCTTCATCAATGTTGGTAACCAAAGGCTGTTGGATACTCTGCTCTGGAGATCTCAAACAGCCTTTGGCTTTCTCTCCAACGTCAGGCTTAGATCAGCCGAAGTTGATTGATTGCGCGTGCGTTGCCAAAACGGGCGAGGCGGAACCCAGCAGATATTGGCTACAGCACCCCTTTAGAACTGGGGATGGTATTGGTTCGTCGAGGATCAATTTCGAGCGCCATGCGCATTGCCCGTGCAAATGCTTTGAAGGTTGCTTCAATAATGTGGTGGGAGTTGATACCGTCGAGCTGGCGAATATGGAGAGTAATTTGCGCGTGGTTGACCACAGCGACAAAGAACTCACGCACGAGCTGAGTGTCGTAGGTACCAACTCGCTGCGTCGGAATTTGCAACCCATAGCTGAGATGGGGACGGCCTGAAAAATCCAGGGAGACTTGCACCAATGCTTCATCGAGTGGAGCGACAAAGTGCCCAAATCGGGTAATGCCTTTGCGATCGCCCACGGCTTTTGCCAAAGCCATACCGAGCGTAATGCCCACGTCTTCGTTGGTGTGGTGGTCATCGATGTGGATGTCTCCGGTTGCATGCACATCAAGATCAATCAATCCATGCGAGGAAATCTGATCCAGCATGTGATCCAAAAAAGGAACTCCCGTTTCTGCACGACACTGCCCCTGCCCATCTAAGTTGAGGCTCACCTGAACGTCGGTCTCTTTGGTTTTGCGACTGACCGATGCTGTGCGACCTGTCGAAACAACAGGAACGTCGGAAGCGGTCGGTGTTGTGATGGGATCGCGGGTTTGCATAAGACTGGGATTTCGCAACAGAGGACGTCAACAAGAAACAAGCAAGGGATCAACGTGCAGACTCGCTCAACCAATTGACCCAAGAAAAGAACTCAGTCATTGAGCACTTGGCTGAGCCAACCATCAAACCCAATTTGCTCTATCTATTATGGCAGTTTGTGCATGACGAGGTTGTGCATGAAAGGTGTGCGTGAGGGATACAGCGCGCGCCCTGTATCCCCCTCTTCAGGGCAGGCCTACATGCCCATAATTTCGTAGCCCGCATCCACATATAGAATTTGACCTGTGATGCCGCTCGACAAATCGCTACACAGAAACGCTGCCGCATTGCCCACTTCTGTTTGCGTTACCGTACGGCGCAACGGTGCCACCTCTTCCACATGATGAATCATGTCTAGAATGCCACCCACAGCAGAGGAGGCTAGCGTCCGAATCGGGCCAGCCGAAATTCCATTCACCCGAACATTGATTGGCCCCATTTCTGCGGCTAGATAGCGCACATTCATTTCCAATGCCGCTTTAGCAACGCCCATTACATTGTAGTTGGGCACCACCCGCACCCCACCCAAGTACGTAAGCGTCACAATAGAGCCGCCCTCGGTCATGAGCGGCTTGGCTGCACGTGCGAGCTGCACCAGTGAATAAGCGCTGACATTTAGCGCGAGATCAAAGCCTTCGCGCGATACGTTACTAAAGTCGCCACTCAAATCATCGCGATTGGCAAAGGCCAAACAGTGAATCAGGATATCAACCTTGCCCCACTTGTCGCGCACGGTATTAAAGGTGCTCTCGACCTGCCCATCGTTTTGCACATCCAACGGCAAGAATAGGCTGGGCTGCAACGGTTCAACCAAATCGGCAACCTTTTTCTCCATCTTGCCTTTGTCGTCGGGCAGGTAGGTAATGCCCAGGTTGGCACCGGCCGCCTGAAGCTGCTGTGCAATGCCCCAAGCGATGGAGCGATTGTTGGCAATTCCGGTAACGAGGGCATTTTTTCCAGTTAAATTCAGCATTGGCGTTAGGAGGGTATGAATTTTTTTGGGCTTTTAGATGTGCCAGCGAATTAAGAATACTGAAAAAGGGGATCTAAAAGTAGGGGTTGGGTGGCAGTTCATGTGGTTGGATGAGAATTGGAATGCCACGATCCGCTAACCCTAATCTCGAAAGATGACGCATTTACCGTAGCTTGCTATACCCTGATAGACAAAGCCCACAAAACGGTCTGCAGCATCTCTTGTCAAGAGCGATTTCGCTAAATCTGGTATTCATGCAGGCTTCCTGAAGGAATCAAGTGTAGTATCGGATACAAAAAACTCTTCTAAAGTTAGTTTAAGTGTTCTAAAGTCAAAATTTCCTCACTTAGGCACAATTCGATGGTGTAGTTGTTCTTAAGCGTAGGCTGATTTCTGGTTAATAAAAAGACTACTCTCACAGGGTCCGAGAAGGCGAGGGGTATGGTGGCGACACAAGATAAGCCGTTGGCAGATGTTTTCCGACAGTTGAGCGGTGGCGTGTTTCCGCCAATGGTGGAGGCGTTTGAACGAGGCAAAACCATTTTCTTTCCGGGCGACCCTGCGGAACGGGTTTACTTTTTGCTGAAGGGAGCGGTGAAGCTGTCGCGGGTGTACGAGGCGGGCGAAGAAATTACGGTGGCGCTGCTGCGAGAGAACAGTGTGTTTGGGGTGCTGTCGCTCATTACAGGGCAACGGGCCGATCGCTTTTACCATGCGGTGGCGTTTACTCCGGTAGAGCTGCTGTCGATTCCGATTGAGCAGGTGGAAAAGGCGCTGAAGGATAATCCCGACTTGAGCATGTTGATGCTGAAGGGTCTGTCATCGCGCATTTTGCAAACTGAGATGATGATTGAAACGTTGGCCCATCGGGATATGGGATCGCGGCTGGTGAGCTTTTTGCTGATTTTGTGTCGTGACTTTGGGGTGCCCACGTCGGATGGCATTATGATCGACCTGAAGCTGTCTCATCAAGCGATCGCTGAGGCGATTGGCTCGACTCGGGTGACGGTGACACGGTTGCTGGGCGACCTGCGAACGGACAATATGATTTCCATTCACAAAAAGAAGATCACGGTTTACAACCCGGTTGCGCTAAGTCAGCAGTTTACGTAGGGCGCGGTTGGCTAAATGAATGGGTGAGATGGCAAAAAAGCTGAAAATCCTCATTTTTCGCAAATTTTGGCTCATAGGCTGATCCGTAAATGTCACACTGGAAATGGAGGAGACTCAATTTCTAGGGGTGAGGCTGCTTGATGGTAGGAGATTGACAGTAAGACGACGCGGGCCGCAGGTTGAATGGTGTGGCAAGAGTTTGCGCGTTTCCTGAAATCTCTTATCAGAATGCAGTAGGCTGTATCTGAGTTCTGCGTAGCTGACGATGACCACAGGGCTGGTCTTAATTTTGGCGATTTTGGTGTTGGGAGGGGTGATTGCAACCGTTGGCGATCGCCTGGGAATGCGAGTTGGTAAAGCACGGCTGAGCTTGTTTCGGCTGCGTCCCCGGCAAACTGCCACCTTAATCACGATCATGACCGGGATTTTGATTTCTGCGGTCACGTTTGGCATTTTGTTTGCAATTGATGATCGCTTGCGTACTGGGGTGTTTGAGCTAGAGAGCATTCAAGATGATCTGGCCAATGCTCGAATTGAGCTAGGGGAGGCGCAGGGTGAACGGGAAACCATTCAGCGCGAGCTTGATGTTGCACTGGATGAGCAGCAAGAGGCTCAGCGGCGGCTGTCGAGCATTAACCGTCGGCTAGATGAGGCGAATGTGCAGCGGGATCGGATTGAAGGTCAGTTGCGCGTGACTGAAGACCAACTCGGTAGCACCCAATCGCAGTTACAGCAAATTGAAACCAGCTACCGTCAGGCGCAAGCGGTGCTGCGTAATGTATCGGGTCAGGCCAACTCACTGCGCGAAGAAATTCGACAATTGCAGGCCGATCGCCAGCAGCAAATTTTGCAGCGAGAAGAGGAAATTGCGGAGCGCGATCGCCGCATTGCGGAGCGCGAAGCCCAACTTCGAGAGCTAGAAGCGCAGCAGCAGTACCTTACGCAAGAAGTGCAAGTGCTGGAACGGGAATTTCAGGGTTTGCGGCAGGGCAGTGTCGCCCTTTTGCGCAATCAAACCTTGTCTTCGGGGGTCGTGCGAGTTGTGACTCCGGCGGCAGCACCCCAAGCGGTGATTCAGCTTTTGGTTGAGGCCAATCGGTTTGCAGCCCAGCGGGTGCGGCCTGGTATGAATGCTGTTGAGGGGCAGGTCATTCAGGTCACGAATGCCCAGGTGGAGCAATTGGTGGAGCAATTGCAAAACGGGCGTGAGTATGTGGTGCGAATTCTGTCGGCTGGCAACTATGTAGTGGGCGAACCCTGCGTGCTATCAGGCGAGGACTGCATTCAGGTTTTTGTGGCGGCGGCTCCCAATGAGCTGCTGCTGCGGACTGGTGAGGTGGTGGCTTCTGCAACGGCTGATCCCCGACGGCTTACGGATGAAGCGTTGGTTGAGCAGTTCAACTTGCTCATTGGTACGGCGCAGTTCCGCCTACGCCAGTTGGGGCTGCTGGCTGAGGTGGTGCAGATTGCCGATGGCCGCACTGAAACGGTGGTCAACTTCTTTCGACAGATTCGGGTCTACAATCAGCCTGTTAGCATTCAAGCGGTGGCGATGGAGCCCATTTATACCGCTGGCCCTGCTCAGCTAGATCTGCTGGCTGTCAGTGGGGATCGTGTACTGTTCAGCACAGCCGAAACGGAAAGTTTGCTGCAACCTTAAGCCAGTGGTTGAAGAGGAAGTGTGACAGGTCAACGAATGACAGATCAACCAGCCATTTTAGGGTTTGATCCCGGTCGGCTAAAGTGTGGCCTCGCGGTGATGGGGTTGGATCGCCAATTGCTGTTTTATGAGGTGGTGCCTTCGACGTTGGCGATCGCTCGAATTTCTCAACTTCGTCAACAGTTCCCCATTTCGCTGTTGGTGATGGGCGACCAAACGACGGCCAAGCTCTGGAAAACTCGCCTTGAGAGCGAGCTGCCCGAACCGTTGCGGGTGGTTCTGGTTGACGAGCGCTACAGTACGTTGGAAGCACGCGATCGCTATTGGCAGATGTTTCCTCCTAAGGGCTTGCAAGCCCTGATTCCACAAAAGCTGCGCACCATCCCTCGCCCTATTGATGATATTGTCGCCATCCTGCTGATTGAGCGGTATTTACAGCGCCTTACTGATGCAGGGTAAGCCGTTTGGGAGTTTGGATTCTTAGATTTGAGATTCGTTGGGATTAGGTGGATCTCCTATCTCCCTAACCCGACTGCTATAGTCCTAGCAATTGGATTTCGCAGTGGGTGATTGGGCATGCAAAAAGATCATCGGGCACAAGTCCAACGGGTGCTGGTGCTAACTCTGGTGCTCAACATTGTGGTGATGGGCATTAAGGTGATGGTGGGCACGCTAACGGGGTCGCTGAGTGTGCTGGCCGATGCGCTGCATAGTGTTACCGATAGCGCGAATAATGTGCTGGGATTGGTCACGAGTGGACTGTCGAATCCTGAGCCCGATCGCGATCATCCCTACGGCCATCAAAAGTTTGAAGCGCTCGGTGCGTTGGGGATTGCGGTTTTTTTGGGGATTGCTTGCTTCGAGATTTTGAAGAGTGCGGTGGGGCGCATTCTTAACGGGAGCGATCCGGTTCAGATTGGCATGTTTGAACTGTGGTTGCTGTTAATGGTGTTGGGTCTCAATATTTTTGTGGCGTTCTATGAGCGGCGTGTTGGTCGGCGTGTTGGTAGCCCCATTCTGATTGCGGATGCGCGTCACACCATGAGTGATGTATGGGTGACGATTAGTGTGTTGGGTGGCTTGGTGGGGGTGTGGGCGCTGGGGTTTCAGTGGTTGGATGTGGTGCTGTCGTTTCCGGTGGCGCTGTTGGTATTCCTGAGTGGTTGGTCGGTTTTGCAGGAAAATTTGCCGTGGCTGGTGGATAGGATGGCGATCGCCCCGGAAGCGATTCACGATACGGTGATGCAGGTGCCGGGTGTAGTGAATTGCCACAGCATTGCGTCTCGTGGGGTGTTGGGGCGGCAGGTGTTTATTGAAATGCATTTGATTGTGGATGCAACGGATGTGGTGACGGCTCATGCGATTACCGAAGCGGTGGAGGATCGGCTGAATGAGTGTTATGGTCCTGCCCGCATTAATATTCATGTGGAGCCGTTTCAGTACCGCTCGGATGAAATTAGCTACGGTGACCACTAAATCCCAAATCCCAAATCCCAAATTGGATTATTTCGGTTGTTGACGGATCTTTGAGATGAGGGCGGTTCTTTGACGCTCTTGGCTGACGATGTTGAGACGTATCAGAGCACGAATGTTTAGGGCTATAGGTTTGGCTTGGGGGCGCGTCGCCCCCCAAACCCCCTGACTGGGAGAGACGGCAGCCCGTCCCTCCCAGACCCTCCCTCGGCAAAGGGGTTATCGGTGGGGGTGTTGGGTCGCTTCGCATTGGTTGGGATGGGATCAGGTTTATGTGGGGGCTGGTTCTCGTACCTGGGAGGGATTGTCGGGTGACTTTGGGATAAGGGTGAGGAGGCTCGTCTGTGGGGATCGGGCAGCTAGTAATCGGTTCCAGGTTGTTACAGAAATGGGTTCGGGTTTTACGCCTAGGCAAGGACGGGTTCCCGATCTGTAGAGGGGCGATCGCCAGTGTCTAGCATGTCACTGAACACGCGGTCAACATTCTGCAATGATGATGCCGCCATGTAGAGGAGTGAATGATGTTAACGTACGCCACAATTACGACAACACAAGGGCTTTTGGTGGAGCAACCCAAACGGCGCTCTACAGGTTTGAAGCGTGCGCTGCTGCGGTGGAAGGCTCATCAGCGTCGTCAGGGTCGTGTTGCCTAGTTGCTTAAACAGGACTTACGCAGGTGCATGATGTTTGGAGTACCAAGCACTTCAAACATCATGTAATTCTCTGGTTTTGGGATGAGGTGCGTAAGTCCTATTGAAACGTCAGTTTCGGTTCAAAGCTTTTCTGAAGTTTGCGCGCCGCGCAAACTTCAGAAGTGCCCATTTTTGCGTGCGCAACGCGCACGCAAAAATGGGCACTTCAGCTTACTCAAAACTCAGGTTATTTTGGATGGCTGAGTTCGCTTTGGGGCAGATTTTGGTAGGGTGGGCATGGCTCACCCTACACGTGTTTTTAAGATAGAACGATGCCGGAATTGGTTCACGCGGTGCAGGTCGCGGCAACGCCAGAGTTTGTCTATACGCCGCCCAAGGCTGCTTGGAATGCCACGCGCATTTTGGTCAAGCCAAATTTGGGATACCCTGCAAAGCCGCCGGTTACGGTAAGTATGGGTGTACTAGGTGGGGTGCTGCGATCGCTGCGCCAAGCTAGCCCAACGGCCGAAATTTTGATTGTGGAAGGGGTGTGTTCGCCGGTTTCTCTCAGTGAGATTGCTGGTCGCAATGGCCTGTACAACGTTATGGATGAGGGAATGCAGCTGTTGGATGCGGATACACTGCCACTGCTGGAGTATCCCAACCGATCGTCCCGGCCCATGCGCTTTCAAACGATGTGGGCTCCGGCTCTGCTGCAAGACGTGGATTGTCGAATCTCAGTCAGTGCCTTTAAACGGACGCTACTGAAGAATGAACCCCTCATTTCTGCATCGCTGAAGAATCTGTATGGCTTGTTTCCCCGATCGCGCTACAAAGCGCGCAGCGCCAACTCTCGCGGCCAGTTGCATCGTCCTTCGGTTCCCCAAGTCCTGCAAGATGTATATGACTGCATTGGCTACTGGTTTGATGGCGGTGTTGTAGATGCCGACCAAAAGTTTGTCAGTCATGATTGGAAACCAGACCGGGGTGATGCGGTTCCTGTCGGACAAGTGATTTGGGGGGATGACTTGCTACAGGTGGATCGCGAAGCCTGCCATGTGGGTGGAGAAGCGGTTCCTAGCTATATTGAGGCGATCGCCAAGCGACATTCCCTGCCCCAACAGGATTAAGGCACTGCCTGCTTTTTTTGGGAAAGCCCATTCGTCTTGTCCTGAACGAATCAGCGCGATTCAGAATTCAGTAAACTACGAAAGGTTACAACAACAGTTGGGTGAATACGAGGGGTTCCTGGAGGAAACGGTGCGCCTGTTCAAGACGATCGCAGGATTGCGAAGTTATGTATGGCAACAGCGAGAAGGCGCAGCAGAGCGGCTTCGGGATGGGGCACCCGTGGTGGGATTGGTGCCAACGATGGGAGCCTTGCACGAAGGGCACCTGAGCTTGGTGCAGCAGGCCCGTCGCGAAACCAAAGTGGTGGTTGTCAGTATTTTTGTCAATCCGCTGCAATTTGGCCCTAATGAAGACTTTCATCGCTATCCCAAAACCCTGGAGCGCGATCGCGAACTGTGCGCAGATGCTGGAGTAGATGCCATCTTTGCCCCCTCTGTGGCGGAACTGTACAGTTCTGCCGATCCCGCCGACAAACGGTTGCTCACCCAAGTTGTTCCTCCTCCCGAAATGATGGCCGTGCTGTGCGGCCCCCATCGTCCTGGCCATTTTGAAGGCGTGGCCACGGTTGTGACCAAGTTGCTCAACATCGTGCTGCCCGATCGCGCCTACTTTGGCCAAAAAGACGCCCAGCAACTCGCCATTTTGCAACGGTTGGTTCAGGATTTGAACGTACCCGTTACCCTGGTTTCCTGCCCGACGGTGCGCGAACCCGATGGTTTGGCTTTAAGTTCTCGTAATCGATATTTATCTCCAGAGGAGCGATCGCACGCTACAATTCTTTACCGTGCCTTAAACAGCGCACAGCAATTATTTCAACAAGGAATCACGCACCGCCACGAGCTAATTAACGCCGCTACTGCCGAGCTAGCGACGGTTCCCGTTGTGCGACCTCAATACATCGATCTGGTTCACCCAAAAACAATGAAGCCACTGGAGAAAGTCGAAGAAACCGGACTGTTGGCGATCGCCGCCCATCTGGGTTCCGCCCGTTTAATTGACAACGTTGTGCTACAAGCTCGCCAGCCCATTGTGGCGATCGATGGGCCGGCAGGAGCTGGAAAATCGACCGTAGTGCGCCGCGTCGCCAACGAGCTAGGGCTCTTGTATTTGGATACCGGAGCCATGTACCGCGCCGTAACCTGGCTCGTACTAGATTCGGGCATCGCCGTTACCGACGAGCCTGCGATCGCCGAACTCGTGAGCGAGTGCGACATTCGCCTCGAAAACGCCGATCAGCAAGGTATGGCTGCCCCCACCCAAAAAGTGTGGATCAATGGGCAAGACGTGACCCGTGACATTCGCTCTGCCGAAGTCACCGCCAACGTTTCTGCTGTTGCCGCCCAACGCGCCGTCCGCGAAGCTCTGGTGCGCATGCAGCAAGACTATGGCCGTCGCGGTGGTGTCGTCATGGATGGCCGCGACATCGGCACTCACGTCTTTCCCGATGCCGAACTCAAAATCTTCCTCACCGCCTCTGTGCAAGAGCGTGCCCGCCGCCGCCAGCTCGACCTCAAAGAGCAAGGCCAACCCGAAGTGAGCCTCGAAGCCCTCGAAAAATCCATCTACGAGCGCGATCTAAAAGATAGCAGCCGCGCGATCGCCCCCCTGCGCAAAGCCGAAGACGCCATCGAACTCAACACCGACCACCTCGCCGTCGAAGATGTCGTCGCCAACATCGTCAGCCTCTACCGTGAACAAGTCGTCCGCCGTCGCTAATCAGCCCTCATGCCAGGAAGAGAGGCGATCGCCCCTCTTCCTGGCATGAACCTTAGCTACAATGCAGGGCCGATGTCTCGGCACGGTTCGAGCATTCACCCCAATCCGCCCCCCTCCGCCACCCCGTTGCAGCCCTAACCCGGAGCGCGGATTGGCATTGAGCCGTCAACCCCTTGCGGGGGGTTGGGGGAGTTGAGTCCCCCAGAAAGCGGGGGATTGGGGGGAAGTCCCCCGAGTAGAGTCTTTGGGTTAGGGGCTAGGGATTAGAGGCTAGGGGCTAGGGTGTAAGCCTCAATCCACGGCATAAGACCTGAACAAGCAACATTAAAAAAGCTTTCGGATATATCGCTGACAATCACGCATCCTGCAGTTGTTTCATTTGCCAATCCTCCTCCATGCTGCTGTACCCATTTCCACCCCTCGTTCCAGGAACCCTCATCAAGCGCTACAAGCGGTTCTTTGCCGAAGTGGAACTCGAAACCGGAGACCTCGTCATTGCCCATTGCCCCAACACCGGCCCCATGACCGGCGTCTACCTCCCCGGCAACCGCGTGTGGCTCTCCCACAGCACCAACCCCAAACGTACCCTCGCCTACACTTGGGAACTCATCGAACTCACCGACACCCTACCCACCCTCGTTGGCACCAACACCAGCCTGCCCAACCGTGTTATTAAAGCCGCCCTCGAAGCAAAGGCGATTCCCGAAATTGGCGATTACTCCGACATTCGCTGCGAAGTCCCCTACGGACGCGACAACAAGAGCCGGATTGACTTCCTGCTGACCGGGGGCGATCGCCCCATCTACATCGAAGTCAAAAACACCACCTGGGTACAAGGCTCATTAGCCCTATTCCCCGACACCGTCACTACCCGTGGTCAAAAGCATTTGCAAGAGCTAACCGACCTTTTGCCCAACGCTCGCGCCATCATGCTCTACTACATCAACCGAGGCGACTGCACCCACTTTGCCCCTGGCGATGCCGCCGACCCCACCTATGGCCTCCTGTTTCGAACGGCGATCGCCCAAGGCGTCGAAATTCTTCCCTGCCGCTTCAACAACACCCTAACCGGAGTCGAATATTTGGGATTAGCCAAGCCCGCCTGGGACTAAGCCCCCAACTCAACCGTTCCTATCCCTAACCACCCAGCGCTGATGCATCGCTCCCTGCACTGTGCTGCCACCTCAGCCATACGTCCACAGCCAGATTCTGATCCCGACACCTTATCTCACGCGATAGGATTTTCATGAATAGCCGATCGTTTGAGAGGATCTAACTTGTGGAAGTAACCCAAATTAACTGTGCAGAACAGTGCAAGAACGGTTGTGTTCTCGGCGAAGACAAGTGCCCTAACCAGGAGTTTCGTCAACAAGCCACTCAGTTTATTCAAGAAACATCGCTCGATCGCATGCACGAAATTGCCGAAATTGCCCGCCGCCGCAAAATGACAGAACCACCCAAATGGGTGTTTCCCGAAGGTGGTATTAACCCAGACAATTAACTCCGAACTGAACTCAACGGGGCGATCGCCCCTTTTTTTGTCATCAAATTTGTTGCTGAGCATCACAAAACTTAAAAAAATATCTTGTTTTTTACATAACCTGCTCCTAAAAGCAAACGCTTCTTCTTAGATAAACAAACCTCAATAGACTTAAGAAAGCTTTTAGAAATAAGCCCAATAGAGTCCGCTTTTGGGTCCTCCTGATAGCGATGAATACCCGCTCTCGCCGATGCTCAACCGCTTGTGAATACACAACTTGAGCGTTTATAACGTTGAATCACCAAATGCAAACATCAACCCCTACGCGAGAGAAAATGGAACCCATTCATTCACTCATCCTGTGTCAATCTTCATCACCTCAATCCAGGTTTTTTTAATCCTGTCTGGAATGGTGATTCCGCCTACAAACATCAATGCTACGATTGCCACAGAAGAAAAAAAGAGGTAAGGACATATTGCTACATGATCGAAGAAATCAATAAGTCAATATCCTTCGATGGAAGAGATATTCGACTCAAGGTTGGACTACTGGCGCCTCAAGCAGGTGGGGCGGTGCTAGTCGAGTCTGAAAATACAGCAGTTTTTGTGACCGCAACTCGCGCGGCCGGGCGAGAAGGCATCGATTTTCTACCCCTGCTAGTGGACTATGAAGAGCGCATGTACGCCGCTGGACGCATTCCCGGCGGCTTTTTGCGGCGAGAGGGCCGTCCCCCCGAAAAGGCAACGCTCATCAGCCGATTGATTGACCGTCCCTTGCGTCCGCTCTTTCCTGGCTGGCTACGTGACGATATTCAGGTTGTGGCCACCACCATGTCCATGGATGAGCGAGTGCCGCCTGATGTGTTGGCTGTAACGGGAGCCTCGATCGCTACTCTATTAGCCCAAATTCCATTTAATGGCCCCATGGCAGCGGTCCGCGTTGGTCTGGTTGGCGACGACTTTATCATTAACCCCACTTACCAAGAGATTGAAGCTGGAGATCTAGACTTGGTGGTGGCGGGCTCGCCCGATGGCGTAATCATGGTAGAAGCGGGAGCCAATCAACTGCCCGAGCAAGACATGATCGAGGCGATTGACTTTGGCTACGAGGCTGTTCGGGATCTCATTCAAGCTCAGCGGGATCTGATTGCGGAACTGGGCATTGAAATTGTGCATCTTGAGCCGCCTGTTGTCGATTCCACGTTAGAAGACTTCATCACCGATCGCTCAAAAGACGCCATTAAAGAAATCTTGGCGCACTTTGAATACACCAAGCCCGAGCGAGATGCGGCTTTGGATGTGGTGAAGGAATCGGTCGCAGAGGCGATCGCCGCTATGGGTGAAGCAGAGCCTGTACGGGCTGCTGCCGAAGCCGACCCCAAAGCCCTATCCAACGTGTTTAAGAGCGTGACCAAAAAGCTGATGCGTCGCCAAATCGTGGAAGACGGCGTTCGCGTAGATGGGCGCAAGCTCGATCAAGTGCGAAAAATCACCTGTCGCACTGGGTTGCTGCCTCAGCGGGTTCATGGTAGCGCCCTATTTCAGCGAGAGCTGACCCAAGTCCTCTCTGTGGTCACTCTGGGAACTCCGGGCGAAGCGCAAGATCTGGATGACTTGCATCCTGATGATGAAAAGCGCTACATGCACCACTACAACTTCCCGCCTTACTCCGTTGGCGAAACTCGACCCATGCGATCGCCCGGTCGTCGTGAAATTGGTCACGGTGCCCTAGCCGAGCGAGCATTGGTGCCCGTGTTGCCTCCCAAAGAGGAATTTCCCTACGTGATTCGGGTCGTTTCGGAAGTGTTATCTTCCAACGGTTCCACCTCCATGGGGTCGGTTTGTGGCTCTACCCTATCGCTGATGGACGCGGGGGTTCCCATTAAAAAGCCCGTCAGCGGCGCGGCTATGGGCTTGATCAAAGAAGGCGATGAAGTCCGTATCCTGACTGATATTCAGGGGATTGAAGACTTTTTGGGTGACATGGACTTTAAAGTCGCGGGAACCGATACCGGGATTACCGCCCTACAAATGGACATGAAGATTACCGGATTGCCCATTGCGGTTGTCGCCGATGCCATCAAGCAGGCCAAGGCTGCCCGCCTCCACATCTTGAGCAAAATGACCGAAGCCATCGACAAGCCTCGTCCTGAGCTGTCTCCTTTTGCGCCTCGTCTGCTCACGATTAAGATCGATCCCGACATGATCGGCATGATCATTGGCCCCGGCGGTAAAACGATCAAAGGCATTACCGAACAAACTGGAGCCAAAATTGATATTGAAGATGATGGTACCGTCACCATTGCGGCAGTCGAGGGCGAAAAGGCCAAGCAGGCCCGCGCCATCATTGAAGGCATGACGCGCAAGCTCAGCGCTGGAGATGTCTATGTTGGCAAGGTAACGCGCATCATTCCGATTGGCGCATTTGTAGAGATATTGCCGGGTAAAGAGGGCATGGTTCACATCTCGCAAATTGCCGACTACCGCGTGGGCAAAGTGGAAGATGAGCTAGCCGTGGGTGATGAGGTGGTTGTGAAGGTGCGCGAAATTGACCAGCGTGGCCGCATTAACCTCACCCGTTTGGGGATTCATCCTGATGAGGCGGCTGCGGCCCGCGCCAGCGCAGAAGCCTAGGGTGGTTGCGTAAAGCATTTGCGATTGTTTGGAGGCTGGCCCAAGCCAGCTTTCCAACAAATCCGCTTTACCAAACTATCGCTTGGGTCGTTGGCTCTAAGGCCACTCGCCGGAACAATCGACATGTCTAAAGCGCCCAATTTTCGATGTCACTGACATCGAAAATTGGGCGCTTTGGTTTGCCAAAATGCCCAATTGTAGAGTCCAGGCTCAGGGATTGCATGGGCAGTGTTGTATAAGGCTGTGGCCTAATCGCTGGCTGAATCACCATCCGTTTCGATTCGTTACAGGTTGCGGCTTGCCAAACCTTCTTCACGCTTGGCGATCGCCCAAACAGCGTGAATCGAACCTGGGAGCCAGCCTAGCAGCGTCAACAAAATGTTGATAATCAGAGCTTGACTCACTCCATAAGAGAGGAAAACTCCAACCGGGGGCACCAGAATTGCAAGCGCATACTTCAGAATTTTCATAAGAACTTATCCACTCAGCTTTACTAACAGCATAGGCAATAAATTTGCCAGCCGAGACACCATTTTAGGGGAGAAAACCGTACCTCGTGTTCAACCTATGGGTAGACCAGGCTCCCAATATTTTTTGTTAGCATGACGATTAAAAGACAGAAGAACTGTTTTTGGATGAGCGTTCATTCGTCTTTGCTGTTTCTATCGTTTTGCTTAGCCAGGTTTTGGTCGAACAAGTAATAGCTTTTAAGTCCATTAGGCAGATGTCAAGAGTATCCCTGGATACGAAGCTATGGATTGAATCGATCGACAGGTTTGTTTATTGAACGGTTTTGAAAGGTCTGTCTAATTAAGCTGTGTTGGAGAAATGCTCATGCTTGGATATTTGTTAAACCCTCTCATCACTGCGCTATCTTTGCTGATTGTTGATTTGGTGGTGCCAGGAGTGAATATTGCTAATTTCCCAGCGGCGATTGTTGCTGCTTTGGTTATTGGCTTGATCAACACCTTTGTTAAGCCAGCTCTTAACTTGTTGTCGTTGCCGATCAACTTTCTCACGTTGGGTCTGTTTTCCTTCGTCATCAACGGATTGTGTTTTTGGTTGGCAGCGGTTCTGGTCCCCGGATTTATGGTTCAGGGCTTTTTGGCCTTTTTCGTTGGCCCAGTTGTGTTGTCGTTGGCAACTACACTCATTAACAACTACTTTGTGTCGCGCAACCCCAATGCGCAGCTTGCAGGTAGTAATTCACCCACTGTAAACACCCCCTCAAGAACTCCCAGCGAAACCCCAGTTGATAATGTTTAATTGCAGGTTGCTTCAATGAAGCTTTAATTCAATTCTTGCAACGTAGCTTCATGATTCAGCGTCCGAATTAATGTGTTCTGATTGCAATGAATTGCTGAGGTGGGTAGGCATTTTTATCAACTTCAACTTCCCTTTTGCGATACAAGGCGGTCTATGGTGATAATGAGCCATAGACCGTTTTTTAGATAGGTGCGATCGCATTTTGAATCAAAAATCTGGCCCATCAAATTCTCTTCCTGAGTGCTTCACTCCCGATACTTTATTTGCCCAAATCGAAACATTAGTGATGTTGCATTCTCCCAGTGGAGTTGAGCAAGCGATAAATACGTATTTGCAAGAGCAATTTCGGCAGTTTGGTGTTGAGAGTTGGGTCGATGATGCCGATAATGTGATCGCCAAAATTCCTGGAGATGATTCCAGTCGAGCGATCGCTATTACGGCCCATAAAGATGAGATTGGCGGTATGGTGAAATCGGTAGAGACCGATGGCCGTGTTCAAGTGCGCAAACTGGGTGGAGCATTTCCCTGGGTCTATGGCGAAGGCGTGGTGGATTTGCTGGGCGATCGCGCCACCGTAAGCGGCATTCTCAGCTTTGGGTCGCGCCATGTGTCTCACGAGTCGCCCCAAAAGGCTTTTCAGGAAGACACACCCGTCCGGTGGGAAGATGCCTGGGTGGAAACCAAATACAGCCTCAGCGAATTGGATGAGTGCGGCATCCGGCCTGGAACTCGCGTCGTCATTGGTCGCCATCGCAAGCGTCCCTTTCGCCTCAAAAACCACATTGCCAGCTATACCCTGGATAACAAAGCCTCGGTGGCGATTTTGTTAGGCTTGGCCGCCACCCTCAAACGCCCTCGGTTTGACACCTATCTAGTCGCCTCAGCGAAAGAAGAAGTGGGAGCCATTGGCGCACTATTCTTTACCGCTCGCACCAAGCTCAGCGCTTTAATCGCCCTCGAAATTTGTCCCTTGTCCGTGGAGTACCCCATCGAAGACGGCGAAGCTCCGGTGTTGCTGTCGCAGGATGCCTATGGCGTATACGATGAAGGGCTAAACCAGCAGCTTCGAGAGGCCGCCGAGCAAGCTAAGGTGCCTCTGCAATTGGCAACCATTAGCGGCTTTGGTAGCGATGCCTCCATTGCCATGAAGATGGGCCATGTGGGCCGGGGCGCGTGTTTGAGCTTTCCAACCGAAAATACCCACGGGTACGAAATTGCCCATTTAGGGGCGATCGCCAACTGTCTCACCATTCTTCACCAATTTTGTGAAATGCCCACCGCTGGACTTCCTCAAGCCGCTGATGAGAATGGTTGATGCTGATTGCGGGGATGTTCTGGACCGATGGAGGTCGGCTGTACAGGTCGGCTGTACAGGTCGGCTCCACCGCCTTTCTACAACCAGCCTCCACACATGTGGAACACAACCCAGATTGCTGATGCAGATGACAGTCGGATTACCGTACTGCAAAAATTGCCGTCCTTGGCAGACCCAGCAACGTAACAACCTGTAAAGCCCGTTTGGTTGAGACCCGCAATTCCCTACAATGGGCCTAGAACTGTTAACCAATGGTAACTATGACTACCACTGTTGCCGATGTAATGACCCGAGACCCAGTTGTCGTTCACCCTGACACTGCCCTGAATGAGGTGGTTCGCATCCTAGCTGAGCGACGCATCAGCGGCCTGCCTGTTGTAAATGCGGACGGGGCTCTGGTGGGCGTCATTTCTGAAGGCGATCTGATGTGGCAAGAGTCCGGGGTGACTCCTCCGGCCTATTTCATGCTGCTGGATAGCGTGATTTATCTGGAAAATCCTGCTCGGTATGACCGGGAATTGCACAAAGCGTTGGGCACGACGGTGGCCGAAGTGATGACTCGCGCCAAGCGCAAAGGCGACTTGGTCACCATTCAGGCCGATCGCCCGCTACGAGAGGCCGCCAACCTCATGCATGAACGCGATGTTCATCGGGTGCTTGTGCTCGACTCTGCCGATAAGTTGGTCGGCATCATTACCCGGGGCGACATTATTCGCCACATGGCTGCCTTGCAAGGCTAGGCTAACCCTTAACGATTTTTATGCGATCGCCCAGTAACGTTGGGTTCGATGCTGGTTCGCGCCCAGCTTTTATCTAATTCATTTTTTTAACCAACCACTAAAAACTAGAAATATGACTGTGACTCCCGAATCTGTTCAAGAGCTGCTAAATTCTGAAGATTTCGGCGATCGCCTTCGCGCGGTAAACCAATTGCGAACTCTAGACCCGGCGATCGCCTACGAGCTCATTAAAACAGCAGCTTACGACAGAAGTGTGCGAGTTCGCTATGCCGCCATTAGCCAACTCGCCACCCTGGGAACGCAAAACCTAGATGAAACGCTACAGATTTTGCGAGATGGCCTAGCCGACAGCGAGACAGACCTGCAAGCCGCCGCCGCCGACTCGATTGGTGCCCTTAAGCTCACTCAAGCCTATGAAGAGCTAGAGCGGCTGTATCACAACACCAGTGAATGGCTGGTTCAGTTCAGCATTATTTCTGCCCTGGGCGAATTGGGCGATACCCGGTCATTTGAACTGTTGGAAGAAGCGCTAGGCTCTCCCATTGAGCTTGTTAGAACTGCGGCCATCGGCTCCTTAGGTGAACTCGGCGACTTGCGTGCCGTGCCCCTGATCATTCCCTATGCGACCCACCCCGATTGGCAGGTGCGCCACCGCGTTGTGCAAGCTTTGGGGCGGCTCAACACACCCGAAACCCGCGCCGTCCTAGAAAGTATGGTCAACGATGAAATGCCTCCTGTTGCCCAAGATGCACAAGCATTGCTGTAAACGCTAACCCCGTATCGGCAACGAACAGCAGCGAACGACAACGAACAACTATGCAACGTTCGCAGCGGAATTTGTAGGCCTGCCAGCGTTGCGGGTATAGGCAAGAAATTAGGATTCCTTCAAGCCTGATGCACTCAGTGCATCAGGCTTGAAGGAAGTGAGATTATGCCTCTTGCTAGATTCGAGAAACGGCACTTCGAGTCAGAATGAACGACACAGAAGTGTTGTCTCAATTTTTATCGTTAGTTTCGTGAATTTTTTGCTGCTGGGTCTTGGTGTACTGCTGGTTGCTACTTCGATTCTTGATGCGCTGTGGACCGTTCTTTGGGTGAATGGGGGTGCCGGGCCAGTAACCAATCAAGTCACAAGTGGCATTTGGTGGATCATTGTGCAGGGGCTACGCATCAAACGTCATGACTGGCTTAGCTTGGGCGGCCCTGTAACCCAGGTGGTTACGATGATGGTTTGGTTGGGGCTCCTTTGGGTGGGGTGGGTGTTCATCTTCAGCGCTGATCCTGCGTCGATTATTCATTCAGAAGCTTCAAATCAACCCTTGGCGGCCTTGAGCGATCGCATCTATTTTGTTGCCTACACCATTACAACGTTTGGAAATGGAGAACTATATCCTCAGCGGGGCGGTTGGCAGTTGATGACCTCTTTGGCTGCGTTTACGGGAATATTGCTCATCACAATGGTGGTTAGCTTTCTCCTATCGGTAGTTTCAGGGGTTACAACCAAGCAATCGCTGACCAGCCAAATTATTGGACTGGGCAGTTCTGCCGAAGAGTTGGTTCTCAATAGCTGGAATGGGAGAGAGTTTTCCGGCTTGGATTTGCAATTGGCTTTAATCGCCTCCCAATTAGGTAAGTTGACCGAACAGCAAATTGCCTATCCCATCTTGCAGTATTATCACGGGGCTTCTGTTCAAAAAGGCAGTGCTCCTGCGATCGCCATCTTAGACGAGGCATTGACCATCTTGACGTATGGAATCCAGAAACCCTATCGTCCATCTCCTGCCTCACTCATATCAACCCGAGCAGCCGTTCAGAACTATTTGAAGACGGTAAAATCTGCTGGCATTCAAGCAGTGGATCTTTTACCCCCCGCTCCTGATCTGGCTCTTTTGCGTCGGGCAGGCATCCCAGTCGTCAGCAATGAAGAGTTTATGCAAGCACTTCCAAGCCTGGACGATCGCCGTAGACTGCTGTTGGGATTCGTTCAACAAAGCTGCTTTCACTGGCCTGACCATGCAATCTAGCGTGTGCTCCGTTTGGTACGATTTTGGGATCACAAAAGCCTAACCATCCGTGATTACGTTCAGGACTTACGCAGTTGAATCATGTTTGGGGCGCTTAGCGCCTCAAACATGATTCAACCCCCTGGTTTTTCGGCTGAAGTGCGTAAGTCCTAACGTTGTGCTGGAAAATTGCATCATGTTCATCCAATGATCAACATGACGCACACCCAACAGACTCTTAAAAGGTGCGCGGTTTGTTGGATTGTTTTTCGTCCGCTAAGCTTGCGGAAAACAATCCAACGGCGTAACTCTAGATGAAGCCGGTTGAGCAAACTAAGTCCCTCGACACTATGAAAACCCCGACCCTAGAATTCTGTGCCGCTCACAATGCGGGCGGCACAGAATTCTAGGATTGTATGGTTAATGATGGCTGCTTGCTGATAATTTGCTTGCGCTGAATGATTGCAACAACATTGGCTCTTACGGTGAAATATGCTGGTTGGCATACTTCTCAGTCAATTACGTGAATGGGATTAGGATCCGTAATGCGCGATCGATGACGTTCGGAGACAAAGTGTTCTGGATCAATTCCATCAAAGGTTGGAGGCAACCAAACTCGAATCACAAGAAGCGTTCCCAATACCAGTAAAAAGACACAAGCGACAAGGACTTGGCTCCAGGGCGTTTCCAAAACACCACGCACAATAATTTCCCTTAGAACAGAGACAATTGATACTTCGACGGCAACTCCAATGGATACGCGATGTTCCTGCAAATAGATAATCAGTAGACGAAATAGTTCAACCAGAATTAACAAAAACAGGATATCGGATGTAACAGGTTGAAACTCTAGTGGAGGCAGCAGCGATAGCACCATTTCTCGCAATTGGAGCACCATGAAACTAAATAGACCAATGCACAAACAAATCACAATGAAATCTTGCACGGTTTCTAATAGGCGAATGACTCGATGACTATTCAGCCAGCGATACCAAGGAAGATTCGATGGAGGTTGAACGTTCATAAGCATGGCCTGTTAAGGGGATATCTTGAGAAACGGAATAGCGAGCGGTCTCACTGAACTGAATACTCTGTTTGACAACCTGTTTGAAGGCTAGTCAAGCTTGGGTGGGGCGGCTACTGGAGGTACATCAGTTGGAGATGGATGAGGAACGACTTGGCCTTGTAACCCAAGTACTGTCATGAAGCATCCAATGATCAGTCCAGCTAGAAATGCCCAACCATGAGATGGATAAAGCGAGCATAGAAGGCGGCGATCGCTACGATAAATTTGAATCGCCCAACCGTTATTCACTTCCTCTTGCAAGAAGTTGGTCGTTTTACGCATCATGGTTCTGATTCTTGATAGAAGTAAGGACGTTAGCAATAGGGGCGGATGTCTACTTGGCACTCGTCAGCTAAATAGGACAGGGCCCGAAAGCGCAAGCTTAAGACTTCTTCATAGAGAGGATTCAGCCTACACAATGGCGGAATATACAAAACTAGATTGAAGATACGAATCGTGCGTTCAAAGGGGCACTGAGTTGGAATGACACGGCAAATGAAATGAGCCAGTGCCCGATTCTGAATCTTCAATCCATTCAGCCATTGACGAACTGCATCAAGACCACTCATCGGAGATGTCGTCGCCTTCTTGAAAATCAGAGCTAGTGAGTCAGCAGGTTTGTTAAAGTTCAACAGGTTGTTAAAGTTCAACGGCTTGTCAAAGTTCAACATGGTTGCACCGAGATCAACTGTAGAGGTTCGTTATCCCCTAGCTTAGCTATAAATTCAACGGATTGAATTGGCAGCAAGATATAAATTTTATTTATATATCATAACTCTAGCTTAACCGTTTTGAAAGCCTTGGCTCATCATTGACTGGCTTTGATGGGACGTTTGGGATGATTGGGTTGAGGTTGGTCTTTGGAATTTGCGCTGGCCTTGTATCCCAAAACATGACAACCGCTAGAAATGGCAACCGCTAGAAATGGCAACCGCTAGAAATGGCAACCGCTAAAAGCCGCCTTAACGAAGCGATTGGGTTGGCTGACCAAAATGCAGGTCAACTCTTGTTTGCCACTTTGCTTTAAGAGTTTTTCTGCACGAATTGTTGCGCGACTCAGCCACGCAACGATTCATGCTTCAAAAACTGGACTTACGCATTGGTGTTGTGGGTAGGGTGCTTAGCACCCTACCCACAACACCAACACACCAGATTGGGTAGGCTTGCGTAAGTCCTGAAAAACCTGAGTTTTGGTTAAGGGCTTTTCTGAAGTTTGCGCGCCGCGCAAACTTCAGAAAAGCCCTTAACCGAAACTGACGTTGGAAAAAGTGATTTGTGTAGGAAAGCTAGGGTTTGCGATGAGCGCTGACAAAGCGATCGCACCCACCGAGATCAAAATGCACTTGAATATTGGTGTATTGGCCGTGGTGTTCCAACAGGTGTGCCACGCGATCGCCCTGGCCTGTCATCATTTCGATCAGCCACACACCACTGGGACGCAAAAATTGGGGAGCTTGTTCTGCCAGTAGGCGAATGCAGTCTAGCCCATCGGTGCCGCCATCTAGCGCCAAGTGAGGTTCGTGCTGCGTGACCTCGGGTTGGAGTACGGCAACTTCTGCTGTGGGAATGTAGGGCGGATTGGAAACCAAGCCACTGAGCTGCCCTTTGAGATGAGCAATCGGCTCAAACCAATTGCCTTGGTAAAACTGGATTCGGTCTGCTAAATGGTTGCTTTGGGCGTTGTGTCGAGCGATTGCCAATGCCTCTGCACTCACATCTACTGCGTGCAGGGTGGCATGAGGAAATGCCTGCGCCAAACTCAGTGCGATCGCTCCACTGCCAGTCCCCAAATCGACCCAGTGAGCAGGATGAGTGGGTAACTCGGCGGCGAGGGCGATCGCTAAGTCGATGATGAGTTCCGTTTCGGGACGAGGAATCAGCACTGCCGGAGAAACTTGCAGCACCAAATCGCGCCATTGTACCTGCCCGACTAAGTACTGCACGGGAACTCGCTGCTGGGTGCGCTGTTGCCATTTTTGTGAAAGCGCATCTAAGGGATGCATGAGGCAAACGGTGGGGCGAGCCACCACGGTCTGCAATCTCAGCGCCAGCCGATCCACATCCGACATAGCTAGCACAAACCAGTCCAGTTCATGTTGCGAAACAGAAGCGGCGATCGCTTCTTGCTGGGCCCATTGGTACCAGCGCCAGAGATCGCCGCCTGTCACCACCGTTGCACAACGCGCGGTTGAATCAGTTGTCCCGTTCGCACTCTCTATCGTGCGATTGGTCTCGATATCACTCACCCAAAATGACCGTCTGGTTAGTTGCCTGGAGCAGGCTGGTTGGGACGACCCTGCTGATTTGGCAACGAGCGAATGAAGTCGATCGACTCCTTAGGCGGAACCAGCAAAATGGAGTTGAGTTCGGGTTCATCGCCTTCCTGCATCAGCTGAATCACCCCTTCCAGGCTGGTCACCTGAACTCGCATTGTTGAGGCGAGATCGGGCTCCGACTCAGATACACGAGTCAACAGCGCTTCCAAATCTTCCTGATCAAAGTACATGGGAATGACCTGGCGATCGCCCTGCTGCACAGTTAGGTATCCGCCTTCGCTATCGGTCGATTCGGCATAGAACAGGGGCACCCCTTGAAAGCCCTCGCCCTGGCCCTGTTGCTGCAGCAAATTTACTGCGCCTTGCACTTCCTCTTCGGTGGGCACAATGGCAAATCGAATTGCTTGGGCAGACTGGCTTTCATCGGTTGCCAGCTCGTAAATCTCTGCCAACGAAACCGGAGTAATCCGAACAGAGCTTGCCAGTTGGGCGTTGTCTTCGCGGAGTTGAGTCAAAAAGGCTTCTGCATCGCCGCGACTAATAAAAACATTGGCTACCGAAACAGCCTGTTCGCCCTCACCAACACTGCCCAACAGGGGCACCCCTTCCGTATTGGTAATAGCAAAAACGGGAACAGGCTGAAGCCGCTCAATTACTTGCTCTTGTGTTAAGGCCAAGGCCTGCTCTGCATTCATGACCACGCTGCCCATGACTACACTACTAATACAACCCAGGGCAGCACCCCAGCGAATCCATGACTTCATAGCATCTCCTTGACGTTGTCTCACATGCTGTGGGGGGGCAAATCAATATGAATGACGCGGCTCTATCACAACATCTGTAAGCCTAACTCATGTTTGAGTTGCTTACTTTCGTTGATGCAGTCCAATCACGTTCAATCGAATGGGTTCATTCTGGCTGAAGTTCATCAATCTCAGCCGTTATTAAACCGCAATACAACTGTAAACTGATGCCTACAAAGTAATACTTTTATCACAACTTGGGCACGCGTCGGCCCCATATTGCCCCTTCCGCCTTAGACGGGCGCGAGGCTTTGCTTGTTCCACTAGGGAACTGCGATCGCCCATCCATCGCATCTATCGCCTATCCATCGCCCATTTATCGCCAATATTGAGACCATGTTGAGGCTCATGTTGAGCACAGGGCAAGATTGAGAATTTCCCGTCAAAGCTCCACGACAGTAGGCATGGTTGGCTAAACTAAGTTTTGATTTGTTAGAATTCTTCCCCTAAGAAACTGGCCTGCGAGGGTTAATATGCTTTTCTTCAATTCCACCAAATTCACATTATGGGCTCGAAATCTGGGTGCGATCGCCCTGTTACTTTCGGTTGCCGCTTGCCAAACTAACACCGCTACAGATTCCACGACCGATAGCCCCGGAGCCCCGGCGGCCGACTCGGATGCCGCCCTCAAACTAGGCACACTGTTTCCTCTCACGGGCGACTTGGCTCAGTATGGAACCACCATGCAGGACACCGCAAACCTGCTGGTCAACACGGTGAATGCATGTGATGGCGTGCTGGGTCAGCCAGTACAGCTCGTGTCCGAAGATGACCAAACCGACCCTGCTGCGGGCGCATCGGGCATGACCAAACTTGCAGAAGTCGATCGAGTCGCGGGCGTAGTTGGTGCAGCAGGTAGCGCCGTATCTAGTGCTGCTGTGGATATTGCAGTTCGCAACAAAGTCGTGCAAATTTCTCCCTCTAGCACCAGCCCTACCTTTACCGACCGTGCCGCCAATGGCGACTTCCAGGGCTATTGGGCGCGTACCGCCCCGCCGGATACCTTTCAGGGTGATGCCTTGGCCCAGCTAGCGCGTGAGCAGGGCATCAATTCCGTTGCGGTGTTGGCCATTAACAATGACTACGGTAACGGTCTGGTTCAGGCTTTTATTCCGGCGTTCAAGGAATTGGGTGGCACCGTTGTGAATGAATCCAACCCCACCAAGTACGCCGAAAACGCAACCACGTTTGATTCTGAATTGAGCGCTGCGTTTGGTGGCGATCCCGATGCCGTGCTGATTGTGGCCTATTTGGAGACGGGCAGCCTGATCTTGCAAGGTGCCTACGAGCAGGGATTGCTTGATGGTGATACAAAAGTTTTGCTCACTGATGGGATGAAGAGTGCAGAAATTGCCGAGAAGGCTGGCCGCACGCCAGATGGTACGTTGATTGCGGCGGGGGTGATTGGCACGGCTCCCAGCAGTGAGGGCGGCCCAGCTTTGGGCGATTTTCGCACGCTGTACCAGCAACAGTTCAATCGAGAGCCAAATGTGTACGATCCCAATACGTGGGATGCGGCTGCGGTGATGGTGCTGGCGGCAGAGGCGGCCAAGTCCACCACTGGCGAGGCCATGCAAAGCAAGCTGATGGAAGTGTCGAACGCGCCCGGTCAAGAAGTGAGCGATGTGTGCGAGGCCTTGCGCTTGGTGCGCGAAGGTACCGACATTAACTACCAGGGAGCTAGCGGCACGGTCGAGTTCAACGAGCAGGGCGATGTGGTAGGCGCCTACGATGTGTGGACGATTACGGACGAGGGTGAACTGGAGCTCACGTCGGTGATTAATGTGGGTGATTAAGGGCGATCGCTCTTACCGTTTGCACCCTGATAGATATTCAACCCTGGGGCTAGGCCAAGCCGATACCCTACTCGCCAAAGGTTGGAAACCCGTTAGTTCTGGATAAGCCAAAGCCCATGTTTGCACGCACAACGTACCCGCAAACATGGGCTTTTTTTGAGGGTTGCGCGTCGCGAAATCTCTGGGGGAACCCTGGTAGGAAAACCTTAACCGGAACTGATACTGATGTGTGGAAACAGTTAAAAAGCTCTGACGGTTGATGCATCGTTGCATCTGGTCAGAGCTTCATTTGGGATGAAAATGGCAATCCAAGTTTGGCGAGATTGAGCGGATAAACTGCGTCAACTGGAAAGCTTCGACAATTTAGCAGCGATCGCCGATGGGTTACTCAGGAATGCGCTGTTGCTTTAATCGCTGAACCTGCTGGAGTAGAGCCTCGGCCTCGGCATGAAGGTTCAGCAATTCGATCTGCTGAGGCTTTTGATAAGGAAGCTTGGCCACTTTAATCGGACTGGGCAGCACAGACTGATTGGAAGAGAGTTCAGCATTTGCTGGCGCTGAAGTGACCGCTCCAACAAATTCCTGCGCTGTCACTGGACGTTCTGCAATCAAGGCTTGACTAGTCATTTTTACTCACTCACACCACGAGGGTATTGTAGCTTAACTGCAACTAACGATTGTAGTTGAGGCATCCATTTCGCCTGAAAAAATATGTGGCAGTTTGGGAACTGGTTTCAACTGTCCTGATCTGAATTTCTAATAAGGAGGCGCATGGAATGGAAACGTATCAAGCTAGACTGAAGATCTTGCTTGATGGGGAATAAAGCGATCGCTAGTTTGAAGAAGCTGAATTCTGCTGAGCAAGGTTGTGAGCCGACCGGGAATCTTAGGAGCGCCATTGCCCGTGTCGCCAACGAATCGTGCAGGTGGATTGCGCGATCGCTGATGCACCAGACCGAACGTCTGGTTTATCCTACCCTTGGTGAACGTTTGAATCTATTGGTATTGCTAGAGCCGTGTCATTAATTTCTCGCGTATTTGGTGTCAAAGATAGCCTAGAACATCGGCCTGCATTTGCAGCCGCATCCCATCCAGCAAGTGCTGCAAATGCAGGCCCATGGAAGGGGTTGATTGAAGCGTACCGCTCCTACTTGCCTGTTACCGAATCAACGCCCATTGTGACGTTGTATGAGGGAAACACGCCACTGATTCCTGCACCGGCGATCGCGGCTCAGATTGGGCGGCAGGTGCAGGTGTTTGTCAAGTATGACGGCCTCAACCCCACGGGCAGCTTCAAAGACCGGGGAATGACCATGGCCATTACCAAGGCCAAAGAAGCCGGAGCCAAAGCCGTCATTTGCGCCAGCACGGGCAATACCTCGGCAGCGGCGGCGGCCTATGCTCGTCGTGGCGGTTTGCAGCCATTTGTGCTCATTCCCGATGGCTATGTGGCCGTGGGCAAGTTGGCACAAGCGTTGCTCTATGGTGCAGAAGTGTTGGCCATTAAAGGCAACTTTGACCGAGCCCTGGAAATTGTGCGTGACATGGCCGAGCAGTACCCCATCACCTTGGTGAACTCGGTCAACCCCTACCGATTGGAGGGGCAAAAAACCGCCGCGTTCGAGATTGTTGATGCGCTGGGGGATGCACCCGACTGGCTCTGCATCCCCGTTGGCAACGCGGGCAATATCACGGCCTACTGGATGGGCTTTTGCCAGTATCATCAAGACAAAAAAGCAACTCAACTGCCCAAAATGATGGGCTTTCAGGCGGCGGGTGCATCTCCTTTGGTGACTGGTCAACCTGTTCCTCATCCCGAAACGCTAGCAACGGCGATTCGAATTGGTAATCCTGCCAGTTGGGATAAGGCGATCGCTGTTCGAGATGCCAGCCAGGGGGCATTTCATGCTGTTACAGATGACGAAATTGTGGCTGCTTATCGGCTGCTCGCCGCCGAAGAAGGCATTTTCTGTGAGCCTGCGAGTGCCTCATCGGTTGCGGGGTTGCTCAAGGTGAAGGATCAGGTGCCAACGGGGGCAACAGTGGTATGTGTGCTGACGGGCAACGGTCTCAAAGATCCCGATACGGCCATTAAGGTTTCGGACAACCAATTTAAGGGCGGTATCGCTCCCGAAGTTGACTCGGTTGCGGCGGCCATGGGCTTCTAGCCGCAATTGGTTTGGTGAAGCAACTAAATATACGTTTGAGGGGTTTGGGATTCCGGCTCGCAATGCGGGTACGAGTTCCAAACCATTCTTGTTCAGGACTTACGCAGTTGAATGATTTTTGGAGCGCTTAGCGCTCCAAAAATCATTCAACCCCTGGTTTTTTGGATGAAGTGCGTAAGTCCTATTGTTATCAGGCTTGTGATGCAGCTGGTGCAGCGGTTGAGGGCTGTTGGGCGGATCGCTCCGAGAAAGCTAGAGCCGATGTCTTTTCTTGCGTGTGGCCTCTAGAGTTTCTAAGCAGCACAAATGTTTGGCTGGCCGATGGAGCCAACCCGCGCAAGAGATGGTCTCAGCGCTATTCCAGAGTGGACTCGCGACTGGCGATCGCCCCGACGGCTCCACCATTGCTAGAGCTATTCCCCCGGTGAGACCGCTCCTGAGTCAGCAAATCCATGGTGTCACCCAAAGCCGAGGTTAACCCTCGTCGGGTCTGCTCATGCTGACGCTGCTCGGCCTTAAGTGCATTGGTCAGGCGATCGCACTCCATGAGCGCATGGGCTAGCTCTTGCTGCAACGCCTCTACCGACTCCAACTTGTGAATGTGTTCCTGCAGAGCTTCAGGAAGATTGCCCTCAAGGGGGGCAAATTCTTGACTGCTTTCAAGCTGCTGAATTTTAAGCGAGAGTTCTTCAATTGCTTGCTTAGACAGATTGGCCTCGGTACGCCGCTGCTTTGCCTCGGTTTCGTAGAGGCTACGCCAATTGGCCGCACTCGCGTAGGCTTCATCGCGTTCGCGATGGGCCTCTACCAACTTTTGCTGCAAGTTTTTGATCTCGCCCAACCATTGCTTGACATCGTGAGTCATGGCCAATGGAACCTCGTTGTATTGCTCGTTGATAAAGAAGTCTAGAACAAAATTCGTGCAATGGCGGGCGGAGTTGGCAGAATAATCAAAACCAAGACCGCGAGTGCCACCAATCCCAACAAATCGCGACGATCATCCAGCTCACTTACATCATTCAATGCAGGCTCATCAACAGCAGGAATAAAAAAGAGCAAAATTGCCCATAGCAATAGCTCTCGCTGCACAAATGATAATGCCAGCACCAGCAGTCGTGCCACCTGGCCAATCAATGCGCCTGTGCGCTGACCAAACATGGCATGTACAATGTGTCCGCCATCGAGCTGTCCCACGGGCATTAAGTTCAGCGCGGTAACAATCACTCCAATACAGCCTGCGATCGCCACCGGATGAAGCCTCAAAGCTTGTTCGGCTCCCAACTGAGTACCCAATGACAGCTTTGCCAACAAGAAGATGAAAAAGGAGGCTGTGGGGTTGAACAGCTCAAAGTTGAGGAATCCAGGAGGGCCTGCTTGCTCTGTCAACGCTGGCGTGACATCCACCACTTGGGAAAGCCCCAGCCCCCAAAACAAGACCGGGATTGTAACCAGAAACCCAGCCAGAGGCCCAGCAATGCCAATGTCAAACAGGGCTTTTCGATGGGGAACGGGCGATCGCATTTGAATAAATGCGCCAAACGTACCAAAGGGAAAAAACGCGGTAGGTGGAATCGGAATGAAATAGGGATAGGTCGTGCGAATTTGGTAGCGCTTGGCCATCCAGTAATGGGCAAACTCATGCACACCCAAAATGGACATGAGCGACAGGGCATAGGGAAGCCCCATCGTCACCAAGGTGCGACTGGCAAACTCGTTGGGATCTAAGCCCGATAGCACAACACCCGCCAAGGTGGTGGTGAACAGCGTTGCCAACAGTAACCCCAGCGCTAACCCTGGTCGATTGAGCGATCGCCGTTCTGTTTTGGCGGTTGCCTGGGCCTGGGGGTTGGCCACCAGGGCAAAAAACGGTTTGCCGTTCAGTCCTTCTTGAAACACCACCATAAAGCGATCGCCAAACTGAGTTTCAATATTTTCACGAACTGTTTGGTAGGCGACCTCCGCCGAAGAACGCAGTTGGCCTCGGCAAATCAACGCTTGCGGTAAATATTCCACACTCTGCAAATAAAACACCGTCCACGGGAAGCAGTGATGCAGCGTTTCTTCTTCCTGGCGATTGATGGGCTTAATGGTGGGTTTTGATTCGGCACTGGCGATCGCTACCCCTTCTGGTGAAGAGGAAGCGTGTGATTCGGCGGGTAACGGCGGGGTGGGTCTTCCCCATTGAATCAACAGCCAGTACAGGACGGGACAGCCCAAAAATGGCCCCAACAGTAGCAGCACTGGAATTTGGGCATCTTCCCCATTTGCCAGCAGCCAAAATGTCCAAATCAGGGCAGGCAGCATCATGACCAACCACAGTAGCCACACCGGAGTGCGCGTTACATGGGCAACGCTGCGCTGCACAATGATGTAGGTAAAAATTCCCAAACCTCCTAGCAGGAGTAGCCAAAGTATCATGCTGCCGATCTCAAAAGAAGAAATTCTGAACGGATACCCCTCACGCCCATTTTAGGGTCGTCAAAATGGAGTCTTCTCGTGGCTGACAAGGCCGCATTACCGCACAGGTAATGCGCCATTCTAGGAGAAATTGTGACGCATGTGCGCGACTCTTCTACCCATCTTAACGTCTCTCTCTGGAGTCGCTGCATTCCCCTAAAGGCGCGGAAGTGAATGGGCTGAACTTTTGTCAGAATCTTATAAATGCGGTTAGGCAGGGGTTGAGTAAACCTCCTGTAGGAGTCATGCCGGCAGAGCTACGCAATGACTCCTACTTCAAAAAATCCATTCGTGCAGGCGTTCTCGTGAAGGAATGGTCAGTCTGGGATGTGAGCGATCGCCATTTTCTTCAAACGAGTTGCGCATTCCGACACCGAGCCCTGATATGGTTTATGGTTTGGAGATATGCCGATTGTTGAACGGGTGGAGATAGGGCATCGCGACCATAGGGTGAGCATCTATCAAAGCCCAACCGATGAAACGGCATCGCCAGGGATCGCTGTCTTGAGTTGAACGATTGAATGACTGATTTTGCGCCTTCTGCCGCACCTTCAATTTTGCGACCCGTCTTGGATCGACTGTTTGCCTTTCCACCCAACCGCAATACGCTGGGGGGCACCGCTTATGTGCTGCAATTGCCTGAGGGCAATGTGTTGATTGATTGCCCAAACTGGGATGACACGGTTCATGCTGAGCTGCAAGCGCTCGGTGGCGTGCGTTGGCTGGTGCTCACCCATCGTGGCGCGATCGCTCAAGTCAAAGAAATTCAGCAAGCTACGGGCTGTCATGTCGTCATCCAGGAGCAAGAGGCGTACTTGCTGCCCAACCTCACCCTCACCACGTTTGAGCAAAAGTATGAGCTGACCGAAACTGCCTATGCCTTTTGGACTCCAGGCCATACGCCGGGTTCGGCCTGTCTGTACTGGGCGCAGCACGGCGGTGTCCTATTTACGGGGCGGCATTTGCTGCCAAACCAACAAGGTGAGCCAGTTCCCCTTCGCCTATCCAAAACCTTTCACTGGTGGCGGCAACTTAAGCAGGTGCAGCGGCTGCTCAGTGACTATAGCCCCGATACCCTGGCCTACATTTGCCCTGGCGCGAACACTGGCTTTTTGCGCGGCAAGCGGGCGATCGCTCAAGCTTACCTCTATCTCGCTACGTTGGATTTTGATGGGTTACGCTTGGCCCAGCCTGGGTTGTAAGGTCGGCCATTCTCCAATGGTTTTGCTCTAGATCTCGTTCAACGCATTGGCCAAATTACGCACTGGATCGAGCTGGATCAAGGGGTTGCCTATGAGTCAGTGCGATCGCTCGATGGAGATTGAGCTGTAGGTTCGCTTTGGCGCTGAACATAGGGAACGCCGCGATAGGTAAGCTGCACCACGACCCTGGGTGTATCTTGAGTTGAGGCTTGCACGGAATGGACAGGCGTGCCGCGATAATGACCCATCCCTTCATCCTGAAGAATTTCGAGCTCTGGCGCGTTGGGTGTGTAGGCAACCCCACGATAGGTAAGATGGTCGGGAATCGTGCGCTTCGGCGAATCAACGCGATCAAGAATATCAGCCAGCTCCCGCTCTGATGGATAAGGCCGCTGAAAATACCAGTTGGCGATCGCACAAAGCCCAAAAAAGACTACGGCAATCAGTCCCTCAACTAGCCCAACCTCTAACACATCGCTCAGCATAAGTAACGACAAAGTCTTCCAAAGGTTTTTCTTATAGTACTGCTAACTTTCATTGAAGGTAAGGGTCGGGGTGGCGAGCGGGCTGAATTCAATCCTAGTCAGAGAGAGTATCAAGTTCTATCTACCTTTGTTGTCCTAAAATCATTGACAATCACTGACCGAATATGGGTTCTGGCTTAACAAAAATCCCATTTCGCCTGTTCAGCAGGGGCGCGTCGCTCCTATGATGGGAAGTCACGGTTGAGCTGGATTGCATTGGTTAATCAGACTACAAGCCGATTCATGTCAGGAATTCATGTCAGGAATTGTTGACCCATGACCCATCGCTGGTTGCGCTATCAGCGCGAAGTTTTTCCGGTTGTGTCAGCCCTGGTGTTGGCGGGGGTATTGGCCGTTGCGGCGATTGGCTATTCAGTGCTGCTGCGAGATGCGGCGTCTCCTGTGCCTCCCTATTTGGCGATCGCAGCCATTCCGGCGGGAGTGTGTGCCTTCTTGTTTATGGTGCAGTTTCAGATTGCTCGCATTTTGCAGAGCTATCGATCGGTGCGTCCACAGCGCATTTACAGCCCAACCCAGGCTGGCTTTGTCACGCCACAAGAACTCGGTATTCTAACCGTGGGATCGGGGTTGGTGCAGTTGGGGCTCACAATTCCACTGGGATGGACCCTGTTGGGGCTGATGATGCTGATTTGGGGCTTTTTCTGGCTTGTGCGGCATGAACGGTTGCTCCCGATTCCTCCCAAGGCACGACCGTTTTTGGCATTGGCGCAGCGAGGTGTGGCGGTGGGCTTGGTCGCCGTGTTTGCGTTGGGCTGCGAGTGGCGGCTTTCGGGAGTGTATCCGGTGACCAGGGTGGGAATTTTTTTGCTGGTGTGCTTTCTCAATGGGGCCACAGCCGAACTGGCGATGCGGCTGCGGTTGCCTTTGCCTAAATCGGATGCTGAGATCGATGCTGATCCGGAAAGTGATCGCCCAACCCCAGCAACAGTCAAGGCTCTACGCCAACGCGAGATTGTGGCATGGTTGGTGGGTTTGTGGCTGATGGCGCTGGTGGCGCTGGCAGCAGCGACGCTCATTGAGGTGATGATTCCGGTGGCGATCGCCGTTTTACTGCTGCTCACAGCGGCGGTATTTGTGGCGTGGCGATTTCTTAGCACCTTGAGCAAATTGTGGGCGATCGCTGCGCGAAGCCTCAGCCAATGGGGCGGCATTTTGCTATATCTGGCGCTGGGTATATTGCCCTTTTACGTGCGATCGCTGTAAGTTGAGCTGCATCATGCGGCGGCGGCAGTGCCAAATCTGAGGCCCAAATCTGATAAGTTAGTTGAGGTCAGTCGTTTTCGCTTCCCCGGCCTTTTTGCGCGTTCATGGTTCGAGCCGCACCGCTCCAAGACGGGTCGAAGCCAGTGAGTTGGGATCATGTCATTAATTGTTCAAAAATATGGGGGCACCTCGGTCGGCACGGTAGAGCGCATTCAGGCTGTGGCGCAACGAGTGAAGCAAACGGTCGAGGCGGGGCATTCGGTGGTGGTGGTGGTTTCGGCCATGGGCAAAACCACCGACGGCTTGGTCAAGCTGGCAAACGATATTTCCAAAAATCCCAGCCGCCGCGAAATGGACATGCTGCTGTCGACAGGCGAGCAGGTGACGATTGCGCTGCTGTCGATGGCGCTACAAGAGCTATCGCAGCCTGCCGTGTCGCTCACGGGGGCTCAGGTGGGCATTGTCACCGAGGCTACCCACACCCGCGCCCGCATCCTCAGCATTGAAACCGAGCGAATGCAGCGGCACTTGCAAAAAGGCGAAGTGGTTGTGGTCGCTGGCTTTCAGGGCATTAGCAGCCTGACTGATTTTGAAATTACCACGTTGGGTCGAGGTGGCTCGGATACCTCGGCGGTGGCGTTGGCAGCGGCGCTCAAAGCCGATGCCTGCGAAATTTATACGGATGTGCCCGGTATCTTGACCGCTGATCCCCGGCTGGTGCCCGATGCCCAACTCATGAGTGAAATTACATCGGATGAGATGCTGGAGCTGGCCAGCTTGGGGGCCAAGGTGCTGCATCCCCGTGCGGTAGAAATTGCCCGCAACTACGGGGTCACCCTGGTGGTGCGATCCAGCTGGACGGATGATCCCGGGACGAAGGTGGTGTCGCCGCAGCCGCAGCCCCGTCCACTGGTGGGATTGGAAATTGCACATCCCGTCGATGCGGTGGGCTTTGATACGGATCAGGCGAAGGTGGCGATGCTCCGCATTCCCGATCGTCCCGGAATTGCCGCCCGTTTGTTCCGCGAGATTGCCCAACAAGAGCTGGATGTGGACTTAATCATTCAGTCCATTCACGAAGGCAACTCCAACGATATTGCGTTTACGGTCACCAAACCGTCGCTGAATCGGGCAGAAGCGGTTGCCTCGGCGATCGCTCCAGCGTTACGCTCCACCTCCGATCCGGTTGCTGGCGAGGCCGAGGTGATGGTGGAACGCTCCATTGCCAAGGTCAGCATTTCGGGAGCAGGCATGATTGGTCGTCCGGGTGTGGCGGCGCAAATGTTTGAGACCCTGGCAGCAGCGGGGGTCAATATCGAAATGATTTCCACCTCGGAAGTGCAGGTGAGCTGCACCATTGCTGAGTCGGACTGCGATCGCGCCATTTCTGCGCTGTGTGCTGCATTTGATGTGAACTCATCGCCAAGCCACTTGGGCACCAAAACTCGCACCGCCGATGACCAAACGCTTCCGGTACGGGGTGCTGCGCTCGATCGCAATCAGGCACAACTTGCCATTCGCCAAGTTCCCGATCGCCCCGGTATGGCAGCACGGCTGTTCCGTTTGCTGGCCGACCACAACATTAGCGTCGACATGATCATTCAGTCGCAGCGCTGCCGCTGGATTGATGAAGTCGCCACCCGCGACATTGCCTTTACTGTGGCGCAAATGGATGCGGAAGCTGCCCGTGAGCTGCTGCTGCAATCCAAATCGGAGTTTGGCTGGGGTGAAGTGACGGTGAATACGGCGATCGCCAAGGTCAGCATTGTGGGAGTGGGCATGATGGGCCGTCCGGGCGTCGCCGCGCAAATGTTTGAGGCGATCGCCCGCGACCACATCAACATTCACATGATCGCCACCTCAGAAATTAAGGTGAGCTGCGTCGTGTCCGAGGAGGAGGGCGTACGTGCATTACAGGCTGTCCATGCGGCCTTTGGCTTATCCGGCTCCGAACGCATCGAAGTTCCAGCGTAAGGGTGTTTGGTTCCCTATCAACAGGTGGTGTTTGCTAGCACAACGTGAATTGGGGATAAACTGGACTTTTTCAAGGGTTGCGCGTCGCGCAACCCTTGGAAAAGTCCTTAATCCAAACTGACGTTAGCACAGCAAACACCACCTGTGTTTTGAACCTGCTCACTTGAGCGACTTATTGGGTCTCAGCGGGCTGAATTGGGCGATCGCCCTGCATAGCTGACGCAGTGGTTGATGTGGCGTTGGGATCGGTCGCGCAAAAATCAAGATTGAGGAAGATGTAGGGATACAGCTCTTGGCCAAACCAGCGATCCCAAACTTGCTGAAATGCCGGGGTGCCAATGAACTGATTGACGGTTGTTTCCCATTCGCGATCGCCCTCAGGCAAGATCATGCTGTAGGGATCGCAGGTGAGTGGTGTATTGGGAGCAAGGCGGACTTGGCTAGTGGGCAAGTTTTGGCGTGAAGCTTCCGCTAGCAGCAAAATGCCATCGCTGGCAAACGTGTCGATCGCACCCTGCCGAAATGCCTCAATGCCCTGACGCCGACCATCGACCCCATCAAAGCCAATCACCTGGGCTTCGGGATAACGCTGCTGCAAAAACTGCTGAGTAATGGATTCGGCCTGCACTCCAACGCGGATGCCGCGCAGGTTCGAGAACGGATTCACGCGTTCCTCATCGCCAGTGCGAATGAGCAAGTGAGTTCCTGTTAAAAAGAAGGGAGTGGAAAACGCCACGTTTTCGCCATTGGTGCGAATGCTGTTGGGGCCACATTCCACCTGTACCGTGCGATCGCGCACCAGCTCAAAGCGATTATCGAGGGTTGAGGCGATCGCATTCACCTGAACGGGGCGCTCCAACTGTTGGGTGAGATCGGCAGCAAACGCATTCAGCAGGTCGGTACAAAACCCGGTTAGGTTGCCGCTGGCGCTAACCTGGCCAAACGGCGGCGCATCCGGGCGAATCGCCACATTCAAGACTCCCGTTTCGGCAATTTGATCCAGAGTGGGATTGGCCGTTGGAGTGGCGAGGTTGGGCAAGGCTGGGATCACTGGGATGGGCGCTGGGCCACCGTAGGCCGTTTCGATTTGTTCCGCCGTGAGCGATCGCACCAGATTCAGGGTTAACGGTTCTTGCGAAATGGATTGAGCATAGTTGGCCGACAGGTAATCGGCATACTCTGCCTGGTTGGCTAAATGAGTTTGCATAAACGCCAGAGTCAAGGCGCGAATATATTCCCGACCTAACCGAGGATCTGGCCCGGATAGCAGTTCTCCTAGCTCGTTGGTGGCAGCGTTGTCGGTTGGCGTGTTGTCGGCGCTGGTGTGGCCGCTCGGCACCATAAGTGCTAGGTATTTTGTCGGGGTGTCGAGCCATAAAAACGGATGAATTTGCTCTGGCACAACGGAGGCAATAAAGTCATTGCTGCCCGCAATGATGAAGGTCGGCACCTCAATTTGGCTCATACCTTCTGGCCCCAGGGCAACGCTGGTAATGGGGCTGATGGCAACTGTGGCTCGCACGCGCGGATCGGCCAGCGGATAGCTAAACTGCGGCAAACGGCTGGCGGTGCATTGCAGAATGGGAGCAGCATTGAGCGAAAAAACGGGCTGCTCACACACCTGGCGCAACCGGGGAATATTAAGCGGTGCACCCGCCAGGGCCAAAGCCGTGTACCCACCAAAGGAATGACCAATCACGCCAACATTTTGCAAATCCATGCGGCCCTGCAAGCTGGGATCACTCTGCGATCGCCGTTCCAGCTCATCGAGCATGTATTGAATATCCAGCGGGCGATCGATAAACTCAACCGGATTGATCTCGCTGCCCAAAATGCCAGACAGCAAAGCCTCGCGTGCTTGCTCACCGCTGCCAATGTGGTCGGGGATCACCACGGCAAACCCATGGGAGGCTAGATGCTCACCCAGGTAAGAAAAAGCTCCTCGGGTTGATCCCAGCCCATGGGAGATCACCACCACCGGAGCGGGACTGGTGCGCCCAATCGGCAGGAACAAATCCACATCAAATGGTCGCTCAATCGGGGTGCCCTGCAACGTTTGGCGATCGCGCCGAAATTCCAACGTGCGCCGCAAAATTCGGTTTGGCCCCGGTAGCCTGATGTCCGGCAAATCCGTGGGGATCGATACAGGCGTTGTGGTTTCTGTCGCGCTCTCCTGGGCGATCGCCTCCACTGCCGCATCCCGATAGTTCAGCAGCGTCACAAACTCTTGCCGCAACGCTAGAAGCTGCTCACCATTCAGCCGAATGCTGTAACTGGGGTAGCGTCGAATAATGTTGAGAACCGACAGCCCATCGGGATCGCTCGCCGCCAAAATGAAGGCACCCCGCAGGGCACTAAATCCGCTGCGGTTCGTGTCGGTACGAACGATCTCTCCCAATTCCTGAAGCGTGCGTTCCCCAATTTGCGAATAGAAAATTTGGGACACTACCTGCGGTGACACATCAAAACGCTGCTGCAAAAACTGCCGCAGGTCGGCCTTTTCTTGATCGTTCAAAAAACGGGCATAAAAGCGCAGATCGCCCGTAATTTCTCCAGTTTCGGCGTAGGTCTCTAGCGAGTCGAGCGACAGGGTCAACTCTAGGATGGATAGGGTTAGGCGAATCTGCTCGGCGGCTTGAACTGGCTTAGGTAGAAAAGCCAGGGCCGCTAGGCCGGCTCCGACCAACCAGCCCACCAGTGCTCCCCGTGCTAGCGTGGGCAAAATTGGCCTCAGAAAACCAACCATGGACAATCCTCGTTACAGCCACAATTTGCAATATCCGCATTGAACTCTCAGGTAAGCTCGCAGCTTAAAGGTTACGAACGGCAGTCATGCTAAGCACGAAGGTGCGTGATTCAGCAACCAAAACACCATGAACCAAAAAGGATAGATGCCCGCCCTTACTCAATCGTTAGTCGCTTAATCGTTGATACACCTCTTCGGCAACCCGCTTAAGACGGCGCAGCTGTGCCTGCATGTCTTGCTTGGTCCACGTTGCCGCAAACGCATTGAACCCGTAGCGCACAACTGGATTGGGAATTTGAAATTCAAAACGGTTGATGAGGCTGGTACCCTGCTCTGTTGGCTGGCACTCCCAGCGATCGCGCCCCTTAAAGAATCCATCAAACTGCCACACAATCAGCCCTGGCTCTCGTTCAACAACCACATTGTGGAGGACAGGCTGCACCAAAGGCACTTGAATCACAAAGCGGCTTTGGCCACCAATTTCCGTGCTCCAGTCTCCTACAGGTTCACAGCGTAGCGCCGGATTCAACCAACGGTGCATGAGCGTGAGATCCGTAAAGCACTGCTCGACAGCGGTGGCGCTGGCCTTAATTTGTACAGTTTGCTCAAACACTTGATGCGAGGTCATGCGGCTTCTACTGCGACTCTTCCGTTTCGAGGGTTTCGCGATGCCGAGATTGAAGGTCCAGCTTTGCCCAAAGTTCATCTTTAATCCGATTCAAAATAGAAGTTTCGTCCAGCGATTCTAAGATATTGTGAACCACGGTTTTGGGGCCATCAGGCCCCCAGGATGCACCGTTAGCGAGGTAAGTTTTGGCCACCTGCCCAATGGTGTAGGAAGAAACGCCCGCTACCGCCGCCTGAGTCACCGCTACGGATGCATAGGGCGCGAGCGACAGCCCGCCCGAAATCGGTGCGGCTCCAGCAAACAGAGTTTTGAGAGAGCTTAGCCCTAGTGTAACGAGCAATTCACTGGCGGTGATGCCCCCCAGGCCAAGGGCTATGGTTTGCAGCAGTCCTAGCGCGCCTTTTTGGGTCATGGGCAAGCCGTATAGCCGGGAGAGGGCCACGATCATGGCGATGTCGATGGTGGCGCTGCTCAAAACATCGACCAGCATGAGGGGGTTGAGCGCGATCGCCACCGATTTGGTGAGGACACTACTCCAAATGACTTGATTGGCGCTGCGATCGCGAATGTCCATTTTGCGCTGCACAATGCGTTCGTTCATATCATTGGCGTACAGCATGGAGTTGAGCGCCACGAGCGACTTTCCTTCTCGATGCAGCAGCTCCAAAATTTTGAGTTTGAGTTCATCGACCTGTGGCTGAGATCGGTTCATGCGTACGGTGGTTGTCCCATCCGCCTTACGAACGGCCGTTGCAGTAATGGGCGCTGCAGAGGCCATCACAATTTCGTCGGGTGAAAGAAGCGATCGCACCCGCTCATCACGAATCTTTTGATAAATTACCTGGCGATCGGCATCGGGGTATTGATCCACCTTGTTCAGTACTAGCACCATGGGCTTGCTAGCCTGCCGCAGTGCGGTCAGTGCGTCAAACTCCACCCGGGTAATATCGCCCGCCACCACAAACAAAATCAGGTCGGCCTGTTGGGCCACTTCCTTGGCCAAAAACTCCCGGCTCTCGCCATCCACTTCGTCAATGCCGGGGGTATCGACCAGTTCTACCTGGGCTCCACCCACACTCGGTAACGCTACTCGCACAATGTTGCGATCGCTGCCCACCACCGACTCTTCTTGAATGGCCCAGTTGGCAGAGTGAATGGACTGGGTCACGCCATGGGTTGGCCCCGTTTCAAAAATTTGTTGACCCAGCAGCGCATTGAGCAACGACGACTTTCCGCGTCCCACCATGCCAAAGACTGCGATTTGGATAACTTGCTGCTCTAGCTTCGCCATCAGCAGATTTAGCTGAGTGAGCTCTGCATCCAAACCTGAGCGCTCACGCTGGCTTAAGTCCAGGGAGTCTACCAGTTCTCGCAATGCCTCGTGTGCCTGCTGGTAGTTCAAGTCCGACACCATATCGCGAAACCCCGCCATCGCTTCGTCCAGATCCTGTTCGGCAAAGCCACGAGAGGCTGATGGGGTTGTTTGAGATGGTGGGGTTGGGCGATCGGGGCGATTGGGCTGAGGCACAGACGAAACCAAATCAAATCTCCAACGAAAAACTCCTCAGGGGCTGTTCTGGCTCAATACTAACGATTTCCAACGACTATTGGAGAAACGAGCCATTGAGAAACAGAGCACAAAACGACCTGAGGAGTTTGAAAATTCAGCGAGCCAGCTTAACGAAACCGACGCTTGCGCCGCGCCATGATGGCTTTCCGCTTCCGCTTTTCGATTGGAGTCTCGAAATGGCGATGACTCTTAACATCGGCTAGGATACCAGCCTTAGAAACTTGACGCTTAAATCGACGCAGGGCAGACTCGATTCCTTCGTTTTCTCCTAAGACCACTTGGGTCATGCTGAAACACTCCTTGAAAGACTTAAATATTGGGACAAATTCGACATTAACCCAACTGCCTAGGCTCTCGCAAGCGAGGTGAAGCTTGGCTAGCTGAAGATGTTTGATTTAGCTAACTCTATGGACTGGCTACCTGACTACAACCCTTAGGTTCTAAGCAAGGTAGCACTATTTGTTTAATAGAGGGAGCTCGTAAAAACCAGGTTAGCAATCCAGGCAATATTTTACCAAATGAATCGTTAGCGAATCAACGAAACATCGACAGACCCAAAATGCGTACTCAGCGCAACATGGAGATTTTCTAATGCGACTACGAGCCACTGCACGGCATCCCGCGTATAGCTTTCATAGTGGCTAAAGAGAATCGAGAATCGACGCTCAAGTGCAGGCTTAACGCGACGGCACAGTAATAGGATCTTCAGCAGGATGCCTGTTGTTAAAACAGGGCCTAAGTTGGTGATGAGGTCGATAAACAGATAGTGATTGGGCTGTTTGGGACTATCAACCACCAGAAAGTTAAAGAGCTGGCTACAGGTTCGCACCATCAAGAAATCATCGAGATCTTGATAGTTGCTTTCGGGAAGGAGTCCTTGCAGGAAGGTGTGGAGCTGTTGGTTGAACTGGCGTTTGCCGTAGGCAGAGTCAACCGATGCGGTGATGTACTCGTAGAGGTCATCCTTGAAGGAGCGGAAGGTTTGCCGATGGGCACTGTGAATGAGGAAGCCATGGGCCAGGTCTTTGTAGGTACGAGAGCCATCGACCCGACCTACGTAATGCTTGATAGCGTGGTTAAAGTCTTCATCGGAGAGGAGGGTGGGGTTGGCCACTGGCTGAATCACACGGCAAGTTGTGGTGTTGGGATGGAGCAAGATGTCGCGATCGCTCTGGGCGCGACGTACCTGATACGTAATGTATTGCGACAAGTCAATCTCAAACTTGCGCTGCATATTGGTTTGAATTTGCTTGACAGTGTGCTGCTGTTCGCTAGTGCAGTCTTCGCTGAGCAGGCAGTATTCGTACAAATAGGGGTATCGACGGATGAGGGAACCTAGAGGCCGATTGCCACTGTAGGCGGCCGACTCGACCGTTTGGTTGAGGACTTGGGCCAAGCGGCACAAGGTTTGATACTGCTCAGTTTCAAAAAAGCGGCGCAGCAACTCTCGTTGACGCTGTACGGTGCGCGATCGCTGCGGTTGGCTTCCGGCTGCGATGGGCACCTCTTCAAACATGCTGATTAGGTCGAGCACAGCAGGCAAACTAGACGCCCGAGTTTGCCAACGGTTAATCAGAATATGGCAGCATCGATTGAGCACATAGCGAAACTCGACATAGGCTGTTCTGGAGTTGACAACCTTGTGCAGTGCTTGGGCAATTTCCGCATCGGGGTACTGAGAGCCATCGATAAAAAGGGCATAGAATCGCTCCAGCATATCTTCGGGCGATTCCATATCGATCCAGTAGAGCAAGTGATCGTACAGCTTCTGCTCTTCGAGGGTAATTTGTCGATTGTAAGGATTGGATATGGCTGCAACCACGTCAGCACTCCTGCCCTGTGCACTAAGTACAAGTACGATGAATAAGGTTAAGCCATAAGGCTCATTTACTCAAGTTTGGAAGCTTTGTGAGGGGCATTAAGCCTCAAACTTCTGTGGAAAGATGGTGAATGGAAACCCGCACTCTAAAATCATTCCATTGGGTGAACCGATTGAATGTTGGGAAAATGTGGGGTCTGTGGAGTCTTGACGGTAATACTCTGTATACGATATTACAGGGCTTCCTGTTAGCGGAGTTGTGACCTCAGTCACAACCAAATCAAGATTTAGTAAATTTACGGATGCTCTTATGAGTTCCGTGTGAATTTTATGTGGTGGCTTGAAAATGGCTGTTGTTGAGTTGAAAGATGTGGTCGAGGCGATCGCCGCTCAGGTTGGTGATTGGTCGGGCGACCTGGGCAGCAAGGTCATTCACCGAATCACAACCGATACCCGAAATTTGCAGCCGGGAGATGTGTTTTTGGCTTTGCAGGGCGATCGCTTTGATGGGCATGAATTTTTGGATGTAGCCCGTGACAAGGGTGCGATCGCGGCGATCGTCTCTCGTCAGTCAGAGCAGAGTGCCCCGTTGCCGCTGCTGCAGGTGGCCGATACCCTGGTGGCCTATCAAGCCTTGGGGCGATGGTGGCGGCAGCAATTTTCTAGACCTGTAATTGCGGTGACAGGTTCCGTGGGAAAAACCACAACCAAGGAGCTAATTGCGGCAGCGCTGGAAACCGCTGGCTCCGTGCTGAAAACTCAGGCCAACTTCAACAACGAGATTGGCGTACCCAAAACGCTGCTGGAAATTGATCCAGAGGTGCACCAGTTTGCTGTGGTGGAAATGGGCATGCGCGGCCCCAACGAGATTGCCCTGCTGACCCAGATTGCCCAACCCGATATTGCTGTGATTACCAACGTGGGTACGGCACACATTGGTCGCTTGGGCTCTGAACAGGCGATCGCCAATGCAAAATGTGAACTCCTGGCCGAGCTGAAGCCGACTGGCGTTGCGGTCTTAAATGCCGACAATCCGTTGTTGCTCGATACTGCTGCACAAATATGGTCGGGCAAAACCGTTCGCTATGGGTTGCAGCAGGGCGACTTGCGGGGACATCTCGTGGATGCCACCACTCTGGTGGTTGAGGAGATGTCGTTTACGCTGCCGTTGCCAGGTCGCCACAACGCGCTCAACTTTTTGGCGGCATTGGCGATCGCCCGAGAAGTGGGCATTGATTGGGCGGCACTGACTCACCTGCAGGTGGAATTGCCCCAGGGTCGAGCCAAACAGGTGGCCCTGCCTGAGAACGTTGTCCTGTTGGACGAAACCTATAACGCTGGGCTGGAATCCATGCTGGCCTCGCTACAGCTTTTGGCCGAAATGCCCGCTCAGCGGCGAATTGCGGTGTTGGGCACCATGAAGGAACTGGGCGATCGCTCCCCCGAGTTTCATCATCAGGTGGGGGCTGCTGCCTGCACCGCTGGTATTGATCATCTGCTGATTTTGGCCGATGCAGCCGAGCAAGACGCCATGGCTGCAGGGGCTGCCCCTCTGCCCACCACCATTTGCCAAACCCATGCCGATGTTGTGAACCACTTGCTAGAACTGGTGCAACCGGGCGATCGCATTCTGCTCAAAGCATCCCGTGCGGTGGGGTTGGATCAGGTGGTGCAGCAATTTGGCGATCGCTACCGAGCCACAGTCTCCTCATAAGCGGCGGCTGGTGTTGCTGATTATCGCTCTGAAATTTGGGGTGACGACCAATGGTTCAGCCTGCCGTTGCATGATTGGCGAGTTATCATTAGCTTTGCAGATTCGGCCCGAATCGTGATGAAGTTACTCTGCCTTAGCAATGGTCATGGTGAAGACGCGATCGCCCTTCGCGTTTTAGAGCACTTGCAGCAACAGCCCGATCCTCCCGAAATTTACGCCTTGCCCTTGGTGGGAGAAGGTCACGGTTTCGCTCAGGCCAACATTCCCATCATTGGCCCCGCCAAGCGGCTACCTTCTGGCGGCTTTATTTACATGGATAGTCGCCAATTGGCTCGTGATCTGCGCGGTGGCTTGCTATCGCTCACCTTATCCCAACTGCGATCGGTCAAAATTTGGGCCAAGCAGGGAGGCAGTATTTTGGCCGTGGGCGACATTGTGCCGCTGTTATTTGCCTGGTATAGCGGTGCGCCCTATGCCTTTATTGGCACAGCCAAGTCGGACTATTACCTGCGCGATGAGGCGGGAGTTCTGCCACGGGCCACCTGGGCGGATCGTATGGAAAGTTGGCGCAAGTCCGACTATTTGCCCTGGGAACGGTGGCTCATGTCGCGCCCTCGCTGCAAGGCGGTGTTTCCCCGCGACAGCATTACCAGCGAGCAACTGCGGGAGTGGAACTTGCCTGTGTTTGATTTGGGCAATCCCATGATGGATGGACTGGAACCATCGGGCGTGCTGCAAAGCGATGGGGCTTCTATGCTGAGCATTGTGCTGCTGCCGGGCTCTCGTCCGCCCGAGGCCTATGCCAACTGGCGGCACATGCTGCAAGGGGTCGATAGCCTATGTTTACCCATGGCCAAAAAGCTGCGATTTTTTGGGGCGATCGCCCCGTCCATTGACTGGGAACCGTTGAAGCAAGCGTTGGTCACGTACGGTTGGCAAGCCACCGCCGACTCCAACACGTTCATTCGCACCAATGCCAGTCTTACGCTGACCCCACACTTTGGCGATTGCCTACATCTTGCCGATTTGGCGATCGCCATGGCGGGTACGGCAACTGAGCAGTTTGTTGGGTTGGGCAAACCGGCCATCATTTTTCCAGGAGAAGGACCCCAATTCACTCCGGCCTTTGCCGAAGCCCAAACGCGACTGCTGGGCCCATCGGTGATTTTGGTGGAACAGCCTTCGCGGACGGCTCAAGTTGTGAGCGATTTGCTGCAAGATCCCGATCGGCTGCACCTCATTGCCGAAAATGGGCAACGGCGTATGGGCAAGCCAGGAGCTGCTGCTCGAATTGCCGAATGTTTGCGATCGCGCCTGGGCTAGGCTCTACCGTGCAGCCATTCGGGCTGAGGATATAAGGCTCTCTCGCAGAAGGCAATCGCTGACCAGCAGCACAAGCTTTAGGCGATCGCCTAAAAGCCATAGATCTAATGAGCCTAGAGAGCCTAGAAATTACTGCCCCAGGTCTTCTGCTCGTTGCAGGGCTGCACGGCTGTTGGCCGCATAGGCTCCTGTCCTATCCTGCGCCGTAGGACCGCGAGGATCATCTGCGGGAACCTGCGACATTAAATCGGAGGCACGCTGCCAACGGCTGGCAATTTCAAGCCACTCAGCTGGTGTCGATGCCGTTTGGCCATCGAGAGCCGCCTGCTCAGCCAAGCGCACAGCCTGCACAAATGGATCGGGCTGAGTGGCCGCAGGAGGCGTCGGCGTGGCAGGAGCAGGAGCCTCGGTTTCTGAACCCAGCAGCGCAGATCGCAAATCTACCCCGAGCCAATCGGTGACTGCCCATCCAACCAAAATGAGTAATAGTCCTAAACTGGCTCCACCAACCAAGATACCGCGCCAGAACTGCCGATTATCTGGCTTATCGTTCGCCATGGGCTTGGGCACATCCATCATGGCATCTAGCTTGGATAGTTTGCGATCCTCTATCATCCGTTTGAAGGGATTCGGCTGTGCCAGTTTAATTTCTTGTGACCATAAAAGTTGGCCTGCCGGATCGCGCTTAATTTCGTCCAGCCATAGAAGCTGCTGTTCTCGCACAATACGGCTGTTGATGTTAATGCGGCGAATATTCCGTGGGGCGATCGCCTCCAGCATATGCCGAATGCGCTCAACCAGCGTGGTTTGCTCAAGCTGCTCTGGAGTTGCGGCCTCGCACAATAGCTGCAACATGCCATCATCCAACATGGCACGAGTTCTCACGCCAGAGTCCGCTAGCTTTTCATTCAAAATTTGAATAATGGCGGATACACTGCCTTGGCGAGCCTGCCGTGCAACGTTATCAATGGTGGAATGTACGATTGGATTGACCATGGTTGGCTTTGTAATTGTGGTTGGTAAGGCCCCGATCAATTTCTAAATTACGACTGTGAAAAAAGAAAAAATGGGGTCTAACACGCTCCTGATAACCATTAACAATAACGCATCTCATGATACGTGATGCGTTAAACACAAGGCACCCTAAGATTGATGTCTGCGACTGGCGCAGGAGGGGGCAACATGAGGGCTGTATCGCTTGTTGGGTCAGGATTTGGCGATCGCGCTCTGCCCTCTGCTCAACCTTGAAAGCCTCACTCAATGCCCAACAAATCCTTGACCTCTGCTCCACAAGTGGATGGTCGAAAATAATTGGGGTCTTTGGTTTTGCACCCAAGTTCCGCGAGAAATTTGGGCCTTGCAAGGAAACGGACTGGTGGCATTCCTGGAGTCCATAAAAAACTTAACCGAACTGACGGTAATGTTCTAGACACGTGGATGTGTGTGGTAGCAGGGCGACTCCACCGCCCTGCTACCACACACATCCACAACTGTGAAACACAACCAAACTGAGCTGAAGGGAACTGGCCGACGGTAGAGCAGAACCGGATGGCCTCTGGTTAGGTCATAGTGCTGAGGTGACGGCAATCGTTGAAGCGGCGAATTTGCCATAGGTCTGTGTTGTAGCGGTTCACATCCTGGGTGTGCCAGCGCGCTCGCTCAATCCAAAATTCAAACACGGCTGTATTGCCAGAGCTAAATCGCCACGAGCGATTGCACCCCAATAGTTCGGCAACCAAATGCTGCAAAATCCAACTATGGGTTATCACCAAAACGCGATCGCCGTTCTGATGCCGATCCAACAGGTAATGAATGAACTTTCTGCTGCGCTCTCGTGCATCGATGAGGGTTTCTGCCCCAGGAATGGGAATCCATTCCAAATTCGTTTCTAGGGCAGTACACAATTCGGGATATTGGGCCTTTGCCTCAGCCCAGGTCAATCCCTCAAACAAGCCATTCTTGAACTCGCAAACCTCTTCGGCATAGTGCAGCTCAATGGGACCGCGATCGCCCGATGCTGCTACCCAGTCCAGCGGAGCCGTCACTTCGCCCCCAATCCAATCACTTACCGTCGTTGGAAACTCCTCCGCTAAAAAGTGCGCCATTAGCACTTCGGTGGTTTGTACAGCCCGTTTGACCGGACTCGTGTAAATGTGGGTAGGCTGCCAACCTTCCTCAATTAACTGAGCCGCCAACTTTTCTACTTGCTGTCGCCCCTCTGCGGTTAATTCAAAATCGGCATTTCCCTGCATCTGTTTCTGAAGATTGCCAGTTGATTGTCCATGTCGAACAAACATTATCTTTAGAAGTTTCATAGATTCTTCTGCTATACGAAAAACGAACTCAATATTCTTTACAGATTGAAACGATAACTTGTGCCTGCGCTTACACACGATATCTAGTTGTTGAGATCGGAAAATTCAAAGAATTTTCACATCAAAAATATTTATTTTCTGATACTAAAAAATATTTTTAGAACTCTATGGTCTTTGCTGGGGCTAGATCGTAGGCATTTATTGAGATATTGTATAGTGCTTTCTTGTAAAGATAAATGTGCTCAAAATCGCGATCGCCCAGACTGAAGAAAACAGGGTAATAAGAAGGGTACTTTTCTTTTTTGGGGATTTCGTAGCATAATTCTGAAAGCAGATGAATCAGTGAAATTCCTGATCTGGAATTTGAGAGAGAGCACTCACTTCTTAAAGCAATCTTTGATTTGAATCCCCTTTCAATCTAGTTTCTTCTAGATACAAGATTGCTCTCTCTAGTGCTGGAACATGCTGTTCATGTCTCGTCTAACCTACATCTAAACTCCTACTAAGCGAGTGAGGAGCTCTATGGAAACATTAGCCTTTACACATGCTGCGATCGTCTACGAAGATCCGAATCCAGCCCCTACGATTCAGGTCAGCTTTGAGATTCCTAGCTCAATCTGGCTAGGTACGCTTTCTACCGCTGTGGTTGCCTCCGCGGTATTGGGCGCAGCTCCCGAAGCTCAGGCCGTAGTCGGTCGGGGTGATGTGTGCGCCGCTGTTAGCAGCGTTCAAACTGCTCTCCGCAACAACGGATACGACATTGGTGTGGATGGCGTATTTGGCCCTGCTACCGAATCAGCTGTGGCTGGTTTTCAGGCTGGTCGTGGCTTGTCGGCAGACGGTACCGTTGGCCCATCAACTGCCGCAGCGCTCAGTTTGGCCGATCCGGAAGACTCTAACAGCCCCTATGCCATCGGGATGGATTGCTATGGTGGCGGCAGCGGCGGTGGCGGTGAACCCGGTGGTAACTACTATGTGTCAACCAACGGCGGTGCCCTGACCGTTCGCTCTGGCCCTGGCACTGGCTATGCAGCGATTGACTATTTGTCGAACGGCAGCTACGTCTCTGTCACAGAAACCTATGCAGGCTGGGGCCGCATTTCTGGCGGTGGCTGGGTCTCGATGGATTGGCTGAGCAGTGGCGGCAGCAGTGGTGGTGGCGGCATCCCTGGTGATGATGGCGCTGGCCCCGACTTTGTGACGGTGTCTACCAATGGTGGCGAACTCACGGTTCGCTCTGGCCCTGGCACTGGCTACGGCGCCCTGTACTACCTAGCGAATGGAGCAACCGTGCAAGTGGTTGGCGCATCGGGCGGTTGGTACAACATCTCGGGCGGCGGTTGGATCTCTAGCTCCTGGACTGTAGAAGGTTTTGGTGGCGGTGGTGGTAATCCCGGTGGCGGTGGCGGCGGCAATGCTGTGGTCTCCACCAATGGAGGTTCCCTTGCGGTGCGGAGCGGCCCTAGCACTGGCTACGGCGTCCTCTACGAGGTTTACAGTGGTGAGTCCCTCAACATTGTTGAAACCTATGCAGGCTGGGGGCGGATTTCTGGCGGTGGCTGGGTTTCCCTAGATTGGGTCTATTTCTACTAAGCCACGCGAAAGAGGGAGCTGGCTGCACGTTAAAATCTGCGCCATTTCTCTAAAATTTCTCTAAATCTCGAAAGATGATGTGCCGTTTTGGCATATGGTCAAATGCAACAGGGCGAGAACTTCTCGCCCTGTTTTGTTGGCCTGGAAATGGAGATTAACGTCAGTTTCGGTTAAGGGCTTTTCTGAGGTTTTCGCGCCGCGAAAACCTCAGAAAAGCCCATTTTTGCGTGCGCAACGCGCACACAAAAATGGGCACTTCAGCTTATCCACAACTCACGTGAGATTAACTCCACGCCTGAATCTCCCGCACGAATGTTCGTTTGAGGCAGGAAACGTTGTGCGACGGAGTGTTCCATGTTTCCGGCAGGGGGGTTACTGCTGAGCCGCCATGAGCTGTGGCAGAATTTGCTGCAAGGTGGCGATCGCCGTTGCGCGGTTCATGCCCGATCGAATTTCGGGACGGTACAGCATGGTAATGACGGCTCGATCCATCCCAGAGTATTCGGTTGTATCGGTCCACCGTTGGAAGAAGATGCTGTCGGCATAGCGATACGAATCGCGCATTGGCCCCATGGATTGGGTTAATTCTTCGCGAATGAGGTGCGATCGCTCTCGTTGCGTCACTCCTGTTGTGCTGATCAAAATGCGAGCGCTGCCAATTGCGTTGCCATTCCACCGAGCCCAAAAGAACCCAAGGTTTCGTGGAATGTAGTTAGGCTCGTATTGGCGGAAATTGGCCTCTGGCACAAAATAAATCTGAACGTTGGGATTGCTATTGACCAGGCTGAGCCTAACCGAGGAACCCGCCAAATCCATCAAGTCATTCAGCTCGCGAATCACGGATTGCAAGGTGTTGAGGTCTTCCTGGCTTGGGTTGCCATAATACTGAATCCGTAGATCTGATTCCCACTTTCGAATGTTGCTATTGCCGCCAAACTCCGAGCCCAAAGCCACTTCCGCAAAATAATCAATAATTTGCTCGGGGGTTGCTGTAGGGGCCTCACTCCGCCCGCCAAACAAACGGGAAAACAGCTGAGAGCCTGGAAACCTAAAACCGTTATTTTCTACAGGCTGAGCAACGGGCTGGCTAGGGGCAGGAAATATAGGGGTGGGTTGGGTCTGCTGAATTGGTTGGGCGACGGGCATCGCCTGTGCCGGCGGAAAACTGGCTGCAACGTTTGGATTGGGGGATGTATTGGGCGATCGCCCAAATACCTGAACCAAATCCCCGCGTACCCATCCTTCTCGGCCCGTTCGGTTAAACCGCAATTGATACCACGTGTAGGAGTCTGCACCCAGCGTTTGCCGTATTACGGTAGCCTGTTCGCCTGGATAGCTCACAAAGGCCACAATGCCTTGAGTCGATGGCGTTGTGCGCACGTTAATCCACGAAGACGGGTCGCGGGATGTGAGCTGGGCCGTTATGCTTGTGACGGCGCTGTAGCTGTTGCTCGTTGGCGAATAGGGAGCGCGATTAACGTAGGGTTGTGCTAAAGCAGCGGGCACCGTGTAGCAAAGTCCAGCAAACAGTAAAGCTTTTGCCAGGGTGAAGGGCGTAATTTTGCGGCGAGCATGGGGTGGGTGTTGCGGCTGAACCTTACTCATAGCGATGCGGTATGGCTGAGAATGATCGGGTGAGTCAGTTGACTGAAGCATGATCGTCAGGGTTCCCTCGCAGCTTTTCCAACTAACCTCCAACCCCAAAATTTGTGGATCAGGATAGATCGAAAAGACCCAAAACAGTGCAGATGGGAGGGTGAGCTAAGGCCATGTTCTGACTTGAGATAGAACATGCGTACTAATCTAGCATGGTCGGGCTGAATTGCAGTCACAATACCGCATTTTGAGCTGTTGTGGTTGCTTGAATACAGGACTTATGCAGTTGAACGATTTTTGGGGCGCTTAGCGCCCCAAAAATCGTTCAACCCCCTGGTTTTTCCGTATGAGGTGCGTAAGTCCTATCAGCATAGAAGAAGTTGGGGGCATGGGGATGTGATGCTGGATGCACTTCGTGGTGAGGTACGAGTCTTGATGCGGAGATTGTCACGAATTGATCGGGTGGAATGATGTGAGCGAATGCTCTTGCGCTAAGCTGTTAAACGGTAAATTTGTTGCGATCGCCCCAAGATGCCTATGGATATTAGCCTCTGTATGATAGTGAAAAATGAGGCGCATCATCTATCTCGCTGTCTGGATAGTGTGCGATCGTTTGCAAATGAGTTGATTGTGGTAGATACGGGATCTACCGATGAAACTGTGGCGATCGCAGAATCCTTTGGGGCAACGGTCATTCGTACAGACTGGACGGGAGACTTTTCGGCGGCGCGAAATGAATCATTAAAACATGCAACTCAGGAATGGATCCTAATACTGGATGCAGATGAATTGTTGAATGAATCTGTGATTCCTAAGTTGAATGAAGCGATGAACCAGCCCAATGTTCTTGTTGTGAATTTAATGCGGCATGAAGTAGGAGCTACCCAGTCGCCTTATTCACTGGTTTCTCGCTTATTTCGCAACCATCCCAGTATTCGGTTTAGCCGCCCATATCATGCATTAATTGACGACAGCGTGCTGGAACTACTGCACAATGAGCCGCAGTGGCACATTACCGAAGTTGCCGAAGTTGCTATTTTGCATGATGGCTATGCCCCCGATGCGATCGCTGGTCGCAACAAATTTGAAATGGCCAGAAAAGCTATGGAAGCCTACCTGGCTGAGCATCCCAACGATCCATACGAATGCAGCAAACTGGGAGCCCTGTATGTGCAAATGGGTGAAATTGACCAGGGAATTGCCCTGCTAAAGCAGGGCTTGGCTGCCCTAGATGCCAATTCGCCGCAGCACCCATCGATTAAATACGAGCTGCACTATCATCTGGGGGTTGCCTACGGTCGCCGCAATCAGCCCGAGTTGGCCATATCTCACTATCGGGTGGCTGCACAGCAACCCCTGCTGCATCGACTCAAACTGGGGTCGGTCAACAATTTGGCGAGTTTGTTGAAAGCGCAGGGACAGCTACAAGAGGCGGCTACTTTATACAAAACTTGTGTGGAAATTGACCCTGAGTTTGCGGTTGGGCACTATAACCTGGGAACCACGCTGCGCGCTCTGGGCAACACCCAAGAGGCGATCGCCCATTACGAAACGGCGCTTCAGCTCAATCCCTACCATGCAGAAGCGCACCAAAACTTGGGGGTGGCGCTGCTAAAACTGGGGCGGGTGCAGGAGAGTTTGGCTTCCTTTGGTCGAGCGATCGCACTGCACAGCCATACCAATCCTCAAGAGGCCGAACGGATTCGCCAAGAACTGAGTCAAATGGGCTTTCAAGTATAGCGATCTCGCTGCGATCGCATGAGTGGCTATGGACTTGTTTGAGCAACATCGCCAAACGATCACGAACGCAGAAGCGCCCCTGGCGGCTCGTATGCGTCCGCGAGTGTTGGATGAGTATATTGGCCAAGATCATATTTTGGGTGCTGGACGATTGCTGCGACGGGCGATTCAAGCCGATCAATTATCGTCCCTTATTTTTTATGGGCCACCCGGAACAGGCAAAACAACGCTCGCCATGGTGATTGCCAACACAACCCGCGCTCATTTCATTTCCATTAATGCGGTGCTGTCTGGAGTCAAGGAAATTCGGGAGGCGATCGCCACAGCCCAAGAAAAACGGGGCATGCACGGGCAGCGCACCATTCTGTTTGTAGATGAGGTGCATCGATTTAACAAAGCTCAGCAGGATGCATTGTTGCCCTGGGTTGAGAATGGAACCGTGATTTTGATTGGGGCGACAACCGAGAATCCTTATTTTGAAGTGAATAAGGCATTAGTCAGCCGATCGCGCATCTTTCAGCTAGTTCCCCTTACCGAACGTGATCTCAAACGAATTTTGGAACAAGCTGTACAAGACTGCGATCGCGGTTATGGAATGCTTCAGATTGAACTAGAAGATGCTGCAATTGATCATTTGGTGAATGTTTCCAACGGGGATGCACGAGCATTGCTGAATGCATTGGAACTAGCTGTGGAGACCACCCCACCGAACGCTGAAGGTGTAATTACAATCACGTTGGAGGTGGCGGAAGAGTCTATTCAGCGTCGTGCGGTGCTTTACGACAAAGAGGGCGATGTTCACTTCGACACCATTAGCGCCTTTATCAAAAGTGTGCGAGGTTCCGATCCGGATGCGGTGCTGTACTGGCTGGCGCGTATGGTCTATGCCGGAGAAGATCCACGCTTCATCTTTCGCCGAATGGTGATTTTGGCAAGCGAAGATGTGGGATTGGCAGACCCCAATGCAGTGGTGGTGGTGAATGCGTGTGCGGCGGCATTTGACCGGGTGGGCATGCCCGAAGGCCGCTATCCCTTAGCCCATGCGGCACTGTATTTGGCTACATGTCCCAAATCCAACAGTGTGATGGGCTTTTTTGATGCGTTGGCGACCGTAGAGCGCGAACGCGAAGATGATGTGCCTCTGCATCTACGTGATCCGAACCGGGATAAAAACAGCTTTGGGCACGGGCAGGGCTATCTCTATCCCCATTCCTATCGCGAGCACTGGGTCGAGCAGCAGTACTTACCCACAAGTTTGCAGGGCCAGGTGTTTTACCAACCATCGACTCAGGGGTATGAAGATCGCATTCGGGTAGAGGTGGCCCAGCGGCGAGAGGCGCAACTCGCTGCCCTGGTGGAAGGCGTTGGGGTGGGCTTGCCGGAGGTGTTAACCTTTGGCCCAGCAGATTCTGCAACCGATCGCTGGCTCCAACGAACGCTGGGGCAGGCCGGAGAGCGATTGGCAGAGGTGCGCGATCGCCTATTTTCCCTCGCTCCACCACAACGCCACCATGTGATGTTGGATGTGAATGCTAGCAGTGGATTGTTGACCTGGGAGGCCGTGCGTCGAGTACCGGAGGGAAACGTAGTAGCCTGCGTTCGAAACGAAACCGATGCAACGGCACTCGCAGAACAGGCTAACTTGTTGCCAGAATTAACCCGTCCTCTCATTCTTCAAAGTATGTTGCCATCTCTGCCAGATCAGTTGGAGAGAGAGCTTCCTACCTATCGATTTGATCGCATCATAGGACGCAATGCCTTTTCTCAGGAACGCGATCGCGCATCGATTGTACAACGACTACTACCATGGCTACAGCCAGATGGCCAAATGCTGTTTGCCGAAAGTCTTCCCTATGCAACGCAGCGCATTTATGAATTGCTCGATCGCACGCGACTTGGAGAGAAGCTATACAAAAAACTCACCAAAGCAGAAGATGCCATCTATCACGATTTGGAGAATGGATTGACGAACTGGCGTGAGGATGATTGGCGATCGCTCAGTCCCATTCTAAATGTGATGGTAGAGGTTACAGTTATGCCCACAAAAACATTGATGCAAATTACCCCCGCTCTGGTATCTCGATGGTTTGCAGTGGGGGGCGATCGCCCTAGCTACCGTGACTATTTGGCAAGAAACCTGTCAGCCACCGAAGTCAACAAAATCCATGAGCTGGTTTCCCAGCAGCTCACTAACCAAGCCGTATCTTGGAAAGGCGCGATCGCCCTCATTCAGATTGCTCCAGGTCATGATGTTCCAGCGACAACCGCTTAGCGGGGCACAGACCAGCAGATGGGGCATGGCTCTGCCGCACGGTTGGCTGTCCTACATGCATCGCAAAGCGTGATTGAATAACAGAATTGGGTTGGGTCGCAATCTGCGGTTGTTGTTGGAAGATAGTTGTTACTGAATGGTGTTGATGAAAGTTGTTGCGGCTAAAACCCGTGTATTACGCTGTTTCCACTTCCACAACCAATCACCACAGATCTAGACCGTCGCCCAGCATTGGAGACCAGACTGGACAGAAATCATGACACTAAAACGATTTGTGATTGAGATGGGAATGGGCGTTGATCAGCATGGACAGGAGCCAACGGTGGCGGCGGCTCGTGCAGTGCGCAATGCGATCGCTCACAATGCGCTACCGGGGGTGTGGGAGGTTGCAGGATTGGCGCATCCAAATGACATGGTGGTTGAGGTGCAGGTGGCGGTCCCCTTTCCAGATCAGGTGCGAGCCGATGAGGTGCTGGCGGTGCTGCCCTTTGGTCAAAAACGGCTAACTGTTGAGTTGGGAGGCATGGTGGTGCCAGGGCGCGCCATTCCCGAACTCAACGATAAGAATGATGATATGTATGTGGCGATCGCGGCAGTAACCGTTTGGGTGGATGTGAACGACGCTCCATCGAATGCATAACCCATGCTGAAATGCGCGATCGCAAGTGAACCTTTTCGGTTTGCATAATTTTCATAATTAAGCCAGATAAGTAACTGTCCTACCTTGTGCGGAATGAACTTAACCAACTCCGCAAAGGTAGGACTAGGCGCGATTTGGAGATTGGATGAATGAAAATTAAGCTCCCATGATTCCTGAAAAACTAAGAAAAACAACACACTTTAGGAAGTGGCATATTCATATCCGGTTCACTCTCAAGGATGAATTTTGATAGACGCAATACTCAAGTTATTGCATGAATGATTTGAGTGCCTTACGATTCACCTCCACATCTCTAAACGAAGATCAATGTATCAATCGTTCATGGATGAATGGATTGAAACGACAGAACACTAACGCAACCTCTACATTTATCCCAATCCCCAATGGATGTAGAGGCCGTGATGAATTGAGCAACTTCCCCCCTTGTGCAATTCATAACTTTGGTATGAATTGCGCAAATTCAATTCACGAAGTTGTGTCTTAAAGATGTGGAATTGGTTCACGATTCATCTTGCTAGAGGAATCAACTCATTCATTGGAGCCCCCAAATGAACAAGAACCTGCTTTTACAAACGATGATGGAATGTTATCCCGATGGGATTTTGCTGGTGAGCGATCGCGGCGATATGATTACCGCGAATCAATTTGCTCGGCAACTGTGCAAAAAAATGAATACCTCAACGACTTCGGCCGCCAGCGTTCCCGATCCACTGTGGAAAATGTGCCAAAGTTTGATTCGCAATGCATCTGCTTGGGATGATGAAACGGTGGTGCTGGAAGATCGCATTCATTTGGATGAGGCGCAGGCGCTGCGAGTGCGAGTGCGACGGTTTGACCAAGTGGCAACCCGTGGTTTGATGATTACGCTGGAGGATGAGCTGCTGTCGGTGCATCACCGTGTGATGAGTGAACAGCAACGCTATGGACTCACCCAACGAGAGGCTGAGGTGTGGCTGTTGCGCCAAGCCAACTGCACCTATAAAGCGATCGCTGCTCAGCTCCACATCACGGTGGATACTGTGAAAAAGCACATCAAAAATATCAATGCAAAACGCCAAGCGTTTCAATAACCATGCGATTGACGCAATTGGATGATGGTTGGAGCGCTTAGCGACCCAACCACATTCAACTGCGTCAGTCCTGCATATGAGACTTGTCTGATGGTGGGCTTGTGCTGGTCTAGTCTGCCGATCGCCCGAAGCGATACCCCTTACCGTAGACCGTGTGGATGAGTGGCGAGGTGGTGTCGAGTTCAATTTTGCGGCGGAGTAGACGAATTTGGGCGGCAAGGGCATTGCTGCTGGGCTTGTCGGTGTCGCGCCACACGGTATCGTAAATTTGAAGGTGGGTGAGAAGTTGATTGGGATGCCGCATGAAGTAGCCCAACAGTTGAGTTTCCTTTTCGGATAGCTCAATGGAGCGATCGCCCCGCAGCGCTAGCTGGTTTTCTTCATCCAGTTCCAAGTCATCAACCCGCAAGCGTAAACTGACGGTGGCAGGCTCCAGCGTGGGTGGACGACGCAGCAACGCACGCACTCGTGCCAGCAATTCCCGCAGCTCAAACGGTTTGACCAGGTAATCATCGGCCCCTGCATCCAGCCCCGCGACTCGGTCATCTATCGTATCCTTAGCGGTTAAAAACAAAACGGGTGTGCGATCGCCCTCTTGACGAATTTGGCGACAAATTTCGAGTCCACTATACCCCGGCAGCATCCAGTCCAAAATCAGCAAATCATAGCTGTGCTGCATCGCCAGGTTCAGCCCCTCGTCTCCATCATGGGCAACATCAATGCCATATCCCTCGCGGGCCAACACCCGACTCAGGGGAACGGTGAGTTCTGCTTCATCATCAACCAGTAGAATCTGCATTGGCGTTAATGGCAGGGTTTGGCAACAGGGCGTTCAGTCAACGTGCTCATCAGTGCGCTGGACGGGTGTTCAATCGGTGTGCTCTGTACTTGTAAACGCAGCAGAACAGACGCGGCAGCATCCGATCGGCAATTGGCGCATACCCGTTGGCGCAAACTAGGCTCCCACAGAGCGGCACTAAGGCACAACCACATTCAAGCTTAAGGGTTTGCATTCAATTTCAACCGGAGTCGTGCCAATCATTTCTCCATCAACCACAACTTTTTGTGGGGGAGTGGTGGTGACCTTAATTCGCTGTGCATAGAAGTGAACGACATTGGGTAACTCAAGATTGGCTTCTCGATTATTATTTTTTACCAAGGCCGAGCCCAACATGCTGAACATGGTTTGAATGGCTTGCAGTTTGGTTTCGGCACTGGCAACCGTGACATCTAGCTTGCCGTCATCAATGACAACCTGTCCGGCCCCTTGCGCCAAAATGGAAGTGGGTGGTGCTGCATTGGCAATGGTGATCGCTCCAGCTTCAAAGGTTTTTACTTCACCATCGACTTCGACCTCCACATTAAACAAATTTTCTTCGTTGAGCTGTTGCCATCCAGCTACCAGATAGGCCAAGGCTCCCCAGCGGGTTTTTAGGTCGCGGGTGGCTCGTTCCACGGTTTCGGCTTCAAACCCGATTGCCGTCAGCAGGGTAAAGGGAATGCCGTTGCAAAAGGCGACATCGATTTGGCGGGTGTGGCCTTTGAGCAAAATTTGGCAGGCTTCGCGAATGGGAGGTGGTAGGGGAGCGATCGCCGATGGAATGCCTAGAGACACCGAGAAGGCATTGGCCGTTCCCCGTGCAATCACCCCCAAAGGCACGTTGCTGCCAATGAGGGCACTGGCTACCGCTGAAATGGTGCCATCGCCACCGGAGGCAATCACCATGTCGGCTTGGGCGTTGAGTGCCTGTTGCACCAATTCGTCGATGCTGGTGTCTACTTCGGTGATGTGGGTTTCCAGGTGTAGATGTGGGCTTAGGCATTCCTGAATCAGTGCCAAATCTTGCTCGCTGGTGGCGCGACCCGCAACCGGGTTAAAGATGAGATGGGCAACGCGAGATTGGGCAATGGAGGTGGCGATCGCCTCGGCTGTAGCTAAATTGGTGGCGATCGGCACGTTATAGAGTTGGCACACCCGCAGCAAGGGCAGCAAATCGGGATCATTTGGAGTTGGGGTAACCCCATCCATCAAGCAAATGACCACGCTAATTTGCTGAGTGACCACCGCTGCGGCAATTTGGAGTTCGCCACCTCGGGTTTCGGCGGCAAGCGACTCAACTCCCAGGCTGGTTTCATTACCCAAACGCTGAGCGATCGTGGCCGTGGCCAAAATGCGATATCGCGCAAACAGAGGTTCATGCTGCTGCACATAACTCACCAGGGCATTAATTTGACTTTGATGCGCAATAAAAGCAATGGTGGCAGCCATAGGTCGTCAGCACAATTGGAGTAGGTTATTCTAACGTAGACCCCCGCCAGTCAGTCGCATTCACAGGCACCACGCCAACGTTCCCAGCAGGATACTTCAACGCTAGCGCATGCAGCCCTCTTCTCCCGAACCACCTCCCAAAAGTTATAGTCTTACCAATGAGTTGGCCAAAGAGCGCAACCGTGCTGCGGCTGAGCGCACCCTCATGGCCTGGATTCGCACCTCGCTAGCGCTCATTAGCTTTGGATTTGGCATTGACCAGGTGGTGGCGGCTCTGGCGGCGCGCGGCGGCGATATTGCGCGCACATCGGCTCTATCGCGGGTAACGGGACTCAGCTTTATTGCTGTGGGCATTTATGCAATGGTGGCGGCTATTCTAGAGCATCGACGCATCCTGACTCTAATTCAGCGAGATGACTACATTTATTACCGAACGCGATCGCTAGGAATTCATGTGGCGATCGCCCTCATTGGCATCGGGGCCTTTGCGTTTGGAGCGATTATCGTAGACGCTCTGTTGGATTAGCAAGATGGACTCGATATAGCGCGATATCAATAGAACATTAGCCCAGTGCAGCTTTGGCCTGCTGAGCCAACTGCCGCAGCGCAGCGCCATCGAGCACTTCTGTCTCACTTTCCATCCTGAGCCATAGCAAATACTCAATATTTCCAGCAGGCCCAACCAGAGGCGACCAAGTTACGCCACAGTAGCTCCAGCCAAGTTCCTGTGCGGCGTGCAACACCTGGGCGATCGCTCCGGCCTGATCATTTGGCTCGCGCACAACGCCTTTTTTGCCAATTTTGTCGCGGCCCACTTCAAACTGAGGCTTCACCAGCAGCACCAGTTCTCGGGGTGGTTGCAGCAATGCCCACAGAGCCGGCAGCACCTTCGCCAGCGAAATAAACGAAACATCCACCACGCCCAGATCTGGCAAGGGTGCATCGCCATACAACTCGGTGGGCGTGAGATGGCGCAAGTTGGTGCGCTCCTTCAGCACTACTCGCGGATCTTGGCGTAGACTCCAGGCAACTTGACCGTAGCCCACATCTACGCCGTACACCTGCTTGGCCCCAGCCTGAAGCAAGCAGTCCGTAAATCCTCCGGTGGAAATGCCCCCATCCAGACAAATGCGCTCTGCAACGGTAATGGGAAATGTGTCCAGGGCTTTGGCCAGTTTTTCGCCCCCGCGCGATACATAGGGCGATCGCTGCTTTACTTCGATAGTGGCGGCGAGGTCTATCTCGGTGCCGGGCTTGTCCACTACCTGTTGGTTGACCAACACCTCGCCAGCGCGAATGAGCCGCTGCGCCTGCTGGCGAGAGTCACAGAGCGATCGCTCTAGCAAAAGGGTATCAAGCCGCTGCTTTGCCAAGGGAGTAACCGAATAGAGAAATAAATTGTGCGGCAACACGCCGCCAAAGTATCAGAATATCGCAAACCGAATCGTGCAAAAGCCAACCGCCCCAGATCGAAGCGTGCGATCGATGAGTGCAATAGAACGGGTGCCTAAATCCAGCTAGCAAACCAGCGACGAGTTTGCATATCTGCTGGAGAAATGGGTAAACCCAGAAATAGCGGTAGCCAAAAAATGAACCCTAACGCTACGACCAGCACCGTGGTTAATGCCACGACTCGGTGCCAGCCCCGTAGGCTATCAAGCCAGCCATCCACCAACAGGGCGATCGCCAAAATTGCAAATACCAGCGATCCCATGTAGTGGTAAATGAAAGTGCAGCGTGTCACCTTGGCCCAGGGTAAAAAATTGGCTCCCCAGTTGATGCACAAAAATACTGCCGTCCAAACCCACGTTAGCGGATGCACGGATACAGGAAAACCAGTTGCCGCAAACGGCGCGATCGCATGACCATCTCCGCGAGATCGGGCGATGGCTTGTCCCCCGCGCAAAACCACCAGACCCAGCACAACTGCGATCGCCAGCGTAGAAGCCCACCACAGTGGCGGATTGCCCATGGCATGCACATCGTAAATGATCCGACCGGCCTCGTTGGGCAATGGTGGCCCCACAATGGGCGACGGTTCACCGGGGGCATGAGCCGTTTGGTAGAAGTAAGCAACAGGGCGAATCATCCACAGCCACGATAGCCAGCGCGAACAGTAGGGATGCGCATCCATGCCGCCTACGCGCTCATGATAGGACAACACTTGTCCTTGCCATTCCCACACGCTCACTTCGGGGTTGAGCGCTGCGTAGGGTAGCCAACTCACGTAGTAGGTGATCGCTGGAATGACGCCAAAGGTCAGCGCTACTTGCCATAGCTTGAGTTGGGGCAAAGCCGCCAATGGCGATCGCCATTGACTCGGTTCACTGTCCAGTCTGGCCTCAGCGGTTGCATCCGTAGCTGCCATGGGAAGGGCTGGCCTATCCAGCAGTTGAGGTCGCACCCATTTCACAATCCAGGCTAAGACCCAGAGGGCGATCGCTCCCAAAACAAAGCCTGCCCCATTCCATTTAATGCCGATCGATGCCCCAAACCCCACTCCTGATAACACCAGTGGAAATAGTAGCGATCGTGATTTCCCCTGTGGAGCCGACACCCGATTCAGGGCGATGAGTAGCCCCAAATGCCCCAACAGCCCAAACAAAACGAGGTACACATTGTTCAGGGCGTAGCGCGATTCCACCAAAAACATGCCATCCAGCGCCATGAGTAGAGCTGCAATTAGCGCATAGGTGCGACGATGGGTGAGCTGAAAGGCGATCGCTCCCACCACCAATGGAATCCAAGCCCCGGTGAGTGCATTCAGCCAGCGATAGCTCACGGTAGAAATGTACAATCCCGTCAGGCCGTTACGTGTGGCTTCGCTGCCCCAACCCAACTGCTCGCTGATCCAAATGCCGCCTGCAATCAGGTAGGTACTCAGGGGTGGATGCCCGCCAAACTCTTGGCGACCTTGCAAAAATTTTGATGCAAAGTTGGCGTAGTAAACCTCGTCAAATACTAGGGTATTAAAACGGCCCAAGCCCCAAAATCGCAGCGCTAGCGATACCACCAAAATGGCCGCCATGCCCAGCCAAAACCATCGGTTTTTCTTGACTTGCTTTTCCCAACCAACCATAGCTCACTCGTTGTTAACCAAACGCTGTACAGCTCAACCTGTGAGGTGTCTTCACTACTATACTGATGCTTGGGAATGTGATGTTGGAAATGGCGATCGCCCAATAACGGCAACATCTCAAGCCAAAATTTGCGCTCGTCAAGAAAAATCAGACAATGCTCGATACCCTCTGATGCGGTTTGTCGAAGACAAACCGCATCAAAGGATATTGCCGAGAAACGATCGCAGCAGTGAGTCAAGCAAGCTTCATGGCGAAGCCCCTACAAAAACTCATCTTAAACCTTGAATTTGCAAGAGCTTTATTGTTCCGTTGGACAACGGTGCTTAGGCTTGGATGAGAGATCGGGAATTAATGGCGCAAACCTGTGCTGCCCGTCGAGAGACAACGCGTAGTTGATGGGGATAGCGTGGGCAAGGATCATGCTCTAGCCAAATTGGAGGAACCATCATCGGTTCGTAACTGGAAACGACATCGGTGACCCCAGGTTGTTCTTTTAATTCAACAACAGTTCCGGGCAAGTATTCAAATGCTTCATCCCAGTCTTCTACATTTCTTGCAATATTCGTTGTGATAGGTGTCGTTTTAGCGTTCATAACAATCTGTCCGTTCACTCTATGCGAGCTTGCTGCTGCCAATTTGCAAACTCGTGAGCACCGATATCCTAATCATGCTGTGAGCATTGGTGTGGGATAGCTGTAGCGATCGCCTCCTGGCTGCACACCCCATCATCCACAGCTAAAGACTGGCTGACCAGATGCTCTATGAAAAATAGCTGTATGAATCTGGATTTAGAAATAAAAGCTGCCTGTGCTGAGTCGAACTTCCCCATGGTCGGGCACCCAAGCAATCCAACAATCTGCCGATTCCTGACACAGCAGCAAAGCTTCATCAAAGCTGCACTCGCTAGGGGGATACAGAAGCTTGACCCACGACGAGGTGCGATCGCCCAACAGTTGCCCCATGGGTTTGCCCGTAGCGCTGCGAATAGGGCTGACCTCTGGAACCAACGAATTGGACGAATAATCGGATTGGAATCTCATAACTGAACCCGTGAGGTGAACAAGAACTCTTGAAACACATGAACTGCGTCAGCACGAAAATTAGACGCAAAAAATATTTCTGTATCTAACGATACAAAATATCGTCGAGTTTGGAGCGCTTTGTCTTGGAAGTTTACAAACTGCGATCGCCAACGTTGCTCCGCTCGGCCATAAGAAAAATCCCAAAGTGTAGAGCCCTGTATTTATGCAGGTTTGACAGGTTCATACGGCGCTGAATGCTGTCTTGGCCTTCAGAATATTCAGCTAGGCAGCTTCAATCATTAGATCTCCTGCATGAATGCTTGCGCGGCACCGCCGCGCAAGCATTCATCCTTCAGAAAGCCATTCGTGCAGGAGGTCTATTGAAAGTGCACTATCTAAAACAAGAGATATTGCGCTCGTTCTCACCTCATTGGGCAAGGGGCGGTCTTTCGCTAAATATCAGAATTCTCGCTTTTGGAGCGAAGGATCGAATCCTGGAATTAAGCTGCTTTAGTTGCAACGCCTTGATAGAGATAGCCTGCTACCTTTGGTAACCCTTCTCCGTAAAACTCATCAATGGTGACCGTGTCAAACTGCTGGGCGATTAAATCGCGAATGTTGCGGTTGAGATGGCAGCCGTCGCCGATCACTTTTTGCAGAGGTGTCAGTCGATTTTGCCAAGTTTGAATTCCTGGGTCTTTACTAAGGCCATGCTCAATAAAGAAGAACCGTCCACCTGGTTTTAGCACGCGATGAATTTCGCGCAGCGCTTGCTCAACATTGGCAATGCTGCACAAGGTCCACGTACTGACAACGCTATCAAACGAGGCATCAGCCATGGGCAATTGCTCGCCGTTGAGCACCCGATAATCGACGGTTACGTTGGCTTGATGAATGCGCTGCTGAGCCAGCCGATTCACACCCGGGTTGGCATCAATTGCAACCAGTTTTTCAATGTGTTCAGGATAGTAGGATAGGTTTAATCCTGTTCCAAATCCAATCTCTAATACATCACCTTGAACGTTTGCCAATACTTGTTTGCGGTATTGTGCAAGATGTTCATCGGACATTGCCCAATCTAGGAGATAGGGAAGAATATTGCGTGAATAAAATCCCATAAGTGCATGTTTGAGTGAATGATGCAGGAATTGCTGTTTTTAAGCAATACTGGCGTGTTCAATGATGGGGCAAATACTGGATTCGGTTGTGTTGGAGAGTAGGTGTGCTGTATTTGTTAACTCTTCTAGCTCTTGCTTTAAGATACGGAGCTGTTGAATTTGCCGATCAATCTCCAGTAATTTATCTTGCAGTTTCAAGGTGACCTGGGTGCAAGGTTTGTTCCCCTGGTCGTGAATGGTGAGGAATTCTCGAATTTCGGCAAGGGTTAAGCCCAGGCTTTGTGCCCGTTTGATAAAGTTGAGGCGATCGCCCACATCAGCCCCAAATAATCGATAACCGCCTTCCGTTCTGCCAACTGCACGCAGCAATCCCAAGTCTTCGTAGTAGCGGATCGTTTTGATGGGAATTCCGCTTTCTTTGGCAACTGTGCCGATGAGTTTGGGTTGGCTGGGGGTGGAAGCTGGTGTTGAGCCTGGAACAGGTGCGGGAGTAAACATGGCGATCGCCCTTCAGGTTGGCTTGAGGTGTGGTTCGCTGCACTATACAATTCTAAACTCTCCAGATCACTGGAGAGTTTAGAGGGTTACATGATGAGACAATCTTGGTCTAGAAAGCCGTTCAGTGATGGTGATTCAGGGGTGGCAGTTCAGCAGCTAGGCAGAAACAGTGTAGCCTGCGGCGGTTACGGCTTCTTTGACGGCGGTCTCGGATTGTTGAGTGTCAACTGTGACCAGTTTGGTTTTTGGGTCTGCTGTCACGTTTGCGTTGGGGTCAAGCGATTTTAGCGCTTTGGTAATGGTATCGCTACAGGCAGAGCAGGCCATGTCTGGTACGGTGAATTGAACTGTCATAACGGCATTTCTCCACGAGTGTTTTTCTATTTTGAACCCTCCAGTGCAATGGAGGGTCAAGGGTTGGCACTATATTGAACCTGCTGCACGAATCGCTGGGCAGCTCTGCTGATCTGGAGGCTTTTCTGAGGCGGATCCAACACTGACGTCATAGGGTGTGGTGCAGCAAAATCGGTACGCATGTATCATGATTGGTTAATCTTTGGGGATAGATCGGGCTTCGCGTTATCGTGATGCTTGGTGCTGATGCGATCGCCCGACAGGTTTCCCGATTTTTCTCTCCTTTCATTGCTCTACGGTTTTATGCAAATTCTTTCTGTCGCACTGAAAAACTTCAAATCCCACAGCGATCGCGTGGTTACGTTTCAGGTGGGAACGAATGCGATTTGTGGCGAGAACGGTGCCGGAAAGACGAGCATTCTGGAAGCGATCGCCTGGACCTTATTTAACTACCGAGGCGGCTATAAAGTTGAGGATCTGATCCGCAACGGAGCAGGTAGTGCTCAGGCGACGATTGCCTTTGTTTCCAACCACGATGGACGCACCTACGAAGTGCAGCGCTGCACCTCCCGTGGCTATACCCTGTACGATCCGCAACTAGGTCAGCGGTTGGACTACAAGCATATTGAAGATGAAGTCATGCCCTGGCTGCGGCAGCACTTAGGCGTGATGCCTGGAACCGATTTGGCTAAGTTGTTTGCCAACACAATTGGTGTGCCGCAAGGGACCTTCACGGCTGATTTTTTAAAGACTCCAGAAGATCGCAAAAAGGTTTTTGACGCGGTTCTCAAAGTTGAAGAATACAAAAAAGCGAATCAAGATTTACTCTCGCTAGAACGCTACGCAAAAGCTCAGGTGGAACGGCTAGAAGAAACAATTAAGAACTGTGAAGAAGAGCTGTTGGGATTGGAGCCGTTGCAACAGCGATATGCAGCGATGCAGCAAGAAATTGCCCGCGATGAAGCGCAGTTGAAAGCCTTGGAGCAAACACTGGCGAAACTTCAGGCCGAAAAAGAGCAGTGGATGGCGATCGCCCAGCAGGTTCAGCAATGCGAAACTGAACTGCAAACGGTGGTAACCCAGCGAGATGCCCAGCAGCAGGCGATCGCTCAATTGCAGCAACGGGTCGAGCAAGCGACCCAGGCAGCCACAATTTGTCAGGCCCATGCTGCAACCTATCAGCACTATCTCCAGCTTGAAGCAACCCTGCGCGAGTTGCAGCAGCAGCAAAAAGCTCGACAGCAGCTTCGCACCCAGCTCGATACAAAACAGCGATCGCTGGCTCAGCATCAGCAGTCTATGACGCGCCTGGTGCTGCAACGGGAAAGCTTGGAAAAATCTGCTGCAGAGGTAGCGCAGCTTCAGCCGATGGTGCAGCAGCAAATTGCACTGGAGCGGCAGCAGGCGGACTTGGCTCAGCGCTTGCAGCAGGTGCAAACGCAAAAGCTAGAGGCTCAAGCCTTTACCAAACAGCTCACCAAACTGCATCAAGATATGGAGCAGGCTCACCAAACGGTGCGGCGTCTGCAATCGCTGGCCGATGAGGTGGCACAACTACCCCACGTAGAACACCAGCGCGATCGCTTGCAAATTCAGCTGAGTCGAGTCGAGGCGGCCAAACAGTTTGAGGCAGAGCTACAGTATTTGGTTGATGTGGGCGGTCAATGGCGCGATCGCCATCAGCAAGACGTGCACATGGCGTTGGCGACCTTACAGCAAATTCAGCAAGCGGTTCCCGGGCTGACGACAGATGCCTTTGAGCCAATTTTGGTGACCCTGCAAGCGGGTGTGCAGCTCAATACCAATCTGCTGCATGCTCTGGCGCAGATTTTGACCGATTTGTCGGAGCAAACATCGGTTGATAAGTTGCAACAGCAGATGCAGCAGGTGCGCCATCGCTTGGAAGAGCTATATCGCCACCAGGCCGACTATCGCCAGCTCGATGCAGCGATCGCCCGAGGTCAGGCGCTCAGCGAGGAGCAAACTCAGGTGCAAGCGCAGTTAGATGGGTTGCAGGCTGGCTTGGCGCAGGAGCCCGATTTGCTAGCTCAGCAGGCACAGTACATGGATGCGATCGCTCAACTTGGAGATCCCCGCAGTCGATGCCACTTGCTAGAGCGTGAGCTACAGCAGTTAGAACCGTTAAAAGCAACCCTGGCCCAAGCGCACCAGGTTCAAACGGAGCTGGAACAGGCAATTGCTCAATTAGCAGAACAGTTAGCCGAATATGCAGAGCTAGATGACCAACTTGACCAGCAGCAGCAAGTACAGCAGCAACTGCAACCGGGCTACGTGGCCTATGTGCAGCACCAGCAGGCTGCGCAGCAGCAGTCCACCTTAGAGGCGGAACTACAGCAGGCGATCGCCCAACTCCATCGCCTAAAAACGAGCGAGGCCGAATTGGAAACGACTCGTCAGCACTTGCTGAAATCCTATGATCCCCAACAGTGGGCGCAACTCGATGCCACCTATACGGAGCAGCAACGTCAAACCGACCGCATTACTGGGGCGTTGCCCCAACAGCAAAAGCTCCTTCAAGAATTGGAGCAGCAGCTCAAAGCGATGCAAAACGTGACAGAAAAGCGCGATCACGCCAAGGTAGACCTTAAACAGCGCGACAAGGTGCGTAAGTTTATTGCCTTCTCCCGCAAAGCCTACAAAGAAGCCGGCCCTCGCATTACCGAGCGCTATCTCACGACCATCTCTAAAGAGGCGGATCGCCTCTTTCGTGAGTTGATGAATCGGCCTAACTTGGCGCTGGAATGGACACGCGATTATGAGGTGATTGTTAGCGAGGGAGCGAATAAGCGTCGATTTATTAACCTTTCGGGGGGAGAGCAAATGTGTGCGGCGCTGGCAGTACGGCTTGCCCTGCTGCGAGTGTTGGCGGATGTGGATGTGGCCTTTTTCGATGAACCTACTACCAACATGGATCGGCAGCGACGGCAAAGCTTGGCCGAGGCGATCGCCAATATCCGCTCATTCCGTCAAGTTTTTGTCATTAGCCACGACGACACATTTGAACAAGTCACCGAAAACATCATTACCATTGCCCGCGACGACTGAGCGCGTTTGCGCGAGTTAACGTCAATAATTCTAAGTACCTTGACATGATGAAAGACCAGATCCTCAAGACTTACGCAGTTGAATGATTTTTGGAGCGCTTAGCGCTCCAAAAATCATTCAACCCCCTGGTTTTTCGTACAACATGCGTAAGTCCTAATCCTAAAAGTTTGTGTCGCCCACAGTGCAGGCGGCACAAACTTTCAGGCGGCACAGACTTTTAAGATGGCGGCCTGCCCAGATAAGCCGAAAACACCCAGATCGAGAATCTTCCAAAAAAAGCAGACCCCGCAACAGGATCTGCTTTCAGAATCTAGAGAGCAATGACAATTCGTTGGCAATAGGAGAACACGGTCAACGCTGAATTGTAAGAACTCAAGCGTTAATTCAGGCTTTGAACATCACTCTGGCACATACCCAGAATGCGCTGATCGTTCTCAGTCACTTCTTCTAAGCGGTGAAATCCCTCTAAGGTCATGGGAACTGTTGCATCGTCACCATTGGCAGCAACATTGCCACTTGGCGCAACCGCAACCGCATAGGGATAAACATCTTGGGCGTAGGAGTCAATGATATTCAGAGCAAGTTGCTGCTGCTGCACTTCTCCATAGAAGCAGTCAAAGGATGATTGAGGCATATAAAATGCGCCAACTACGTCATCATCCTGAACGGAAAATACCATATAGGCTGCGCCAATTTGCTCAGCTTCGGGAACTTGACCATACACATAAACACCGTTGGGCATACGCTGGCTAATCGATAGCCCTGTAGGAGCAGCAGCAACTTTCATATCACTGAATGCTTCAACAGCAGCTACGCCGACTTGTGCCAAACCAGTTGCAACAAAAGCCGTGGATAATAAGGCAGCAGTAAGAGGTTTTTCTAGTCGATTCAATAGGTGCTTTTGCTGGGCGTTACGGTTAAACATATTGAGCACTTCGACCTCCCCTGTGTCTTACAAATAATCTTCAATAATGTGAGGTTCCTAGAGTTCCTATACTGCTGAGTTTAGGTGGTCTGGGTAACCTGGAATAGCTGGCGTTACAACTCTTGAGGTGTTTGGCAAAAAGCGATCGCATCTTTGTTGCCAGACTGAACAGATATACTGTGTACCTTCTTTTGAGAGCTACAACGTGACCTGATGGAATTCCAGAAAACTATTCATCTGAATTTGAATTGTTTCTGATTTTGCTGGCGATCGCTGTGATCTACGTCAGAACTAGCCAGTGGGAACACAAATGTTTAAGATGCGTGGTTGAATTGCTATCTCCTCGTCAGAGTAAGTAAAAAAACTAAGTAACTTATAAAAGAAACAAAGTATTTACTCAGCAGCTTCTTCACATCGTTATCTCTACTCTATTCAGCCACAGAGCTGGTGTCTTCTATCGAAAGAAGGGACAGTTCTTTAACTGGCTCGGCAATTGTCAGCAAATCGTTACGCTTTCCGTATTAATGCGGAGTCAGCCGAACATCAACTCAAGGCTGTGTGCAACTTACAAGGGCATCAACAGCCTTTTTGTCTACTCAAAATGGGGTGAATGCAACAATGCCGTAAGAATTATTTACGAATTGATGTCGGATTCATCTTGGATTGATGTTGGATACGATGAATGATGGAGTGAAGAATGTAACTCAGAACGCTTGGGATCACGTTCTGTCGGGCATTAAGCCGATCCACCTTTCCATCTGCAAAGCAATCGGCTGCATCAAAAGCGATTCATCGCCGTGCTTTGGGAGGATCGTTCATATTAGGGCTGTCGCCAACAGAGTGAAGACAGCGATAGCTTCGAGGTCGGCCTTGTTGCCCCTAAAACTGACTCCTTGAATTGAGATGGCGATTGCGATAGAAGAAGTCCAAGATTGTGGTGGAATCGTGGATCTGGATTGGTCTATGGCTGGCGAGGCGATCGCTCAATAGTCTCCGCAGAACCCTCAGTACCAGATCATCCAAAAAAACTCGTGCGAACCCTGTGGGATTTGCACGAGTTTGATCTAGGAGGATGGGGTTATCTGAACGTGTGCTGCGGAGTTAGGTTGCGAATGATTGCAAACACGCAACTCCCATGGCAGAGAATCTACTAGCTCGCCAGATAGCCCTTCACATTTGCCTTACGGCGGCGAAGATGATCCAGCGCTTGACGCTCAAGCTGGCGTACCCGCTCTCGGCTAATATTCATGCGTTGCCCCACCTTGGCAAGCGAGAGTTCGTTGCCATCTTCAAGCCCAAAGCGCAAAACTAGCACTTCGCGTTGCTGAGGAGTCAACTCCGCCAGCATGCCCTGAATATCCTGCCGGAGCGATTCATGGACGGTGTAGTTTTCGGGGGATGCGGTTTCATCTTCCAGTAGATCTTGCAGCTCAGTATCTTGGTTGTCGCCTACTTTAAGGTCGAGCGATACAGGCTGACGTGCCATCAACAAGAAGTCTCGAATTTCGGCGGGCTCTAGCTCTAGCGCTTCGGCAATTTCGGCAGGGCTAGGGCTGCGACCCAAGTTTTGAGCTAGCTCACGCTGAATTTTCTTGATTTTGTTCAGTTTTTCGGTTATGTGGATGGGTAGGCGGATGGTTCGAGCCTGCTGGGCGATCGCCCGCGTGATGGCCTGACGAATCCACCAGTACGCATAGGTAGAGAATTTGTAACCCCGCGTGGGATCAAACTTTTCAACACCACGCTCCAAGCCCAGCGTACCTTCCTGAATCAAATCTAGAAACTCAAGATTACGCTTCTGGTACTTTTTGGCGATCGCCACCACAAGACGCAGGTTCGCCTCGATCATTTTTTGCTTAGCCCGCTTGCCATCGCGCATGATCTTGTTGAATTCGGCCTCGGTTAACTTGGCTTCTTCCATCAACTCGGCGTCGGTTGGCTCACGGTCTAACTTGGCAGCAAGGCGCTCGCTCAAATCCAGCACATTCATCATTTGCTGCACTTGCTTGCCGTAAACAATTTCTTGTTCATGAGTCAACAGAGGAACACGACCAATCTCGTGCAGATAGGTGCGCACCATGTCTACCGTGAATAGCGGCTTGGCAGTTTTAGCGGTGGTTTTGGCGGTGTTTGCAGTTGCCATGGTTGCGTGATGACTCCATTGAAAAGAAACTTGATCGAACAGGGAATAGACAAGCGATCCTTCTGCTCATAGCTAAAAGCGAAGGAAACACTGCAATAGCAAAGACTAAGAAAAGAATGAGATTCGGAGAATGAACTGTAGCGATACAAAAACCTAAAGGGGTAGAAATGCCAACACTGCGAAACCTAAACCATGCTGTTTAGCGAGGGGTGTATGGAAACTCGATGACGGGAGATAAAACATCGAAGGCTTACGGAGCAAATCCCAAAACTCGAATACGGCAATCAGGCCATGGTGTGGATAGATGAATCTTGAAAACCCGAAGTCGTTATGAGTTTGCTCTACTAATGATAGTAATACAAGATTAATCTTCAGTAAAGGTGGGGGATTCATCCAGAAGGGTGATCTTAGCAGATGATTTTCAATCTTCCGATTTTGTTTGGAATCTCATCAAAAAGTAACGAACTCATGGTGGGCTTTACCTCACAAAAAGAAGTGCCGTCTCTCGGATGCTGCGCTGTTGCAATCGCCTGTTTCCCTGTCAAAAGCCTTGCTTGACACGGATTTTCCGATTCCCTTACCGATTCCCTGATGGGCGAAGGGGCAATCGAGCGATCGCGGCTAGCGAGAGACGACACAAAACGTCAACCAACATATCCAACTCTGTTCAATGCCATCAGACGACTTAATTTGCTGCTGATCTGATTATGGAGAGTTGACCCATAAGCATGGTTCGGGTTCCACGATGTAATTTCCGAACTGAAGCGGACGGGGTTGAGTTTGGCTGCTCAGTGAGGTGCGGTGGGAGATTAATTATGTTCGGATGCCGCGTTGAGTTCTGGTTTTAGAACTTTTTGAATTTCTTCCAAGACGCGATCGCCCACTTGGCTTGGAGGTTCATCCCCTTGCAGCAATACCCGAACATCGGCCTGGGCGTAAAGCGATCGCCGCTCATCGAGCAAGTCCTGTAGGCGCTGTTTGGGATTATCGTGTTGGAGTAGTGGGCGTTTGGTATCGTTTTGCAAACGTCGGTATAGCGAGTCGATAGGCACATCTAGCCAAACCACCAGCCCATGATGCAGATAGCTCCAGTTGTCTCGGCTGAGCACAATGCCCCCACCTGTGGCGATCGCACTGCGAGGATAGGCCGACAGTTCTGCCAAAACCTGAGTTTCGAGCTGGCGGAATGCCGCTTCGCCTTCGGTGGCAAACAGTTCAGCGATCGAACGCTGCGCCACCAGTTCCACCATGGCATCGGTGTCAATAAAGCGATAGTTCAGCTTTTTGGCGAGTACCTTCCCAATTGTGGTTTTGCCCGATCCCATGAGTCCCACTAGGTATACATTCACACCCTTAAGAGAGTTGGCGATCGCTGGAGTGGCTTGCTCGTTCGTCATACCAAAATTGAAATCTGCATTATGTTGAATATCAAACAGAGGTTTTGAGCCTGAAGGATGGCTTAGCCTCAAGATTCCCTAAAACCGTAAGGGCGGGTTGTCTTTGGGCGAGTTGTGTGGGGTTGCCTCATCGGTTGAGTCATCCTCTTCCCAGTCATCCCAAACCTCTGGCTCCTCAAACCTATCGTCAAATTGAAACGGCGATGGGTCGCTGGTCTCATCTGTCAGCATGTCCAGATTGTTCGATGCGACATTGTTCGATGCGACATTGTTCGATGCGACGGATGGCTCAAAGGGCATTTCATCCAATAGATCGGTGGCAGAAAAGATATCGTCGTCGCGATCGCTTGGGGTCTCCTGGGGTTGAGCAGTGGTTGAGCTGGGTACCTGGTTATAGGGTGGAATGATGACCCGAATGGGCTCTTCCTCTATTTTAGAGGTTGGTTTTGCCGAGTCACGTGCTGGGCGATTGAGAGAATCAGCGCTGGGGGAACCATTTGGCGAAGTGGCGGACTCTGCCGAACTGGGTGGCGGGCTGGGCGATCGCGGAGGAGGATTGGTGTCGTCTTTGCTGAGGGGGTCGCGGCGGTAGCTAAAGGAGTAAATCGTACCTGTTGAGGATTTCGATTCGGGCTGCCGCTGAATTTCGACAATTTTGCGCGGTGGCGCTTCGGGCTCAGCGGGTGGGCGAGAAGGCTGGGATCGGGAGGCTGAGGGTTTGCTAGAGGCTGCTTGGGATGGGGTGACTTCGTAGTCCACATCAATCAGTTCTTCCTCTTCGGCCCACTCATCCCAAATTTCTTTGTCTTGATAAGAGGGGGCTTCGGCATAGGCCGCAGACTCGTACGTCTCTTCGGCCCAAGGGCGTGCCGTGCGATCGCGCGATGGGGCATCTGGGATTGGGGCTGCATCTGGAAAGGGGGCGGATGAGTGAGAACGCGCAGCCGAAGTGCCCGATGCCCATTCATCCCAATCGTCCACCATGGGTTGATCCCAGTCATCGCGACTGGAAGATTGGCTGGCTCGTTTGCGATCGCGCGGTTCTGGCTTTGCCGACTCATCCACTCGGGTCCAGTCGGGTGGATTCCAGGGAGCGCCCGACGGCCCTTGAGCCCGCTCACCCAGGCGACGGCCCCGACTGCGACGCGATCGCGAGACGGTGACTCGGGTGGACAGGCCCATCAATGCCGCCAGCACGATGGTGGTGATGGCTCCAGCGGCGATCGCTCCAATGACCCACAGGGCCAACGGCAGCGCCGGAGTCGTCACCCCAAAGAACACCAGCGCGATCGCAGGTGAACTGTTTTGCAGCATTACAATCGCCAGCACCACCAGGGCGGCAAGCAGCAGTAGCAGTCTCATCAGGCACACGCCTCCACATTTCGCAAAGAGAAGCCGTAGACCTGTAGTGTATCAACTCCTGTGCCGTGGCATCGGCCACGTTGGGCGAAAGCTAAGGGAAGAACGGCCCAGCAAGAATCTAGCGGGGAGCGCTCTCTGCCCGATGTTTCCGCATGGTTTTCACAAACTGTTCAAACAAATAATCGGCATCGTGAGGGCCGGGGCTGGCTTCGGGGTGATACTGCACTGAGAACATGGGCAATGTCTTGTGCCGCAATCCCGCAACGGTGCGATCGTTCAGGTTGAGGTGGGTAATTTCGACATCGGCTTCGGGCAAGGACTCAGCGGCGATCGCAAATCCGTGGTTTTGGCTGGTAATCTCAATCTTTTGCTTGAGGCCACAGGGCTGATTCAGGCCGCGATGGCCAAACTTGAGCTTAAAGCTTTCCCCGCCCAGCGACAGACCCAAAATTTGATGCCCCATGCAAATGCCAAACATGGGCTTTTGGGCACCCAGCAAGGATTTTACGGTTTCGATGCCTTCGGTCACGGCAGAGGGATCGCCAGGCCCATTGGACAGAAAAATGCCGTCGGGATCGTAGCTCAAAATGGTTTCGGGCGGCGTATTGGCAGGAACCACAACCACGCGGCAACCGTAGCTGGCTAACCGCCGCAAAATGTTGCGCTTCACTCCAAAGTCTACTGCTACCACCGTGAGCGGCTTGCCGTTGGTGCTGGCACCTGGGCTAAATTCCCAAATATGGTCAGTCGGTTCCGACCATTCGTAAATGCTGCGGGTGGTCACGTCTTTGACCAGATTCAATCCGGCCATGCTGGGCGCAGCTTGAACTCTCATCAGCAGTTCTGCCGGATCCAGAATGTCGGTGGAAATGGCTCCGTTCATAGCTCCAGTAGAGCGAATTTTGCGGGTGAGCGCCCGCGTATCGATGCCGTAGATGCCAGGAATGTTGTGCTGCTTAAGGTAGTCGGGCAGAGATTGGGTGGAGCGCCAGTTGCTGGGCCGTTCGCAAATGTTGCGGGCGATCGCTCCCATCACCTGAGGCCGCTCCGATTCTTCATCGTTGGGGTTTACTCCTGTATTGCCCAACTCAGGATACGTAAAGGTCACAATTTGCCCGCGATAGCTAGGATCGGTGAGCACTTCCTGGTAGCCTGTCATGCCCGTGTTAAACACCACTTCACCAATGGCCGTGCCCAACGCACCAAATGACCAACCTCGGTAAGCGGTGCCATCCGCCAAAACAAGCAGAGCCGGCTGAGCAGAAGAAGGGGTCATGACTATCCTCAATAAGTCTCGATGGAATGTAGAATTTGCTAGCGATAATACTTTAATGGGGATTGGGAATTATAGTAAGACTCTTCCCAATGAATTCAAGATGGATAAGCCCTGTCACCACCCTGGTTTAGCGGCGCTGCTGTTGGGAACGGTGGCGGCAGTTGCTACGGCCTGTACTTCTGTCCCATCATCCTCCAATGTAGAGCCCTCAGCTGTGCCCTCGGCAACGGTTGAGGCCAGTGTTTCAGCTCCAACCGTGGTTTCCGATGCAGTGGTGTCGGCTCCGCCTGCTCCCAATCCGTATTTGACGGCCCTGGAGAGGGGCGCAGATGCGTCTGGGTTGGGCCAGGTGGCGCAGTCACAGGATGACTGGCGACTGGTGGTGAATCGCTGGCGTCAGGCTATTGATGTGCTACGGACGATCCCATCGTCTAATGCGGATTATGCCAAAGCTCAGACCAAGCTGAAGGAATATCAGAGAAATTTGGCGATCGCCCAACAACAGGCCAGCCGCCAAGCTCCCGATCCGTCGGTGGTGTTAACGGTGCCCACCCAGCGTGCGATCGCCCCCCCGGCTCCAGCTCCAGCGGTGCAGATGGCTCCGGCACCATCGGTGGCCGTGGCTGCTCAACCGATGGGTTCTGCTTTGGGGTTTCGGGTGCCCATTGTGCGACGGGCCTCGGGTACTCCAGTCATTACCGTTACTTTCAACGGCAATCAACAGTTCGACATGATTGTGGATACGGGAGCTAGTGGTACCTTAGTCACCCAGGAAATGGCTTCAGCTCTGGGGGTGGTTCCTGTGGGGCAAGCCAGTGTTGACACCGCCAGCGCTCGCAATATTTCCGTGCCTTTGGGCTATGTCGATACCATGGAAGCGGGGGGAATGGTGGCTCGCAATGTACTTGTGGCGATCGCTGGCCCAGAACTCACCATTGGCTTGTTGGGGCACGACTTTTTTGGCAACTTTGATGTCACCATTCGGCAAAACGAAGTGGTGTTTCAGCCCCGTTCCTAAACCCGCTGTTTACCAACTCTCCTGCACAATGACGTTTGAACGTGCCAGAGGCATGAAGCGTCGCATGTCAGCGCTGAGCGATGCTTCATGGTCATGAGATCTCCTGCATGAGTCCTTGCGCGGCACCGCCGTGCAAGGACTCATGCTTCAAAACACCATGTGGGCAGAAGGTCTATTCAGGCGAGTGGCGGAAACTTAGGTTTTGGAAGCTAGCTTTTCAAAGCCTGTTCTCAAAATCTAGCTTTTCAAAAAGGCTGCAAGGGCTTCCACTTTGTCCCAAGCGGCTCCATTCTTGAGGATGTCGCGAGCTTGGTCAATGCCTTGGCGAATGCTCCCTTCTAGATCTGCCTGGGGAGGAATCAGGTTGCCGACGATGAGTGCCAATGCCGCATTGAGGGCAACGGCATCTTGCTGAGCCTGGGTGCCGCCACCTTGCAGCACGGCCTTCAAAATCTCCACGTTTTCGGCTACTTCGCCGCCGCGTAGAGCTGCGGTGGGGGCTGACGTTAGCCCTAGCGCTTCGGGATGGATGGTGTGCGATCGCACCGTTCCATTCGACACCACCGACATCACCGTGCCATCGGCCAAACCTGCCTCGTCTAGCTTTTCCAACCCGTGGATCACCATCGCCTCATCGCGCCCCAGTAGACGCAACGCCTCACCCATCGTATCGACCAGCGCGGGGTTAAACACGCCAATCACCTGTCCTGTGGGGCTTAGCGGGTTGACCAGCGGCCCCAACAGGTTAAACACGGTGCGCACCTTGAGGCTGCGACGAATCGGCCCAACGGCTTTCATGGCTGGATGCCAACCCGGCGCAAACAGAAACGTAATGCCAACTTCGGGTAATGCCGCATAGACCTGTTCGGTTGGCGCGGTGAGGTGAATTCCCAATGCTTCTAGTACATCTGCCGAGCCCACTTTGCTGGAGGCAGAGCGATTGCCATGTTTGGCTACGGCAATGCCCGCCGCCGCCGCAACAAAAGCCACACAGGTCGAAATATTAAAGGTGGATGCGCCATCGCCTCCGGTGCCGCAGGTATCGATGCGTGGGCTGGGCAACGCGCCTACATCCAAGGTACTGCCCAGCGATTGGGATTGCAAAACCTGAGCCATGCCCGCCAACTCTTCGGCAGACACTCCCTTGGCTTGCAATGCGGCCAAAATGGCTCCTGACATTTCCGGGGCGATCGCCTCCGAGAGCCACCCCTGCATCAACTCGGCGGCCTGTTGGGCATCAAGCGATTGTCCATCAATAAGCTGTTGCAGCAATGCCGACCAATCACGGGTCGTTGCCACATCCGAAGCGGCCAAAGAGGTGGAAGGAGTTGTGCTCATAGCCATTCTGCAAAAAAATCCTATTCAAAAAATACGCCGATTGGAACCAGGAACCAGCACCAAGAATTTCCATGAGTATCGTATTAAAGGGCGATCGCGCGCTAGCCATGCGGGCGAGTTTCTAAACCAACTGGTCGGGCGATTGTTGCGATCGAGTCCAGCAAATAACCCGCTGCCAGTCAGCCTAAAGACAGAATTTTAGAACCCACCTGGGCTGAAATTTGAGTACGGATGGATGGTTAGCTGCGGCAAATCAGGCGTTGCATCACGCGATCGCCCTTAACCCAGCCAGCGTAATAGCCAAACCTTACGGTTTTCAGGAAGGTGCCTTAACCTGTTTCCAGGAAATTGCTCGTTATACTGTGTTGAATACATATCTTCTGAATTGGTCAGAAACCTCATCAAATCTTAATTGTTGAGAAAACAAGCCTTGGACGTTTCTAAAACTACCCGCATCCACTTTGAACGGCAGCTGAGAAGCGTGCAGCGTGATGTGTTGCGCATGGGTGCTCTCGTTGAAAATTCTTTTTTATTAGCCCGTCGAGCCCTTTTTGATCGAGATCTAGAGGCCGCAAAGCAAATTGCCATTCAAGACAAGCAGGTCGATCAACTCTATCGGCAGATCGAGATGGAGTGCGTCAACCTAATGGCGTTGCAGGCTCCGGTAACCCGTGACTTGCGATTGCTGAGCGCCATCATGCAGCTGGTGCGCGATATCGAGCGCATTGGCGATTACGCGCAAGATTTAGGCGAGGTCGCGATTAAGCTCTTTCCCTATCCTCCTCATCCCTGCATGGCTCGCATCCAAATTATGTCGGATCGGTGCCGCGCCATGTTGGCAATGAGCCTGGCAGCGTTGGCCGATTTGGATGCGGAATCTGGGCTCGATGTCAAAATTCGAGACGACGCAGTTGATACCGATTACGAAGAGGTCTATAACTTGCTAGCACAGCAAACTAATGTGCAGGGGCCGATTGAACCCATTGTGCTCATGGTGTTAGCGATTCGCTATCTAGAGCGCATGGCGGATCATGCAACCAATATTGGCAAGCGGGTGGCCTATATTGTGACGGGGAAACGCTAGCGATCGCCTGGTTGCGCTGTGGGAATGGGAAAAATCAGGGCGATGCGGTTCACGTTGGCTCAGCCAATGTTCGGGGTGGATTCCCGCTGTGACGCCGGAGAATTTTTTTCAGGGAACCCCTCCAAAAACCAATTTATCCTGTAAAATTTGACATTTTTACATACAGTAGGAAACTATAAATAGGGTGGGAAATTTGCAAATAGTAATGCATAAGCTAAAAAAAGCATTATGTTTGTAGATTGAACACGGCTAAACAGCTCACAGGTTGTTGCTACCGGCTCTGATGAACTTGTTGCGTTGTGAATCTGTTGTGTTGTGACAGGCGCAATGCACTTAGTTATTTCATTCTCTGGCTCAAGCAAAATGCGTGAGGTGGTGTGGCTGACTTGGTGGTTTAAGCTGGCAAATGCGATCGCTCTGATACATACCGTGGTAGAGACAGCATGAGCTTTGGGGGAAGGTTTGGTTCGCGTCGCAGGCCGAACAGCTCCCTGGAAAAGTGAGAGTCAACCTAAGGAAGTCACGGAGTCTGGCACGTTCTCTCGGATGAATTTGCCAACTCAACCATGCAGCACGCACAGCTCGGGAATGATCTGGCGATCGCACTGCGCACAGAGAGGCGCATCGCAGGTGAGAGTCGGACTCCTCCGATCATTACTAAGGGAACACTCGCTGCATGAACTTTTCAATTGCAACGCTGCTGGCAAACTTTCCAGATGACAAACTCGTTGCCCCCAAAGCACTTGAGAAAAAGCTGAACTGCGAAGACGACGATAATCTAAAGCGATTGCAAATTGCCCTGGATGCGTTGGAACGCATCGGCTTGTTGGTAAAGGAGCGGGGCAAATATCGTCGGGTGTTTGAAGATGATGTGGTAGAAGGAAAGCTGCGCTGCTCCAGTAAGGGCTTTTGTTTTGCCATTCAAGATGTGGAAGGTTCGGAAGATATCTACATCCGCGAAAGCCAGCTCAACACGGCCTGGAATGGCGATCGAGTGTTGGTGCGAGTCACCAAAGAAGGCAGTCGGCGGCGGAGCCCCGAAGGGGAAGTGCGCCTCATTTTGGAGCGGGCCAACAACTCCGTTTTAGCCCGGGTGAAGGAAACCGAAGAGCATGAGTTTCGTGCTGTGCCGTTGGATGATCGCCTCTTGTTTGAACTTCAGCTGGCACCTAGTGAAGATCCTCCCCTCAATGAAGCGCTTGACCAACTCGTGCATGTGGAAATTGTGCGCTATCCTTTGGGTCAGCATTTGCCCCTAGGGCGCGTGGCCCAAATTTTGGGAAGCGATGCCCAAGCTGCATCGGACATTGATATTGTGTGCTGTAAGCACGATTTGCCGCGCCACTTCCCCGATGCCGTAGTGGAAGCCGCCAAGGCTCTACCGGCCAAGCTACGAAAAACCGATCTCAAGAAGCGGCTCGATTTGCGGGATGTGCCGACCATTACCATTGATGGCCCACCGCACCCCCACAGCTCTGCTATTGACGATGCCCTTAGCCTAGAGCCGCTAGATGATGGTGAGTGGCGGTTAGGGATTCATATCGCGGATGTCTCGTACTATGTGCCTGCGCGATCGCCAATTGATGTTGAAGCCCAGAAGCGCAGCACGTCTATCTTTTTGGGTGAAGTGGTGATTCCCATGCTGCCAGAGCAGGTGCACCGCATTTGCTCGCTGCTGCCTGGAGAAGACCGTCTAGCCATCTCGGTGCTGGTAACGCTCACCTCGGAAGGCGAAGTCTTGTTCTACGAGATTGAACCTAGTGTGATTCAGGTTGATCACCATCTAGATTACCAGCAGGCCCAGGCGGTTTTGCAGCGGCATCAGCCCGATACGTTGGCCGAGTCGCCCTATCCCCTGCCTCCACTGGACACGCTTTCTGAACTGTCGCCTGTGTTTGAGCTGGTGGATCAGCTGTACAGCGTAACTCAAGCGGTACGGACTCAGCGGCAACGTCGGGGTGCCTTCGACTTGAACCTGCCGGAAAGTATCTTTCCAGAAGAGCACAACCCAGAACTAGGCAAGTTTCTTTCAAACAAATTCCAATACGATGATGAGGGCGAATTAGGGGCGATGGTGGTGTCGTCGCTGCTGCCCGCGCGAGCGATTGTGACGGAGCTGATGCTGTTGGCCAATCAGCTCGTTGCCGAGCATTTGATGGCGTTGCAACTGCCCGCCATTTATCGATTGCACCGCTCGCCCGATCCGAGCGATATGCAAGAACTGGTCAAGCTGGTCGCCAATATGGGAATTGACTATCAGCCCGAGCAAGAGGATGAGGTGCATCCTCGAGATTATCAGCATCTCACCCAGTCCTTTGCTGAGTCGCAGTCGGAGCGGGTGTTAACGTATCTGCTGCTGGAAACTTTGAAGCCTGCAGTGTACAGCACCACTCCTGGTGCTCACTTTGGGTTGGCGTTAGACCAGGGCTATACTCACTTTTCCTCGCCGCTGCGCCGCTATCCCGATCTGCTGATGCATCGCGTGCTACATGCCCTGTTTGAACATGGGCGCGATCGCCGCACTACTCGGTCTAAAGAACGGGTCGAACTGCGCAGTAGTGCTTCGCACGGTGCGGTTGGCTGGAATGTGCTGCCGACCGAAATGCATGCAGAGCTGGAGGAGTATTTCGACAGCGTTGTCACGCATTTAACCGAACGCGAAAAATTGGCACAAGAGGCTGAAGATGACCTGGAAGGGCTGAAGAAGGCCGAGTTCATGCAGGCTCGAACGGGTGAGGTGTTCCACGGCATTATTACTGGCGTGCAGTCCTATGGCTTTTTTGTGGAGATTGAAGAGCTGCTGGTTGAAGGCCTGGTGCATGTGAGTTCGCTCAAGGATGACTGGTACGAATATCGCTCGCGCCAGCAAAAGCTGGTGGGCCGCAAAAACCGCAAGCAGTTCCGCCTGGGCGATCGCGTTGAAGTGCAGGTTAAGAGCGTGGACTACTATCGCCAGCAGATTGATCTCGTAGCTGTCGGGGGTGGTAGCGAAGCGACCGATGATGATGATGATTTTGTACCGGGTGAGGTTGATGCCGAAGCTGGCGACGAAAATGGACATCGTCCGAATGCCTATGATGAATAGAGGCTGTTTTCGGCGCTAGTGCTGCTCATGGTCTGTGACAGATGAAGACAGACTAATGGTGGATACCTTCGTAGTTCATCATTAGTCTGTTTGCCCTAGGGCAGAGCCGTGCAGTGATAGGCTGAAACGCGGGCTGGGTGAGGTCGGTAGGCTTCTCATTTTGCATATACCTGGGCTCTCCAGGATTGCAAACAGGCTGCGTAACTTTGGGTGATTATCAGGCGATCGCAAGGCAATATTGTGCAATCTCATTCCCAAGACCGACCGCTGATTGTGGGCATTACTGGAGCCTCAGGGCTGATTTATGCTGTGCGCACGCTCAAGTTTTTGCTAGAGGCGGGTTACACCGTTGACGTGGTTGCGTCGAAAGCGGCATTTATGGTGTGGCAGGCAGAGCATCAGATGCGGATGCCTGTTGATCCGATACAGCAAGAGCAATTTTGGCGACAGCAGGCTCGTGTGGAAACGGGCGGCAAACTGCGATGCCATGCTTGGGGAAATGTAGGTGCAACGATCGCTAGCGGCTCATTTCGTACGTTGGGGATGATCATCATTCCCTGTAGCATGAGTACGGTTGGCAAGTTGGCCAACGGTCTCAGCTCGGATTTGTTGGAGCGTGCAGCGGACGTTCAACTCAAAGAGGGCCGCAAGCTCGTGCTTGTGCCACGCGAAACGCCCTTTAGCCTGATTCACTTGCGCAACCTGACGACGCTGGCTGAGGCTGGAGCACGTATTGTGCCAGCAATCCCAGCTTGGTACCATCAGCCTCGCTCTATTGAAGATCTCGTGGATTTTGTGATTGCGCGATCGCTCGACCAATTTGAGATTGATTGCGTTCCGCTGCACCGCTGGAGCGGCTCAACAGAAGAACTCTAAAGAGACACCCTCAGCTCGGACTGCGAGCATCATAATTTCTGGGGTGCGATCGCTAAAGAATTTGCGACAGAAACTTTTGAGTGCGATCCTCTTTGGGGTTATTGAAGAACTCTTCGGGCGTAGCTTCTTCCACCAACAGCCCATCGGCCATCAGCACAACGCGATCGGCCACTTCCCGAGCAAAGCCCACTTCATGGGTAACGCAAACCATGGTCATGCCCGATTGGGCTAAGGTTCGCATCACGTCTAGCACCTCCCGTACCATTTCGGGGTCTAGGGCAGAGGTGGGCTCATCAAACAGCATAATTTTGGGCTGCATCGCCAGGGCACGGGCGATCGCCACCCGTTGCTGTTGCCCACCAGACAGCTGACCTGGAAACTTCTTGGCTTGTTCCAAAATGCCAACCCGCTCTAACAGTTGCAGGGCGACTTCTTCGGCCTTAGCCTTAGGCCAGCGCCGCACCCAAATGGGAGCCAGCATCACATTTTGCAGCACCGACAGATGAGGGAACAGGTTGAACTGCTGAAACACCATACCAACCTCTCGGCGGATGGTGTCAATATTTTTTAGATCGTGGCTGAGGTGAATCCCATCGACGGTGATAGAACCCTTCTGATAAGACTCCAGCGCATTGAACGTGCGGATGAAGGTTGACTTTCCAGAACCAGACGGCCCCATAACAACCAACACTTCACCCTTATTGACGGTAAGGCTAACCCCCCGCAACACGTGAAAGTTGTTGTCATACCATTTTTCTACATTCTCGGCAATAATCATGGGTTCTACCCCATTATGATTGGCCTGAGCCGTGTCGGTTTGAAACTGTGTCATTTCCAAAATTTCTCCGCAAACAAAACCACTAAGCGCTGATTGACCCAATCATTAAACCCAACGACCGCATCCCGTTCTCGATATCCATGTATGTGGCGAGTCAAAGTCTTGCCACTCTCGTGTTTGAAGGACACTCCTTTTTGAAAGTATCTATGTCATGAATGTCTATGTCATGACGATGTAGCGTTTCGCTTGCTGCTTTACGATTTGGGCACTTGAGCGGTAGCAAGCCTGCTCTCAAGCATCAAGACTCCAAGGCACTCACGAAAAGGTTGAACTTCAAACTGAAATTACAATACATCACTTCAGCGGTTGGGTTTGTTAAAAACATCACCAGCATTCCTTCACCCCATCTGCCAGTCCGACCGCTCTAAACATGCCATCAGCGTTCTTATCAAGACCATAGAAATCAACGTTAATTTCCAGTGTGGAGTTGCCGTTCGATGCGTCGGCTGGCAACTGACATGGCATAGCAAAAGACCCAGTAAATCGCTCCAATAAAGATGTACACCTCCCAATAGCGACCAATAAAGTTGGGGTTGGCCAAAATAGAGCGGCTAATACCCAACAGCTCGACAATGCCTACAACCGAGAGCAGCGTAGTGTCTTGAAATAAGCTAATGAACTGTCCAACGATCGCTGGAATGGAAACCTTGAGCGCTTGGGGCAGAACGATTAACCCGGTAGTGAGCAGCGGGTTGAGGCCGAGGGCGCTAGCTGCTTCGCCTTGACCACGGGGAATGGACTGAAGCCCTCCTCTCACGTTCTCGGCCAAATACGCTGCACTGAATAACGTGAGTCCCATAATGGCTCGAATCACGTTATCCGGACGCCAACCCTGAGGCAAAAACAAGGGAATCATGTTTTGGCCGATAAACAGGATGGCAATGAGCGGAATGCCTCGAATTACCTCGATGTAAATGATAGAAAGCCATCGCAGAATGGGCAGACTGCTTTGTCGTCCCAGCGCCAGCAATACCCCTAGGGGAAAACACAGCGCAATACTGCACACTGCCACAAATACGGTTAGCAAGAGGCCGCCCCAGTTGCTGGTTGAAATAGGACGCAGACCAAAGCCTCCTGCCACGAGCCATAGCCCAACGAGAAAGGCGATCGCCCAAGCCAACGCTAGCCAACTCCCCACAGCCGGAATGCGAGTTCCAAAGCTCCAAGCCAACCATGCGGTAGCAACCAAAATGCCAACCATGCTAATGAGCAGCAGGCGGTAGGGAACAACAGGAGTTGGAGTGAGGACGGCAATTAAAGCGGCGATACCAATGCCAATCAGGACCCTGCGGCCATACAGAGTTGATGCTGTCCGAACCAATAAGCCCCAGGTGAGCCCTGCTAACGCAACGATAAGCCCTAGAACAAGCCACAATCGCCAAAACTGGTTGACGGGGTAGCGCCCGACAAAAAAGAGCTGAAAATTGGCTGGAATGACTTCCCATTGAGCGACAGTCGTAGCCCAATTGACCATTCGTGCCGCAGCCGTCCCCAAAACCCACACCAAGATGAGGGTCAGAATCGTGTTAAACCAGCTGTTGAATAGGTTTTTGCGAATCCACGCAACAGGGCCAACGGTTGCGGCGGGTGGGCGAGTGGAGGCTGGAGGAAACGTTGTAGTCATGGTGGTGACACATGCAACGGTGAATTACAGGAGATTGAGAAGATTGCAGGGAACGCTTGGAGAGAAGCCTTCTACCGTTCTTTGAGCTGAACTGCTTGGTTGAGGGTATTCATGACCGTTGAAATGATCAGGTTAATGATTAAGTAAGTTAGCGCAATGATGATAAAGACTTCGAGGGGTCGGCCGGTTTGGTTGAAGGTGGTTTGGGCTGTGGAGTAAACATCGGGGTAACCAATCGCCAGCGCCAAGCTAGAGTTTTTGGCTAAGTTCATATATTGGCTGTTGAGCGAAGGAATAATCACCCGCAAAGCCTGGGGAAATACAACGAGCCGCATTAGCAGACCTTGCTGAAGTCCCAGGGCTTTTCCGGCTTCCCATTGCCCTTTAGACACGGATTGAATCCCTGCCCGAACGATTTCAGCAATGAAGGCTCCGGTATAGAAGACCAGCCCTAACAGGACAGCGGCATACTCTAGCGACATGCGCAGCCCACCCGTCACTGCTCCGGCTACTTCAGAAGCTTGTGGAACTTGCCAGTTCAACCCAAACAACAACAGCAGCAGCGATACGATGCCAATGATGGCCAGGGCGATCGCCTGAGGTTTTCCAGATGCACCCTGCTCCTCCATGATGCGGATTCGCCATTTCCAGATGACAAAGGCTGCGATCGCTGATGCAATCAAGAGCCCAAAGGAGATCCAGGTTAAGGGCGTGCTGGCTGGCCATGGAATGAAAATGCCCCCACCCTGCCGTTTGCTAATGTAAATCGCATTCAACAGTTGGGTTGCGGTTTCGCCAGTACCAGACAAAGCCAAAATTACCCCGAAGTACCAAACAAATAGCTGTAGGAGGAGCGGGGTGTTGCGGATCAGCTCCACATAAACCAAGCTGATTTTGCGAAGCAGCCAGTTGTTTGAAAAACTTGCAACTCCAGCAATGACCCCAACCACTGTGGTCAGAACAAAGCCCGCTAAAATAACACGAAAGGTATTGACCAAGCCAATGATCAAAGCCCAGTAGTAGCGATCTTGCGGTTGGTAGGGCAAAATGCTCTCGCCAATGTTGAAGCCTGCCTCATTCCGCAAAAAATTGAAGTTAAACTGTCTGCCTTGTATCCTGAGAGCGGTGAGTGCGTTGTTAAACAACACAAAGGCGATGACCAAAACGATCGCCAAAACAGCCAGCTGAAAGGCAATTTTAATAAAGCGTTCGTCTCGCCAAAGCGGAATTTTCTCTTCGTTGCGATCGCCAAGTCTAGCCATACCTACACCAAGAGACGCCAAACATCAAAAAATAAATCACAACCAACTGGTTGAGCGGCTGTATCGGATGGGAAAAACCACCAAAATCTTTGTAAAAATCAATTGAAAATAGAGCCCCAGAAAATAGGCAGGGATACAACTCATGCTGCATCCCTGCCTGTTTGAATTAACGGAACGGTGGCGAGTACATCAATCCGCCTTCCGTCCACAGCGAGTTCAAGCCACGCTCCAACTCAAGAGGCGTTTCAGTTCCGACATTGCGCTCAAACACTTCGCCGTAATTTCCGACAGCCTTGATCGCATGCACCATAAAGTCGTTCGACAAGCCCAACTGAGTTCCCAAATCGCCTTCCACACCTAGGAAGCGACGAATTTCAGGGTTTTCGCTCGTCAGGGCGGCATCTACCCCTTCTTGAGTAATGGCAAACTCTTCGGCTTGAATCAGCCCGTAGGTTACCCATTTCACAACATCAAACCAAGCAGAATCCCCGTTGACTGTAGCAGGACCTAGAGGCTCCTTAGACATCACAGTGTCTAGCAACACGTGGTCGCTGGGGTTGGGTAGCGTTGTACGACGAGCTGCAAGCTGCGATAGGTCAGAGGTCACCGCCTCGCAACGACCTTCTGCATAAGCAGCATAGGTTGCATCAGAATCTTGAAACTTCAGCTCTGTATATTGCACATTGAGCTCTCGCATGCGGTCAGCCAAGTTGAGTTCTGTTGTGGTGCCCGTTTCAACACAAATGGATACACCAGCTAAATCAGTGAGCTCTTGCGCCCCGCTTGCCGCAGTCACCATCATGCCTTGGCCATCATAAAAAGTGGTGGGGGCAAACTCAAGAGCATTGCCGCCTGCCGAATCTCGACTGCTGGTCCACGTTGTGTTGCGCGACAGCATATCTACCTCGCCACCCGCCAAAGCCGTAAAGCGCTCGGTCGAGTCTAGGTTGCGGTACTCAATCTTGTCGTCAATATTTTCAGATTCCCCAAAGACGGCTGCTGCAACTGCGCGGCACACATCAACATCGAGCCCAGAGTAAACACCGCTGGAGTCAACAAAGCTGAAGCCAGGAATCGAGCCTTCTACGCCACAAAGCAAGCGGCCACGCGACTTGATCGTATCGAGGCGGCTACTGGTTGTCGTTGCCGACTCCCCTGTACCTGCTGTGTCTGTACCTGGCGAGCAGGCGGTCAAAGTAGCTACGGACATTGTGGCCGCTAGCAGGAGTGAACTCAATTTGCGCATAGCTGGATTACTCATTCTTGAAGACGTGAACACAAAATCGAAGGACTTAGATGTTTCAGAAGGGTACATGAAAAGCTGACCAATTGGACAGTCTTCTCAATAGGACAGTTCAGCTTTAAAGCAAGAACTGAGCTGTAGATAAATACATACAAAATACGGCAATCTATTGCATGTCTTCTTAGAGCTGCACAAAGTTATGCGACAAGCCAGTCAGATGAAAGGCTGTGTGCCGCAGCACTACAAAAAGCCTAAAACTAAGACAAGGCTAGTCTTAGGTATGACTTTCAACATTCATAACAGTCTACCGTCTTGGCTTTTCTGTTTGTATCAAATGAAACGAAATCATCGTGTGGAAGTCTGAGAGTGAGGGACAATGTTAAATCTTTTGAAAGCTGAATATGAAGCTTTTTAATGTTTTCTTGACTTGTAAAGAGAAATCTGGGTTGGGCACTGAGTGGATTAATGCAGACAAAATGACCCTACTTTAATTTTTGAGAAATTGATGGGTTGGTTTGATCAAGAAATGGTATCGATACGATGTTGATCGCATTATGAGCTAAAGTTTTTTGCGTTAGAGCTTCGTGGCGCTTGGGCCTAAGGTGATCGAGTTTTTAATATAAGATTCTGCTTGCTGAACCATGTTTGGGTTCGTAGGGTTGATGAATTTTATGAAGGATTGGATATCGATAGCTGCTTCTAGATGTTTATAGATTGCTTGAGTCACGCTTGGCAAATTATTGCTGGCTCTTAAAAGAATTTCAACCTTGGTATTTCAAGGTCTTGCTGCTCTGGCAGGGCGATATTGCGATCGCTGCTTCTAGCTGATTCATAGAAGCAAGCGATATTTTTTGGGTGGCTAACGTTTACTTTGCGGCTTAGAAAAATTCCTGCTTAATGATTTGCCAAATGGGCAAATGCTGAGCGAAAAACTGGAAAATTCGAGTTGATGAGAGAAGGTTTTTGATTTTTATTTTGATAGTTGAAAAAGATTGCTTCGCCACTATGAACGAATTTAGTTGTTGTGAATTTGGGTGAATAATAGACCTGATTGCATGAAAACCTAAATTCAAGAATGAAAAGATTTTTGCTATCGGAATTGATGCTCAAGATTGAGGCGATCGCTGTTGTGAGGTGCTGGCTGAAAATCCTGATAAATTTTGCTGGTTGCTTCAAAAGAGCTGCTGTAAAACTGTAGCTTTCAATACGTTTTGCTTCTGAACCTCTTGCTACTGTTATGCCAACAAAAGCAATCAATTTGCTTCTAGGGTTCCGGTTTGGGCGATTGACGCACACGTGTTTTTGGTCTAAATGTCTGGTCCGAGAGAAGCTCACTGCAAATGTCAACTCAGTTATGAGTGGTTTGTGGTTTCACGGCGGGATAAAAGCCCGGGAGATGGCGTTACAGGTGTAACCCAATCTCTCGGGCTTTCTCGCTAGTGGTATTGCGAGTTGAGATATCACGGCTCTTTATTGTGTGTGGTTTATGGTTGATCCTTCTTCCTTTTTGCCTCCAGGCTCCATTGGCCCTGAGGCGCAACGAGCGCTAGAGCGTGAGCAACAGCTGCCGCTGACAGGTTGGCAGCAGGAAGTATCGAAAGGCTTGGAATATGGGTTGGAAGCGGCAGAGAGTATTCGCGATCGCACCATTCCAACTTTTTCCCGAGGCGAACTGCCTCACTACGCAGGCATCAACACCTTTCTAAAAGCACCCTATTTAGAAGATGTGCGAAAAGTTGGGGAATATGATGTGGCGATCGTTGGTGTGCCCCACGATAGTGGTACGACCTATCGCCCCGGAACTCGGTTTGGCCCGCAGGGAATCCGGCGCATCTCGGCATTATATACCCCTTATAACTTTGAGTTGGGGGTAGATCTGCGTGAGCAAATTACGTTGTGCGATGTGGGCGACATTTTTACCATTCCGGCAAACAATGAAAAATCCTTTGATCAAATTTCAAAGGGTGTTGCCCATGTGTTCAGTTCGGGAGCCTTTCCGATTTTGCTAGGGGGCGACCACTCCATTGGTTTTCCAACTGTGCGGGGAGTGTGTCGGCACTTGGGCGACAAGAAGCTTGGGATTATCCACTTTGATCGCCATGTGGATACGCAAGAAACCGACCTGGATGAACGGATGCACACGTGCCCTTGGTTTCATGCAACGAATATGGCCAACGCTCCGGCTAAGAACTTGGTGCAGTTGGGAATTGGTGGATGGCAGGTGCCGCGTCAGGGGGTGAAGGTGTGCCGCGATCGCGCCACCAACATTCTCACCGTAACCGACATCACAGAAATGGGAATTGATGCGGCAGCCGAGTTTGCGCTAGAGCGAGCCTTGGATGGTACTGACTGCGTGTGGATTAGCTTTGATATCGACTGCATTGATGCTGGATTTGTGCCAGGTACGGGCTGGCCAGAGCCGGGTGGCCTGTTGCCGCGCGAGGCGTTGGCCCTGCTTGGCAAAATTGTGCAACGGGCTCCAATTTGTGGCCTAGAGCTTGTGGAAGTATCGCCACCGTACGATGTCAGCGATATGACTGCACTACTCGCGACCCGTGTGATTTGTGACACGATGGCGCACATGGTATTGTCGGGCCAATTGCCCCGTCGCGAAAAGCCAGCCTATATTCATGCTGCAGCCAATATGAATGTGGACCAAGCTTGGTCTTAGTTTTGCTGAACACTGTTCCAAGATCTGTCATCAGATCCATCATCTAAATCTGTTGTTTGAATGGTTGGCTGTGTGAGCTGCTATGCCAGAATTCGTGATTACTTGTTTGATTACGTTTGATCATCACTCTGTAACTAACTTCATTGGCATAGCATTTTTATGTTCATTTCTTGAGCGATTCAGCAATGCATGAAACAGATATGACCAAAGCATTGATCATGACAGTGCGAGATTGGTGGGAATCGCAACCACAACGTCCCCAAATTCAGCGTATACATTTAATTGTTGGTGCGTTTACATGTGTTGAGCCAGCTAGTCTTCAGTTCGCATTTGAAGTGCAAACGCAGAATACGTTTTTGCATGGAGCCCAACTCCATATTTGCGAAACGCCGCTGATTGCCTTTTGTCATGCTTGCCAGCAGGACTATCAACCCGACATGGGCTTGCAGTATGCTTGCCCGACTTGCAACGCACCCATGGATGATATTCGCTCAGGGCGAGAACTCAAAATTGACCGCATTGAGTATCGCCAGTTGGAGTGTGACAATGCATCTGCTGGTGAAGCGACGTTTGCAGCACACCAGTAGCGATCGCACTATCTTTTGTATCTCATCATTTAACCCTTATCCATTTCTGACCATGCACCTAACTCACGATGCTGTAATGGAAATGAATCTGCTTCATGCCAATCAGGCGGGGGCTGATCACAATCGGGCTCACTTTAACGACTGGGGAATTACCTGTTTGAATGTGATGAGCAGTCCGGGGGCTGGCAAAACCGCTTTGCTGGAGCGCACGCTAGAAGCCCTGACCAATGAGATGAAGATTGCCGTCATTGAAGGCGATATGACGACTGAACTCGATGCCGATCGGTTGCGTAAGTGGGGTGTGCCTGTGGTTGCGATTAACACAGGGCGATCGTGCCACTTAGATTCTCGTATGGTTTCGGGTGGCATTCATCAGCTAGAGCTTCAGGGAGATCCGTCTCAGCTGGATTTGGTGCTGGTGGAAAATGTGGGGAATTTGGTGTGTCCGGCAGAGTTTGAAGTGGGAGAACATGCCAAGGTGGCGCTGCTGAGCGTGACGGAAGGAGAGGACAAGCCGCTTAAGTATCCCGTCATGTTTCGGGAAGCCGATTGTTTGCTAATTACAAAAATCGACCTGGCACCCCATGTTGATATCGATTTGGAGCAGCTCGTAGCCAATGTTCGGCAAATGAATTCCAAAGTCACCATTTTTATGGTGTCTGCCAAGACTGGCGAAGGGCTGGAAGGATGGCTGGATTGGGTGCGATCGCAACTGCAATCCTCAATGCGGGCTGCAATGGCGATCGCGCCTTAGTCGGCTCAGAGCCTTTATTCAGTACATTCCTAAATCCAACTTAAGCACATCGGGTTGAGCGCTCACTCATGCGAGGATATGATCCGGGCATCTATAGTATTAGATGCCCGATTTGTTAGATGCTTGATTTGTTTTTGCGCCTCCTCAGCTCATGATTCACGATCCTCTGTTCAAAGTCGATTTACTTAGCTACACGCCCAATCCCAACCGGGTGATGTATGCAGCCTTGCACACAGACTACTCAGAAGACTATATTGCCGATACATGGGAACAAACGCTTGACTCGCTTAGTGAAGAGAAGGCTGGTGGGATTGTTGTTAAGCGGTTGCTTGAAGGAAATCGCGGCCACTGGGGGTGTATCGAGCATGTTGGCTTTGTGTTTGCGGCGGGCTATTTCCCCCATTCCATGATGCAGCAGTTGCGAACCCATCGAGTAGGCGTATCCTTTGATGTGCAAAGCTTTCGCTATTCTGGCCATCGCATTATAGATGTGGCAGATGGCAAGCGATCGGTCGATGACGTGTTTTACCTCCGGCCTGTTGGCCGCTATGCCGATCGCCAGGGTGACCCCTACGAATACACTCAAGAGCGCCGAGAACACCACAAGCAGCGCTGCTTAGAAGCGGCTAAGCAATATAAAGAAGATGTGGAAATCTATGGCTTATCGGAAGAACACGCTCGTGGTTTAATTCCGTTTGATACTCGCCAGCACTTTGTGGTGTCAACCAACGCTCGCTCTTTCTTTCACATTATGGACTTACGCTGGAAAAAAGATGCCCAGGGTGAGATTCAGGCTTTTTGTGACTTGGCTTTTCCCCTCGTGCAAAATGTATTACCCGAAATTAGCGACTGGTATCTCAAAAATCGGGCGAAGAAAGCGTTGTTGGCTCCTTAGTACAGGTGAGGCCATGTAAGTGCGCGTCTATGGGTGCATGGGTGTGCGATCGCCATTCTCATTGATCATGAACTGCCTCTGCACTGACAAGTTTTCGACAGCCCTTTTGCGATCGCTAGGGTGAACTGGAGTTGGTAGTTGAACAAGTCGTGTGGAGCCTCCTCGCTGAGCCAGTGGCGCAACCTGTGTTCTCCATCCAGTTGTCGAACGCCATCAATCATCAAGGCTTTGAACCTCTATTAACTGATGGTTCAAAGCCTTGTGATTTTGATATTGGCGTTGGTGGCTAGAGCTGCGTTTGAGTATCAGGCGCAATCACAACTCCGGCATCTTGTCCCTGATTTGTTGAGTTTGCTTTTAGGTCATCAAAGTCTTGCAGATCGATACCGAGGGATTGCCCTGCTTGCTGAAGCTCTTGCTGAAAGCGGGCCAAGTCGCTGCCATAGCCACAGCGCTCGGCGGCAACGTCAATGCCCATACTACTGTTCGCTCTGGCGCAGTCAATTAATTCGCTTCCGCGAAGTGGTGCTGATGCAGCCATGAGATCTACTCCCTGTACTCGCTATTTCTGTAATTGTAGAAACTGAGCAGTAGCAATGGATCTGTCACACGGCAGAAATTGGCTTATCAGCACCATGGCGCGGATGCCATGAATGATGACCCCTACGATGCCAAATGTACTTTTATTCCCTGAATGTAGTTAATTTGGCCTGATTGGGCATGCTAAATAAGGTCGTCATCAGCAAAAGTTTTTTACTTCGGCCAGATTTCTTTGAGCTATCAATCTTAAGGTTGTTGTTACATTTTGCGAAACCTGACTAAGCAATGATTGTTTTGCTTGGCACCATCTATTGCTGATGAGCTTGCCAATTTCATAAAACTGATATTCAAGAAAAATGATATTTGCAAAAAATAATTGCTAAAGCTGATAACTAAAGGGAATACGATCGCAAATTGGAAAGGGTATTACAGTTCATTAATAAAGTCAGCATTGACTATCGTTGCAGTTACCTGACCAGGTTGCTGTAAAAGTTGAAAGCGTTGATCAATAAAAACTTTGCTTTTCTCTAGAGTGGTAGATAATTTTTTTGTTGCGAGCATTACAAAATGTATTTCTAAAGATTAAATAATCCTTAAAGAGTAAAAGTGTGGCGCGATCGCCATCCTCAAGGTTATTCATGCTTTGAACGAAATGATGCGTTCTGTATCAGGAGATAAATTAGGGATCACAACTTCGGCCACGCTTTACTCAATTTTCACAACTTTTTCCCTTGATCCCCAAGATAGCAATGCCATAATCAAGCAAGCGAATAAAATCTTTGGCTTGGCTTTTTTGACGGCATAACTCTTCGCCAGGTTTGCCGAATATTGCGAACCGAAGTGAAGCATCTCTTCCTTCAGTTAGTTGATATCAAGCTTTTGTTTGTGACAGTTTATAGATCGGTGGCGGCAGCACTGAATCGTCCATATTTTTAGAACTTAGCGAGGATCCCGTATGCAGGTGGTACAGGTCGTTCATTGTCCAAATTGTGGTAGCAAAGCAGAACGCTTTCAAACAGCTCACAATCATCTAAAAACCCAATGTGCTGTTTGCGACTACTTGATGGTGACCTGTGCCCAAACAGGACGGGTTGTAGAAGCTTATGCTCCTGGTATTTCATGGCGATCGCAGCTGGTTGGCTAAGTTTGCCCAAGAGTAGGTAGATGCGATCGCAACGCAACCTTGGACGCGCAGCCCCATATTTGGTTCTATATCTAAGTTAATCGCCCAGTGTTTTCCCATCGGTTGGGAATCCTGGGCGATTTTGTCTTTCTATGTTCTGTCTTGCTGTGTTCTGTCTTGCTATGTGCTGTCCAGCCAGCCGAGCAAAACTTGATCAGTTGGGGGTTAGTAAGTAAGCAGCCCTCATGCAATTGCTGCTTAACTCCGTCGGAAGCATTACTACACCAACAGTTCGCCTGTTTCTTGCAGGGCATGCAAGTGATGGTAAATGCCACCGTGCCGTAGTAGCTCATCGTGGCTGCCCACTTCGGCAATTCGGCCTTTGTCGAGCACCACAATTTTGTCGGCTTCGCGCACTGTGCTTAGGCGATGGGCAATGATGATGGTGGTACGGGTGCCCAAAATATTGCGCATGGCGAGTTGAATCGATCGCTCCGATTCGTAGTCGAGACTGGAGGTTGCCTCGTCAAACACCAGCACATCCGGGTTGACTAGCAGCGCCCGTGCAATGCCCAACCGCTGCCGCTGCCCGCCCGACAAACGAACACCGCGCTCACCCACAATGGTTTTTAGCCCGTTGGGCAAAAGATGAATAAACTCATCGACTCGGGCGATCGCACAGGCTTGTTCCACATCAGCCACCGTGGCGGTGGGGTTGCCATAGGTCAGGTTGTCGAGTAGCGTGCCATTAAACACGTCCACTTCTTGGTGCACAATGGCCAATCGTTTGCGGTATCCCGTAATGTCGAGCGATCGCACATCGTGCCCATCGATCAAGATGCGACCCGAACTCGGTTCAAAGTAGCGAAACAGCAGCTTTACCAAGGTTGATTTGCCAGAGCCAGAACGACCTACCAGCGCCACGGTTTGGCGTGGCTCGATCAGCAAGTTAATGTCTTGAAGGACAGGGCGATCGCGCTCGTAGCCAAAACTGACATGCTCTAGATGCACCTTACCCGTAAATTCATAGCGAGGCGTTCCCTCAACATGATCGAGTATGGCAGCGTCCTCACCATTGGGGATATGCATAAACTCATGAAATCGCACCATTGAAGCAAACCGTCGAGCAAACACCTCGGCCAAATTGCTAATGGGCTCTAGTTCCGAGTAGGCCATGCTCGATACCGTTAGCGTGGTAATGAAATGGCCTAGCGAAATTTGTCCCCGCACCGTTGCCCATAGCGTCAGTGCCAAAATGCCAAACACGCAAGACTGAACAATGAACTCAGTTTGGGTAAAGAGCGCCACGTAGCCAACATGAATGCGATACAGCACATACTTCAGCTCGCGATCAAGCCGTTGGCGCTGTCGCTTTAGCTCATGCGCCTCGGTGCCAAAAGCCTTGACCGTTTTAATGTTGGTAATAATTTCGGAGGTACGGCTCTCGGTATTCTCCATGTGGCGATCCAGCCGCTTTTCTTGCTGGGTGAGCTTGGTGAGGTTGCGTACGGTGAATTGCAAAATCACCACAAATGACACCAAAAACAGCACCGCAATGCGCCACTCGATCAGCCAAATCACGACAAAAATCCCCACAATGCGAAACAGCTTAGGAATGAGCTGTCCGGCAATTTCGGGATAGGTCCAGGTGTGGTTGGATAGACCCTTGGCGACCCGACCAATCACCCGTCCGGGATTATTTTCGTCGTAGAACTCGAGCGGCAGTGACAGGATTTTTGCCACCGCGCTACCTGTGTTATCGCGGCGGGCACTTAGGGCAATATCCCAGTGGTACCAGTCGGTTAGCCAGGGCTGAATCGGGCCACGCACAACCGTTGTGATAAAGATGACCCCGAGCAAAAACATCAAAGCAAGATTGCGATCGCCCGTAAGGTTGAGCCCTTGGGCAATGCGGTTAACGATTCCTTGCACTAAGGGATCGACAGGCTGCTGCGACAGAACGTTGAGAATTTGCCCAGTCGCATACGGGACTGCCAAATCGGCTACTTGAAAAAAGCTAGTAGCCAAAATGCTGAGAACGGCTGCACGTTGATACCCGCGAAAAAATCGAAGAATTTCGGTAAACTTTCCCATGATTCTCCTCTGCGTTGCCAACCCAACAGGCTTAGAACCGACGGGTTGGTGGCATCTGGAGGGTGCCACCAACCCAGCACACACCACCCATCATCTAGGTTGAGTAGAATATGCCAGTCCTGGTTCTGTGTGTTGTGGGGGCTAGGTTTTTACTGTAGCACGAGTGTAGTATATTGTGTTACGCGAAGGGCAAGCTCATGCGATTGGGTGAGTGCGATTGGGTGAGGCTGATGAATTGGGTCAGGCCGATAAATTGCAAGAAAAAACGCTATGAACACTTTTGGCAAAAGCGCTCATAGCGATGTGGATGCGATAGACGAAGCAGTCAGTTTGAATGCGATGAACCCAGAAGGCAACACTTTGGAATGGGTGCAGAGAAACTGGCGATCGCCAAAGAGAAAGCTGAATGGGGTGACACCATTAGCCAATAGAATAGGCAGACTGGAGCGCCCAAACGACCAGAAATGCAATGGAACCCAGAATCAGAACTCCTGAAATGGCGACCACTAGCAAACTATCCGAGCTTTGAGTTTTCATAACCCCCCGATTGGTGTGTGTCATAGTGTACATGCTCCCAATATGGGAAATGAGTGAACCGTAGCGGATGAAATTTAGCAAAATCGCTTAAATTCTAGCCAGCTATGAGCCATTTGGGGAGTCCTTCAGTTTACGGATTTGCTTTTTTTAACTTTTATTTCGGATGAAGGACGGTGTTGGAGGAATTGATTGGGGCGATCGCACGAGGGGTTTTGGGGGCGATCGCGGTGGCGATTGGGCTAGAACTGGGGCTGCGGTTCGCTGGCTTGGCCACGGTTATCCGCTACATTCCCGATGTGGCAATGGGCCACCGTCTGGCTCCCAATCAACAGTTGCGTCGCTGGAACAAGCGCTTGTTTGTCAACCACTACTCTATGCGCAATGGCGATATTCCTCCAGCGCGCCCATGGAATATGCTGCGGATCTTGATGTTGGGCGACTCGGTGGCCAATGGAGGATTGGCGATCGCCCAGCATCACACCATTGCTGCCTTGCTAGAGCAGCAGTTAGCTGAGGGGCAAGCTGCATGGCCAACTGGGCAGCGCAATCCTGCGCAAGTGCTGAATGCGTCGGCCAGTGCTTGGGGGCCACGCAACGAATTGGGATATGTGCAAACGTTTGGCACGTTTGATGCACAGATAATTGTGCTGTTGCTGAATACCGATGATTTGTTCGCTGGGCCGCCGAGCGCCACATCTGTTTATGCGGCTGCCAACGATCGAGAACCAAGCCAATGGTGGAAATGGTGGGCGATCGCTCAGCTTTTCAAACGAAATCGCCCGATTGTGTCTGCCCCCATAGCAGAGTCAAATTGCGTAGCGATGAACCTGGAAGCCATTCGATCGATACATCAAATTGCCCATCGCCACCATGCTCAGTTCATCGTAGCGATGACGCCGCTGCGACGAGAAATTGTTCACTCTGAACAACGGCATTACGAATACGAAGCGAAACGGGAACTCCATCATTTTTTGATGCAATCAGGGATTCCATATTTAGACTGTAAGCCAGCGTTTCGTCAGGCGATATCCATGATGAAAATTTATCATGACTCCATTCATCTCACAGTGCAGGGCAATCGTTTGGTTGCATCGCTGCTGGCTCAATTAATTCGGCAGCAAAACCTGCAGCAACTGCGATGAGTTGAATCTTGGGGTGATGGTTTAGACACGGGGATGTTGGTGGTACAAGGACGACTCCACCGCCCTTGTACCACCAACATCCATAAATGTGAAATACAACCAACCACACGCATCCTTTTTGAAGCATGTTAGGACTTACGCACTTCATCTGAAAAACTAGGGGGCTTGAATGATGTTCGGAGCACTAAGCGCTCCGAACATCATTCAACTGAGTAAGTTCAGGCAGGATTTGAAGCATGAATTGCTGGGCAGTAGCACCGCGCAACAATTCACGCCGAAAGCCTACTAAGCCACCATTCCAAGACGAGCGCTCGGCACTGCAGACACACCAGTTTTGAGAGTAGTTCAGCAATTCCCCAATTGGTTGTTCGGTAGGTTGTGTCTATATAACAGTCGGGAATTTTAGTGGTGGGTTCCAGTTCTGCCACAAATCCGTATAGCCGTTGGTTTGAAAATGAGCTATTGACGATGAAACCAGGTGGCGTGCTGGTGGCACCAATGGGCGTGACCGACCGTATGGTATGAGCGTCGATACCCAACTCCCGCTGAAGAATTTGGGGAACGATGGCGGCTGCCGATTGCCCATCGGCAACGCGACCACCGGGAAAGTCGTACGTTGATTGCTGCACGCCAGGTCGATAGCTGGGTGGCGGTAGCACAAGCTGATTGCGCCATAGCGGCAGCACAATGCATGAGTCGGCTCGTTCCACCCGCCAATAATCTAGCGGTTGGCCCTGGTGATCTTGCAGGTGCTCCCCAATGAGTGTGAACCAGGGCGATCGCATTTCGACAAATTGATTGAGAACCTGCCAATCATGGGGGTTGGTTTTGTCATCATCCGGCTCAGCGGAATTTGATGAATGGGCCATACACTGCAACGATAAGAGAAATCTACGTCTACTTAGGATACGGTGTCTTGGCGGGTTCATTCTTCACGTTGGGAATTGACTTTGGTACGTCGGGTGCGCGGGCGATCGCCATTGATGAGGCGGCTCAACCCCAGGCCCAAGCGAGTGTTGCCCTAACAGAGCAAACTGCTGAGGCATGGCGTATAGCCCTCTACGACTTACTGGCACAGCTACCGCTCACAATTCGGCAACAGGTGCGGGCGATCGCCATCAACGGTACCTCTTCCACGGTGCTGCTGTGCGATCCCCAAGGGGTGCCTATCCGCGAACCTCTGCTGTACAACGATGATCGGGGTGCAGCAGTGCTGGGCATTTTGGAGCAACTGGCTCCTCCACAGCATCCCGTACTGAGTGCGACCTCCAGCCTAGCCAAGCTGATGTGGTGGATTTGCCAACAGGCTATTGATTCGCCTGGGGTGAAGCAACAGGAATCAGCACGTCCTTATTTTTTGCATCAGGCCGATTGGCTGGGCTTTTTGCTGCATGGTCAGTTGGGGGTTAGCGATTACCACAACGCGTTGAAGTTGGGCTACGACGTAGAGCTGTTGCGCTACCCCGACTGGATGGCGCATGTTCCACCCGCGTTTCAACTACCGCAGGTGGTGACGCCAGGGCAAGCGATCGCTCCCGTAACAGCCGCGATCGCTACGCAGTTTCATTTGCCGCCGACCTGTACCGTTCACGCCGGAACGACGGATAGCATTGCCGCATTTTTGGCCAGTGGAGCCAGCCAACCAGGAGATGCCGTCACCTCATTAGGCTCAACCTTGGTCATCAAGTTACTCAGCAAAACTCGGGTCGATGATTCTCGCTATGGTTTGTATAGTCATCGCCTGGGCGATTTGTGGCTGGTGGGTGGTGCCTCTAACACGGGAGGTGCCGTGCTGCGACAATTCTTTCGAGATGAGGAGCTACAACGTTACAGCGATCGCATCGATCCCCACACATCCAGTCCCTATCAGTACTATCCCCTGCTCAAACCGGGCGAACGGTTTCCCATCAACGATCCGCATCTGCTGCCCGTGCTCACCCCTCAACCGGATGATCCAGTCTTGTTTCTCCACGGTTTGTTAGAAGGAATCGCCCGCATTGAGGCACAAGGCTACGACCTGCTGCAACGCTTGGGTGCCTCGCCTGTTACACGCATTTACACGGCGGGGGGTGGAGCCCACAACCCCACCTGGACTCTGCTGCGATCGCGAATGCTGCCGGCTCCTGTTTTGCCTGCTCCGCATACCGAAGCTGCCTACGGAAGCGCCCTCTTGGCTCATATGAATTCCTGACCGACCGCATCGATCTGGGATCGAGAACGTGCGATCGCACCTGCTGTACTCGCTTGGTTGGCTCCATGGTTGGCTTCAAAACAAGGCCCATTTTAAGGACAAGACTTACGCCGTTGAATGATGTTTGGAGCGCTAAGCACTCCAAACATCATTCAATCCTCTAGTTTTTTGGATGAAGTGCGTCAGCCCTAGAGGAGCCAAAAGTTTTCTCCAAGTTGTTGCAAACTGAATGTGTGGGTTGAGTATTGGATTGAGTGTGGGATTGTTTTTTCTGCGTCACGAACTGTTGGTCTTGCTGTTGCAAAAAGTATACCCAGTAACATACATCCTGAATAGCGTTTGCGATCTCAACAGTATCTCTTGCTCATCTTGCAAGTCCATTTTTGATTAACTCATCCATTCTCTTGAGCTTCTTCTTTTGATTGATGGTTGCGATCGCAGTTTGATGGAAAAAATCATCCGTTTGCGCGAAAAAAAACGATGAATTGAGAAAATACTGAGTCTTCAGGTAGATTGTTGTGTGTGTATTTATACGTAAATCGACTAGAAAGATCCAAGTATTCTTGCTGGCATCAGATCCAAAATTTTAGTTGCTTTCGTTACAATATAAAGGCTCTGTAAAGAAGCAATCGCGCTTATTCTACTGCGGCGAAATTCCAGAAAGCCTTGATATAAAGGCTTGTGCGATCTTTTCTTGTGGTGAGAATTTAATATTCAAGTTTTCTTAATATTGAATCAAAAAACAGCCTCTATACTAGATGGAACAACCAATTTCGCTGTTTTGAAGCATCTAAGCGGTTGAGCGCCACATCCGGGTAAACCTGGCCGCCTTTACAGAAGCTTTACAAACGGATAAGCGCTTCATTAACCTCACAAAAATACCCGCCTAGTTTTGAGCGGACGACCCTAATATGTCGGAGGCTAAGTCGGCGTCTTTGCTGAAGATTCATCCCGTGTTCCCCCAATCTTCGGCTTGGCTTCTTGAGAAGTAACGTGTCTGGCTTGAGTGTATTTACTGACTCAGCATGGGTGTGTTCAAGAAATGGCCAACTTCAATCCTATATCTTTAGTCAGAGCCGATTGTCTCCATTGAGCGTGTAATCTTGAGACTCGGCACTGTGCAAGGGTCATCACCACCAAAGCCTGATATCTCAGCGAAAATCGATCCACATTGGAACCTTTGAGCTGAATCAATCGTCGCCTTGTGTCTGTATCGGTTTTCATCAATTTCAGGAGCATGCAGTCGTAGTTACACAGTGTCCATAGGTGGTGCGGCTAGAGCCCACCGACATCTACCAAGGCATGTCGGCCCTATTGCTAGAGGCTATGCAAGATTGCTCCTTCATCGCCAGCACTTCTTGTAAATCATCGTCAGACGAGATCCTCTAACCCCCAGCCTTGAGGTTTTCTATGAAAATTGCTGAACCCCCCAATACATGGACCAACTGGTCTAACGTTTACGATGCAGATTCGCGAGTGCTTGACTCTAGAATTCTTCATCCTTCGGTCTACTCATGGTCAAAACGGTTTGTCGATGTGTTCGGCAGTTGTGTCGGATTGGTTGGATTAGCTGTCCTTTTTTTGCCGATTGCGATCGCCATCCGTCTTGATAGCCCGGGTTCCATCTTCTACAAGCAAAAACGCTGTGGCTTAAATGGTGACTGCTTTACCATCTACAAATTTCGCACCATGGTCGAAAATGCTGAACAGCTCAAGAATGCCGTTCAAAACGAAGCCAAGGGTGCCATTTTCAAAAACCAAAATGATCCCCGCATTACTCGGGTGGGTCGGTTTCTCCGCAAAACTAGCCTGGATGAGCTGCCCCAATTTTGGAATGTGTTGCAGGGTGAAATGAGCCTGGTTGGAACTCGCCCACCCACCATTGATGAGGTGACTCACTATAGCGATCGCCACTGGAAACGGCTAAATGTCAAGCCCGGTTTGACGGGCGAATGGCAAGCCAACGGTCGCTCGACTGTACAAGATTTTGAAGATATCGTCAGCATGGACTTGCATTACCAAGTGCGCTGGAGCCTGATGTACGATTTGGTGCTGATTTTCAAAACCGTTGCGGCACTTTTCTCTCGCTCTGGAGCGTACTAAGTCCTCATCTCTGTGTGCGATCGCATTTTTGGGATTGCATCTGCGAACGAACGTGTGCGTTCCTAGTTTGTCGTGCCATCAGTTGCTATACCGTTGCTGTACCGTCCGATTGCTGTGTGAAAACATGAGTCTGCGATCGCCTATTTCATTCACAGCAAAATAAATTTGGTGAGTGTCTATGATTTCACACTCGCTTGTAGAGGAATCATTCCCGAATTGACCTGAATGTTCATCTGCCTTTAGCGCAACCTTACTCCTTCGCATGATCAAACCTAGGAGGGAGGACATGATTCGTCCCTCCTAGCATTCATCCTGACTGCAAAGCATATGACATTACAAGTTCTCACACCCCAGTACACAGGTCGTAAGCCGACGCTCACTATCTTCTATCAGTTTGATCCGTGGAATACGACCATTGGTGGCATTCAGACGATTATCCGCACGTTCATCAAATATGCGCCAGATGAGTTCAACGTTCAATTAGTAGGCACTGCGACCAATTCATCCATCGCGCTTCGACAGTGGCATGAACAAGAATATGAAGGTTGTGTCGTTCGATTCATGCCGTTGTTTATGCTGCAAAATGATAACGTGCGTGGCGTGATCCCGACTACTCTTAGATATACCGCAGCCCTTGCGGGTCAGCGCTTTTCTTCAGATTTCTTACACTTTCATCGACTAGAGCCAACCTTGGCCTCGTTTGGTTGGCAGGGGGATAAAACCCTGTTTATCCACAACGATATTCACAAGCAAATGGTATCTGCTTCGGGTGGCAAACAGGCAATTTTGTGGCGACATTTTCCTCAAGCCTATTTCACCCTAGAGCGTATGTTGGTGAAGCAGTTTAGCCAAATTTTCTCCTGCAATTCTGAGTCGGCACAGCTCTACCAGCAGCTTTACCCCCAGGTGGCCGATCGGGTCAAACTCATTCGCAATACGGTCGATAACGATATCTTCTACCCCACAACCTTGCGCCAAAAGAATGAGCGGCGTTTGCAGCTAGCAAAGTCGATGAATCTACCTGAAGATACGCGGTTTATTCTGTTTGCAGGAAGATTACACCCCCAAAAGGATCCATTACTATTGGTGCGATCGCTCGCCGCATTGAACGATCCCCGTGTGCATTTGCTCATTGCTGGTGAAGGCGAACTGGCGGATGAAATTCGTGCAGAAGGGCTGCGCCTTCAAGTCTCTCAGCACATGACCCTGCTTGGTGCCATGAATCAGCAAGAGCTGGCAGACTTGCACCGATTGTCGAGTGCTTTGGTGCTGACCAGCATTTACGAAGGGTTGCCATTGGTTGTATTGGAGGCGCTTGCCTGCGGAACGCCCATTGTGACTACCAACTGTGGCGAAACACCACGACTGCTCAATCCCCACAGTGGCTTGGTCGCCACAGACCGAACCCCCGACGCGATCGCCGAATCCATTCGGGCTGTTGTATTCAATCCTGAGCGCTTTTCAACCGATGGTTGTCTCCAAGCTGCACGGCCCTACAGCGCTCAAGAAGTCATCCACAGCATCTACAGCGACATGCTGCATCGATGGCAGCCCAAGGAGTTATCCACCGCATCCCTTTAGGCCACGCTTACCTACGTCACATTAAGGACTTTTTTCCATGAAAATTGCTGTTATTGGCGCCAAAGGCATTCCTCCCAAACAAGGTGGTATTGAGCACATCTGTGCAGAAGTTTATCCACGCATGGTGGCGAAAGGTCACACCGTAGACCTGTTTGCCCGGTCTTCTTATACCGATTTCTCTGCCTTTCACAACTACGAATTTGAAGGAGTGCGAGTGATATCGCTGCCATGTTTGGGCATGCGGGGGCTCGATGCCTTTAGCAGCTCAGCTATGGGCGCGGCTTTGACCGGGCGCGGTGGCTATGACATCATTCACTTCCATGCGCTGGGGCCGTCACTGTTTACAGGGTTACCAAAAATCTCGACTTCGTCTAAGGTTGTGGTGACCTGCAACGGACTGGACTGGCAGCGCGACAAGTGGGGCAAGACTTCCAGCCGCTTAATTCAACTCGGAGAAAAGGCCGCAGTTCGCTTTGCCGACGAGTTCATTGTGGTGACGGAAGCGTTGCGCTCCTACTTCCTGCAGACCTACGGTCGCGATACGGTTGTCATTCCCAATGCTCCGGCAACCTATGCCAGTTCTGACCCCACCTTTAGCTACAGCAAATCGCTGGGGCTGACTCCAGGCAAATACGTGGTGTATGTCGGGCGGTTGGTGCCTGAAAAGTGCCCCGATCTGTTGCTGCGGGCATTTCAATCCCTGAGGCTGCAAGATTGGAAGCTGGTGATCATTGGCGGCAACAGCGACACCTCAGCGTTTGTATCATCGCTGAATGACTTGGCAAAGGATGATCCAAATGTTGTGTTTGCAGGCGAGCTACGCGGTAGCCGATTGGCAGAAATTGTCCGGGGTGCTGGCTTGTTTTCGCTACCCTCCAATTTGGAAGGGCTGCCGTTGGCCATGTTAGAAGCGATGCAGGAAGGGATTCCTATTGTGGCAAGTAACATTCCACCCCACCAAGAACTGCTTAATAACGGTCGAGGAATTCTGTTTCAAGCGGGCGATGAAACGTCATTTGCGAAGAGCTTGAATTGGGCAATTCAGCATCCCGAAGATATGAAAGTTATGGCTCAGAAAGCACAAAAGCATGTTGGCTTGTATTACACCTGGGACAGAATTGTTGATGATACTTTGGAGGTGTTTGAAAAGGCTTTGAATCGCCAAAACTCTTGGCGAGAAAAGAGTCGGGCGATGACCCAAACTGTTGAGGTCGATTAATTCAACTATCAGGAACAACTCATCAATGACAGCGTCTATTGTATTGGATTGAGGTCGAAATTCGGTTCAAATGTGCTGACGGATATGGGCGATCGCATGATTAATCTAGACATCCGGAATCTAATTTTTTGAATTTGAATCCTGATGTAGCCTCATGAGCCGAACTGTAATTTTGACCGCAATTTTGACCGCTGAGTATCTAGGTTCTGCTTGTGTGCTGAGTATGAGTTTTTTGTCAAGTGTACAGGCCACTGTGCAATCACCATGACGTCGATTCAACTTGAATGGGTGAATGGGTGACAGCAAAGATAGGTCGATGATTTTGGTGGTTCCCGCGTGAATTCTAGAGTGGTTGTGATGTTTACGATGAGTGTGCACTGTGGATAAAATTTCGTCCCTATCCTCAACATTCAAACGCCGTCTCTGGGTTGCGTTGGCAACGTTTACCTCGGTGGTGGGTGCAGCTTCGGTGTTTTTGTTAACCGCGACACCCCGCTATCAAACAGCAGTTCGCCTGCTCATTGATGAACAAAAAACCAGTGTGTCGGAGTTGGGGCGTGCGCTCTCGGAGGTGCCCAACGCAACTCCCGGCGGTGCCAGCCCAGTGGCCACACAAGCAGAGTTGGTCAAGTCGCAGCGCATTCTACAAAAGGCTTTGGATCGGGTGCGCTTGCAAGATCCCAGCGGAGCCGCCGAGGCGTATCCCTCGCCTGGGGAGTTGGGGAGTCGGGTAGAGGTAAAAATTGTGCCAGCCACCAACTTGCTAGAGCTGAGCTACGAAAATGAAAATCCTGAGTTTGCAGCGAAGGTATTGAATGCGATCGCTGAGGCCATGGTCGAAGAAAACTCCGAAGCCATTCGACAAGAGGCCTCTTCTGTTCGCGAGTTTTTGGAAAAAACCATTCCTGAGCAAGAAGCTCGGCTGACCGAAGCAGAGCGAGCAGAACAGCAGTTTCGTCAAGCCAACGGTTTGGTGGCAGCAGAGGTGCAGGCGAGTACGCTGGTGCAAAACTTAGCCGCTGTTGAGGATGAATTGCGGGCGACGATCGCGCAAATTCAACAGGCCAACACCCGCGATGGGCAGCTTCAGCAAATTACGGGAGTTGGCTCGCCCGATAGTGGATATGCGGCGGTGCGGGCTGGACAAGATGAGTCACTCCGCGATTTGCGTACTCGCTTGGCAGAGCTGGAATCACAAATTATTGATAGTCAGTCCCGATTGGGAGATCAACACCCCGATTTGTTGGCACTGCTAGACCAGCGCGATCAGCTACAGCAGTACTATGAGGCGCAGTTTGCAAACACGGTGGGCGGACAGGCTGTTCCCTCGGATGTGGCTGCTACCGACGAGGTTAGCCGAGAGCTGATTTCTCAATACATTACGGGCACAGTGGAGCGCAATGCTCTTACAAGTAAGCTGGCTGCGCTGCAAACTAATCGCCAAAGCTTGCAAGCTCGCCTGACCCAGCTACCTGCTCAGCAGCAGCGGTTGGCTGCCCTCGTTCGCCGTACCGAAGAAGAAGAGGCTTCTCTCAAGCTGTTGCAAAATAACCTGGAGCAAGCTCGTATTGCAGAAGCTCAGCTGATTAGCAATGTGCGCATTGTTGACCCGGCGGTGGCTCCATCCACTCCGGCTAGCCCCAAAGCTCCAGTGGTGTTGGTGATGGCGATCGCCGCAGGTTCGGTTCTGGCGGTTGGTGCAGTGCTGTTGCTGGAACTGCTGGACAACACTATTCACTCCACAGATGACCCCCAAGAGCTGTTCAACGTGCCCGTCATGGGAACCTTGCCCAAGGTGGTGTCGATTCGCAACTTTGCAGACCTAGAGCGCTTTTTGGATGATTCACGCCAGGTTGAACCTTACCGAAGGCTGCTGAAATCCCTAGAGCATCGATATGACAGCCCCCTGAATGTGCTGCTCATCAGCAGTACATTCAGGGGCGAAGGAAAATCGAACCTGGCGGCGCGGTTGGCGGCGGTATCGGCAATGGCCTCGCGTCGCACTCTGCTAGTGGATGCCGACCTGCACCATCCATCGCTGCATGCCATGTTCAATGCAGAGTCTCAGCCGGGAATTGCCGAAGTCACCGAAGGCAGCATTCCGCTATATAAGGCGATTCAGTCTACAGGAATTGATAATCTATCGCTGCTGTCGTGTGGGCGGCTGTTAACGCGACCATCCATGGCGCTAGAGGCTCCTTCCATGAAAAAGCTAGTGGCAAAAGTGGCCGGCTACTACGACCTTGTGGTGATAGACACAGCCCCAGCCGGACAAAATGCCGATGCGCTCACCCTCAACCAATACACCGATGGCTTTTTGATGGTGGTAAGGCCAGAACACACTCCGCGTGATGCGGTGCAGCGTGCCGTTACCGATTTGCAAAATGGTGGCTCCGATATTACAGGCATCATCTTAAACGAGACTTCGGATCTGCCGATTGCCATGTCGGAACCGCGTACCGATTTTCGTCCCCCATCGCAAACTCCTGTGCGGCCTGTTTCCAACGGCCAATCTGTCTCAAGGGTGTCTCATAACAAACGAGCGCATTCTGGCTAATGGCCTCGTTTGGTTTGTCTGAATTCCCATCCACGCTTTCACACAACGGTTTTATGATGCCCATGCTATTGTTTCGCTCGCTAACGCTGTCATTGACTTTGACCTTGGGTGTAGTGGCAGTTCCGGCGCAGGCGCAAGCTCCCTCTCAATCTGCTCAGCCAACTCCCTCGCTCGATCAGTCGTCGGTGCCGCTCAAGGCTGGCGATCGCATTCGGGTTACGGTGGCTGGATTTCCCGACCTGTCGGGCGAACAGGTGATTTTGCAAGATGGCACGATTCAGTTGCCCATGGCGGGATTGATTCGTGTTGGCGGACTGAGTCCCACCCAGGCCACCACCACCATTTCTCAGTCGCTGCTGCCCTATGTGCGTCGTCCCCAGGTAGCGCTATCGCTGCTGAGCCTGAGCCCGATTCGCATCAGTGTGAGCGGCGAGGTACTGCGACCTGGCCCCTATTCCATCAATCCCTCTAGCACCCCCGAAAATAATTTCAATAACTCCAACGACAGCGGCAGTTACAACGCCATTCGGCTGAGCGATGCCCTGGTGCTGGCGGGCGGCATCAAACCCAGTGCCGATCTGCAAAACATTACCATTCGGCGGCGGGGCTCGGCGGGGCGCTTTAACCGAGATGTGCAGGTGAACCTGTGGCAAGCCATTCAAGAAGGGAACTTGGCCGCAGATCCCACCTTGTTTGATGGTGACGAGATTTTAATTCCGGTGGTGGCGGCTGGGTCGATGGATCAACGCATGTTGTTGTCTTCGACGGTGGCTCCAACCGAAATTACCGTGCAGGTGGCGGGCGAGGTGAACAATCCCGGTCAGGTTACCATTTCGCCAACTTCGAGTGTGAGTCAGGCGGTGGCGGCGGCAGGTGGCCCCACCGATAAAGCCAACCGTCGATCGATTGAGCTGCTGCGCATGGGGCCGGATGGCCAGCTCACCCAACAAACGTTTGAGTTTGGGGATACGGCAGAAACGGTGATGAACGGTGACTTGATTGTGGTACGGAAGCGCGGTACGGATAGCGTGTTGGATTTCTTGGGTCGATTGCTGCCGTTCTCGTTCCTGTTTTAGAACTTCGCTCTGATTCATTCACGAATTGATTAGTCAATTGGTTCATCGATTCGTTCTGATTTTGTTCACTCGCAATTTATTCATTCACAAGGGTTTGATGCTGTGCTAAAGGGCGATCGCCAACAATCTACACGCTTGCTGCTGGTTGCCTCGGTGGCGATTGTGGCCTTTGGGCTGGTGGCTGGACTGGTGGTGAGTACCCAACCGCTCTACATTTTTTTGGCGATCGCAGCGGGTGCCATTCTCTACTGCTTTTTCACCCAGTTTGAATACACCGTGTTGGGCCTTTTGGTGTTGCGCAGCGCACTCGATCCTTTTTCGGGATACCAGCTCACGGCTGCATTTGCCCTGGGTCTAGATGCCCTCACCATCATGTATGTCACGCTGCAACTGCTCACGCGACAGCCCGTTCATACCGATCGATTCTTTTGGTTTTTTGCGGGTTGGGTTGGGTTGCAGAGTGTTTGGGTGGTGTTGCTACCCCTTGGAGGACTGGGGTTAGGGGCTGATGTGCTGCCTGCTGCCATTCGAGAGTGGATTCGGCTGGTGTCTTGGCTGATGGTGTACCTGCTGGTGACCCAATTGCGCGATCGCATCCATCCCACAAGGCTGATCTCATTCTTGTACGCTAGCCTCATCATTCCCATTTCTATTGCCATTCTTCAAACGGTCATTCCATCCGTTCTGCCGCCTATCTTTTTGGGTGGATCTGAGAGTGCCCCTGGTGAATCGATTTCGCGAATCAACGGTACTCTCGGTCATCCCAATACATTTGCGACGTTTTTGCTGCTGTTTATTGCGCTGACCTGTTGGCGGCTCAAGTGCAGCAAGCAACGATGGCGATGGGTCGCGCTGTTGTGCGTTTTGGCCTTCTTCTTTGTGAGTGCGAAATCGCTGTTTAGTCTCATGATGTTGGGTGTGTTTTTACTCATGTTGTTGGCCCCTAGTATGGATGCGGTCAAATTTATTGGCGGAATTGTGCTGTTTGCCTTGGTAATTGTGCTGTTTGCCAGCACCGAGTTTGGCCGAGAGCGGCTTGGCTCGATTGGCGAAACTCCTTTGCTGAATCCAGATATTGATTTGTGGCGCGCAATTTTGCTATCTGCAGGAGATGGCAATAGCTTTAACTGGCGACTGGCTCAGTGGACTGATTTGTTAACTCAATGGCGACGATATCCTTTGCTGGGGTTTGGCTTAGGCAATAGTATTGCCGTTAGCGGTAATGGCTTGTTGCCCCATAACGATTACATTCGTGCCCTAATTGAAGGCGGTATTGTTGGCTTTTTTACGTTTGTTTTCCTGTTTATTGCGCAATTTGGTTGGTTAATTCAATGTTTGCGCAGCAGTGCGATCGCCCACAATGGGCTGCGTAAAGAGCTGTGTTTCGTATTAATTGCTTTATTGGCTGCTGTTCCGGTGGGTATGCTCACTGAAAATATTTGGAGCCATACCACCTTCTTTTTTTACTGGTGGGCGTTGTTTTCGCTGGTCGGTTGGGATTGGGAACCACCCAAAAACTCGACATCGCTGCTAACAACAGCTACCTCACTTTAAGGGTTGGCTTGGGTGCATCAACAGCCTTACAATCCCTCGCTAAATGTTCAGCTTTTTTCGGTAGATGTTGGATTGATTCGTGAAGAAATTTCTATTGTTCAGCTTGCTATAAATCAGGCACGATCGCATTCTCAGTCTGAGGGTTTCTTCTCAGTTCGCACGCTGTTTCGCTGGTGATGAACCTATGAGCTTTGTTTCGTATATCTTTCAAGATTGGTCTGCCAATCAAGATACAAGTTTCAAGTCTAGGTTGTCGTTATTTCTATTTCGAACTGCCCAAGCTTTACAAGGTCTGCCTACCATATTTCGGGTGATTGCACTACCAGCTCGGTTCATTTACCAAATTTTGGTGGAATGGATCTTGGGAATTGAAATTCCCTGGGATACGCAAATCGGTCCTGGTCTCCAGCTGCAGCATGGCCATGGTTTGGTGATTAATCACCAAACCGTCATTGGCAAAGATTGCATTGTTCGTAACTCGACCACGATAGGAAATAAAAAACTGGCAGATGGCACCTATAGCGCATGCCCTAAAATTGGCGATCGCGTCGATATTGGTGCACATGTCGTAATTATTGGTGCCGTTTTGATTGGAGACAACGCCATCATTGGAGCGGGTTCGATTGTGATTAAAGATGTTCCCTCGAATGCGATTGTTGTTGGCAATCCGGCTCGTGTGATTCGCATTCAAGAACCTGTCGAGGAAGCAAAGCATGCCTAAGGTTTCTGTCATTATTCCAGCCTACAACTCGATGAAATATTTGCCTGAAACGGTGGCGAGTGTTCAGGCTCAAACTTTTCGAGATTACGAAGTTTTGATTGTAGACGACGGCAGTTCTGACTCCATCTATCAATGGTATGGCACACTAAACGACCCGCGCATTCAGCTCATTAAGCAGATGAATCAAGGTGCATCCACAGCCCGCAATACTGGTATTGCCAAATCGACGGGTGAGTATCTTGCCTTTTTAGATGCGGATGATTTGTGGTTGCCGACTAAGCTGGAAAATCAGGTGCACTTGTTTGAGCGATCGCCCGAATGTGGCTTAGTACATACATGGTTGAGCTTAATCGATGCCAATGGCCGGCGAACGGGCAGAACGTTTCAACCGACAACGGAAGGACATGCTTGGGCACAGTTGGTTGAACGCAATACCATTGGCTGCTGCTCGGTGATGGTACGACGAGAGTGCTTTGATGCGGCGGGTGTGTTCGACACGAGTTTGCGCTCTGCCGAAGATTGGGACATGTGGCTGCGCATCGCGGCTCAGTACCCCATCGGCTTGGTTCCCAAACCGCTGGCGCTTTACCGATTGTTGCCCTCTAGCAAATCCAAAAATTGTCAGCTTGTGGAAGCGTCGCTTACTCAAATTATTGAAAAAACGTTTCGAGCGGTAACTCCCGATTACGCCCATTTAAAAAATCACAGCTATGGCTACGCCTATCTCAACCTCGCGTGGAAGTCGATTCAAAGCTACGATCGCGACTGGCAACGGGCGATCGCATTTCAGCGGCAGGCGTTGCAATACCATCCCAAACTGTCTCAATCGAGAGATTATTGGCGGCTCAGTTTGGCGATCGCATCGATGCGGTGTTTAGGCTCCCAAAACTACAGCACATTGCTCCATTCCTACTATCGACTCCGTAACCTGATCTAACTCATTGCAAACATTTGGTTCTGTGATGATCGCGCGCTCCTCACTCACCGATTTTTTAGCGCCATGTTTCGTGTGATATTCCCTAGATGTTGATCGTGCGACTCCGGCTACCTGTACAGTTTCAGGCGTATCACGACCTTACCTTATGTCATACATTCCATCCTCTCATCAGCATGATTTGTCTCGTTCCAAGCTGTATCTTGATACCGAACAATCCGTGAGACCCAAAATTGCCTTACTCAATTCCATGGATCTGATTGATGACTATCTCGACCACATCAACATTTCATTGGAAACGTTTTGCCATGACTTTACGGGCAATTGGATGTTTGGTTTTGCGAAAGCGTTGAGCATTGTGGGCGTGGACACCACGTTGTTTTATGTTTCGACTCGTGTGTCTGAGCCGACCTATTTGATTCATCAAAAAACACAGATTCCCATGTGTATTTTGCCGGCTTCGAGCAGCTATCGCCTGTATCGCTTTGTGCGGGCCAAGCTGCTGAAGCAGTATGGAGCCGAAGCGGGGCAGTCATTCAAACAGGTGTGGGCCGAAAAGGGCCAACCTTCCCAGCCTGACTCGCTGATTGTGCGGCTAAAAGATGGCATCAAAAGCTTGGGAACCTATTTGGCGACTCCGCTGCCTCAGTTTGCCAAAGAATTGAAGCAACAGGGCTGTCGGGCGTTGATGTGTCAGGAATATGAGTCTCCTCGGTTTGATACCTGTGTGCTGCTGGGGCAGTTGACGGGCATTCGCTCGTTTGCCACGTTTCAAGGGGGAGACAAAACGCAAAGCTCGATTGAGCGGTGGTCGCGGCAGTGGGCTTTTGACCGCTGTACAGGGGTGCTCGTCTCTCCACAAAAAGAGATTGATCGGATTCGCCAGTGCTACGATGTGGCTCCCGATAAGGTTTCGCGCATTTTTACGCCGATTGATACGGCAATTTGGCATGCGGTGCCGCAGATGGCGGCTCGCACGGCTCTGGGACTGCCCCAGGATGCCCGCATGGTGGTGTGCCATGGCCGTATTGATATGCACCGTAAAGGGTTGGATATTTTGCTGCTGGCTTGGGAGCAACTTTGTCGCGATCGCCCCAATGCAGATCTGCGGTTGGTGCTGGTGGGGACAGGCCCAGATTCTGCCAAAATGCGCCAATGGATTAGCGATCGCCAACTGCGCGGCATCATTTGGCGGGATGAGTTTGTGAATGATCAGCCTACCATTCGTCAATATTTGTCGGCTGCCGATGTGTACGTGATGGCTTCGCGGCAAGAGGGCTTTCCCATTGCTCCATTGGAAGCAATGGCTTGTGGACTGCCCATTGTGGCGGCTGATGCCCCCGGAGTTCCCGATATTCTAGAACAGGGCGAAGCGTCTGGTGGCGTGATGGTTGCCCGCGAATCGGTGGATGAATTGGCGATCGCCCTGGGTCGCATTTTGGATGATCCGGTATTGGGGATACAGCTGGGGACTCAAGCCCGCCAGCGAATTGAACAATCCTTTTCACCATTAGCAATTGGCCGTCAGCTGCGTTCGGTGCTGCTGGGTGAGCCCCTAGCTCCTCTGCCATCTGCCGAGGAGCGATCGCCCATGCCACACATGCCACACAACGTCTAGTTCATCGGCGCACCTTTATTTGAGCGAATGGAGTCATGCAAGGTCTCAAAAGCAAAGTCTTAAAGGGAGGGATCTACCTGACCCTGCGGCAGCTCGTTAGCAACGTTCTGTCGATTGTGAGTGTCCTGGTGATTGCCCGAGTTTTGGGGCCCGAAAATTATGGAATTGTTGCGATCGCGCTGGGCATTTTCTACTTTTTAAGCTGGACGACCAAAGTTGGACTGCCGATCTATTTGGTGCGCCAAAGCAACCTGGATGGCGACGCGCCCAAAGCCGTATTGAGCTTTTTTAATACGGCTGGGGTCATGTTTTGTGTGGTGCTGTGGCTGTGTGCGCCGTTGCTAGGCTGGTGGACCAATCGGGCCGAGGTAACTGATGTCGTGCATTGGCTACCGCTACCGCTGTGGTTTGATATGGTGGCCAGCGTGTCGATCGCCATGTTGGAACGAGAGCTAAAATTTGCCGAAGTGGGCCTGATCGAAACCGTCGCGCAAATTTCTAACTATCTGCTGTCGATTCCGCTGGTGCTGTTGGGTTGGGGCTACTGGGGCCCGATCGCAGGCATCATTCTCCAGTTTTCGCTGCTGTCGGCGATCGCCACCTACTACTACCCCATCCCCTGGCGACTTCAGCTTGAGTGGAAGATCCTGAAACCCGCACTGCAATTTGGCATTGGCTATTCTGGATCGTCCTGGTTGCTCAACCTTAAAGCCCTCACTGTTCCCCTCGTCATTAGCCGCTTAGCAGGGGTGGAAGCAGCCGGAATTGCGGGCTTCTCCATTCGCTTTGTTGAGCAGCTATCCATTTTGCGTTGGGTGATTAAGCGCATGTCCATCAGCGTACTGGCACGCCTCTCAGGCAATTTAGATGCTATCCGCAGCACCATCACCAAAGGAATGGCCTATCAAGCCCTGTTGATTGGTCCAGTTTGTGCGGTGTTTTCCTGCTTCTCGGCCTGGATTATTCCCCTCCTATTTGGTGAGAAGTGGTTGCCGAGTATTTACCTGTTTCCACTGGTGGCGATCGCAACATTGGTCAACTCCGTGTTCGACATGCACAGCTCTGCACTCTATGCAGCCGGCCACAACCGCGACGTTGCTAAGCAAAATGCTGCCTACATTCTGCTGCTGTGGCTGTCGTGCAGCTTATTGTTGCCCCGCTTTGGCGTATGGGGCTATGGCCTCGCCGAGCTGGTTGCACTTCCTAGTTTTGTGTTGATTCACACCTCTCTCACCAAGCTGTATGGCAGCCCAAACTATCACGTCGTAGTATGGCTGATTTTGGCAACGTTGCCGCCCCTGTTTGCGGGTGCATTCTTTCCCCAGGGATGGGGATTTGCCGCGCTAGCCATCAGCTATGGCCTGCTGCTACTGTGCAACCGTGCCGTTCGTTCGATCCCGATTGAACTGTACTCAACCTGGCGCAGTAAAAAACAAGTTTCAGCAACTTAATGCACATTGTTTTCGTCTTAGATTGATTTCGCGTTTTCCTCCATTTATTTGTATTTTTTGTGTCATTCTGCATTCATGAATTGATTCACAAAACCTTCACGTGCTGAATCGCGATCTCTCTCTAAGGGCGCATCACAGATCAGTCATAAAAGCGATACATTCACCACAAAGCTTTGTCGAAATTGTGGACGCCAACTGGAGAAAATATCTTGATCTTGTTCCGGTATTTTCACTGAGTTCCCTGAAGAATGTTATCTGTGAAGGCCTAACGTTGTTGCCAATCTCCAGTCGAATTTGCCATGTCCATCATGATTTACCTGTTCCCCGTTTGTCGCCCCCTACGATTGGTTGCTCGTTTGAACACTGCACATCTGGCCCTGTGAGCTGTGACAACCAATCCATAAAGGGAATGCAGAACGGATCACTCAATTCCCTTTATTCAAAGCCCACCATGCCCCAAATTACTGTTGTCATTCCTGCTTACAATGCAATGCGCTATCTGCCAGCTGCTGTAGATAGCGTTTTGAATCAAACATTTACGGATTTCGAAATTCTCATTGTTGATGATGGCAGTTCCGATCAGGTTCGATCGTGGGCCAGCCAGCTATCAGATCCCCGAATTCGGCTGATTTCACAGCCCAACCAGGGATTGTCGGGAGCCCGCAATACTGGAATTTTGCAAGCTCAGGGAGACTATGTTGCGTTTTTGGATGCGGATGATCTATGGGCTCCGTCCAAGCTTGAAAAGCAGCTTCGCCAATTCCAGGAGCGGCCTGAGCTGGGTTTGGTGCATACCTGGATGGAGTTTATTGACGAGTCGGGCAAATCGACCGGGCGGGTGATGAAGTCCTTTGCTGAGGGCGATACCTGGAACGTGTTGGCGGAACGAAATGTGATTGCCTGTCCGTCGGTGATAGTGCGTCGATCCTGCTTTGACCAGGTGGGTATGTTTGATTGCCAATTGCGATCGCTCGAAGATTGGGATATGTGGATTCGCATTGCGGCGCAGTTTCCGTTTGCTGTGGTTCCCGAACCGCTGGCTTACTATCGCCAAACTCCAGGCAGCATGTCGAAAAATTGTGTAGTGATGGAGCAGTCGTTTTACATCGTGATCGACAAAACGTTTGCGCAAGCTCCGGCGGAGCTGTTGCCGCTTAAAAACCGGAGCTTAGGACATGCCAATTTATGCTTGGCCTGGAAGGCATTGCAGAGTCAAGAGCGAGATGACCACTTGGCTGCCCTATACCAGCAAAAGGCGGTGCAGGTGAGTCCCCGACTGCGGCTGAGTCGCGAATATCTACGGCTCAAGGTGGCGATCGCCATGATGCAAGGCTTAGGCAATCATCGATATGACCAAGCCCTGAGCCTGTTTTATCGATTTCGTCGGTATCTGTCAAAGGTTTCCAAAACGGCTTCGACTTAATCAACGCCGCAATTGTTATCACTTAACCCTACGTGGCGGCAACCCATACCCCCGGTTTGGATAACCCTTTGAATGATGGATTCGTCAATGTGTAAGGACAGTGAACCATGTTGGATTATCAACCAATTGACCATTCCCATCCACCAAGCGATCAACCCAATGTAGCAACAGGGTTAGGACAACCGTACCATTTAGCCCAGCCCAAGGTTGCGCTGTTTCATTGCATGGATTTGATTGATGACTTTCTAGATCACATTGGCTGGTCTTTGGAAAAATTTTGTGATGAGTTTACCGCTAACTGGATGTATGGCTTTACTCAAGCCTTGCAGCAAGTTGGGGTTGAAACCGTCATTTTTTGTATCTCGGCACGAGTTGATACGGTATCACGGTTTATTCACAAGCCAACAGGCTCAACCATTTGTGTAATTCCAGCATCTAAACCTTATCGTCTGTACCAATCGTTCAAACGGCGATCGCTCAAGGCGTATGGAGGTGGCGAGAGTCACTCCTTTAAGGAAATTACCGATACCAATCCCCTGCGCCGCAGAGTGCTCACCAGCATCAAAAATGTGGTGCAGAGTGTTGGGTCTTATTTGGCAACACCATCTGAAGTATTGGCGCAAGAGTTGCAGCGCGAAGGCTGTCAGGCTGTGCTGTGCCAGGAGTATGAGTTTCCTCGGTTTGATACCTGCACGCTGGTTGGCAAACGGTCAGGCATTCGTGTATTTGCCACGTTTCAAGGAGGCGACAAAATCCACAGTTGGCTAGAGTATCCTCTGCGGCATCTGGCGTTTCGGGCCTGCACGGGGTTAATCATTGGCCCCCAAACCGAAATCAATCGGGTCAAGCATAACTACCACGTGCCCGATGCCAAAATTGCTCGGATCTTTAACCCGCTGGATGTGGGGGAATGGGTGCCGCCGAGTCGTGTCCAGGCCCGCGATGCGTTGGGAATTCCGCATGAGGCCAAGGTGGTGGTCTACCACGGGCGCATGGATTTGCATCGCAAGGGACTGGATGTGCTGATGGCGGCGTGGGAAATGCTGTGTCGCGATCGCCCCCAGGTAGACCTCCGCCTGCTGCTGTTGGGGTCTGGCCCCGATGCCGAAAAGCTACAGCAGATCATCGAAACGCGCCAACTCAAGGGCATTTTGTGGCGCAACCAGTTTGTAAGCGATCGCGCCATCATTCAACAGCATTTGGCTGCTGCCGACGTCTACACCCTGCCTTCCCGCCAAGAGGGCTTTCCCATTGCTCCCATCGAAGCGATGGCCGTAGGGCTGCCGGTGGTGGCTGCCGACGCGCCAGGAGTTCCCGACATTCTGGAGCAGGGCGAACACTCCGGGGGGCTGGTGGTGCCTCGCGAAGATGTCAATGCTCTGGCTGAAGCGCTGGGCAACGTCCTCGACAACGACGAGTGGCGACACGAACTTGGCCAGCGTGCCCATCAGCGAATTGAACAAGCCTTTGCGCCCTATGCAGTGGGCCTACAGCTCCGCCAGTTTTTGCTGGGTGAGCCAGCTAAATCGTCATCGCAGCTGCAGTCCCACTAAGCCCACGCGCAAATTCTCGGTTTGCTGCTTGTGTTTGGGTGAGCTCTGTTGAACCCTGTCATCAATCGGTCGTATTACTCCCCCAGTCAGACCTATGCCGCCTACTGTTTCTGTTGTCATTCCAGCCTATAACGCCATGGCGTACTTGCCAGAAACCCTGGCCAGCGTGCTCAATCAAACATGGACGGATTGTGAAGTGCTGATCATTAATGACGGCAGTACCGATGGCATCACGGAATGGGCTACGACGGTTACCGATCCTCGGGTCAGGTTCATGCATCAAGAGAATGGAGGCGTGTCGCGATCGCGCAACTTGGGAATTGCTCAATCCCAAGGAACGTACATTGCCTTTGTCGATGCCGATGATTTGTGGTTGTCAACAAAATTAGAAAAGCAGCTGCAATGTTTTCAACACAATCCAACGCTGGGTTTGGTGTACACCTGGACTCAGTTGATTGATGAGTTAGGAACACCAACCCGCACAACGATTTGCAATCACTTGGAGGGGCAGGTTTGGAAGGACGTGTTGATGAGTGATCCCGTGGGGAATGGGAGTGCTGCGATGGTGCATCGGCGCTGTCTTGAACAGGTGGGAGGCTTTGACCCATCCCTCTCCATTTTTGAAGATCGAGACTTGTGGATTCGCATTGCCGAACATTATTCCTTTGGGGTGGTGAAAGAGTGTTTAACTCACTATCGCCAGCATGGAAATAGTGCCATGCGCGATCGCCAAAAAGTGCTGCGAGATATGCGTATTGTGGTGGATCGCTCATTCGCGACGGTGCCCGATGAATGGCTACCCATTCGAAATCAAGTTTATGGCTCTCTTTTGAATTGGCAAGCTTGGGAAGCCTACTCGGCAGGGGATTTCGAGATGGCCTCTCACCTCAAAACCCAGGCGGTGTTGCATCAGCCGTCATTAAAATTCTCAAAAAATTGGATGCGGCTCTCCCTCAAACTTTGGCTGAACCAACAACGAGGCTCTGCAAATTCAGCACCCGAAAAGGTGATTGCTTCACGGTTTGGATAACTTGGAAAAACGACGTTGATTCTGATAGGAATGCGCTCAATTATTAAGCTGAAACATCATGTGATTGGAGGTTTAGAATGCCGAAGGTTTCTGTCATTATTCCAGCTTATAATGCGATGGCATATTTGCCTGAAACGGTGGAAAGCGTGCTCCACCAAACGCTTCAGGATTTTGAAATATTGATTGTGAATGATGGCAGTCGCGATCGCATTGAAGAGTGGGCCACAACGCTGACCGATCCTCGCATCAAGCTCATCACTCAGGCCAATGCGGGTGTCTCGGTTGCGCGAAACACAGGCATTGCCGCTGCCCAAGGAGACTATATTGCCTTTTTGGATGCCGACGATTTGTGGGAGCCAACCAAACTGGAAAAACAAGCCAAGCGCTTGGATGAACAGCCAGAGGTGGGCCTGGTCTACACCTGGACACTATTGGTGACGGACAAAGGCGAGCCCACAGAAGTGATGGTGGCCTTCGATATTGAAGGTGATGTGTGGGAAAAACTCCTGGTGCAGGACATGATGTCCAACTGCAGTTCGGCCATGGTGCGTCGCAGTTGCTTCGATGAGGTGGGCGTGTTTGATCCATCGTTTAGCTACTGTGCCGATCGCGATATGTGGACCCGCATTGCGTCTCGGTATCACTTTGCTGCTGTGAAAGAACCGCTCACCCTCTATCGCCGTCACCCTAGCAGCATGAGTAAAAATCAGCGGAAAACGCTAAGCGAGCTGCGGCAAGTGATTGAAAAGTCATTTCAAGCGGTGCCAATGGAAAAACTTTACCTGCGCAACCGCACCTATGGTTGGATGAACCTGTTTGCGGCGTGGGGATGTTTAGAACATGACATGGATTGCAAAGAAGCGACCTATCACTATCAGCAAGCGCTGTTGCATTACCCGGCGATTCGGTATACCCCCATCTATATTCGTCTTCGCACTGCTCTGTTTCTAACGCAATGGTTTGGGCCAAATACGTATGGCTCTTTGCGGGAACTGACGCGATCGCTACGGCGGCAACTGCGCACCGTAACAGGACATTAACCTCAGGTAACGGTCGCCCTCATGATACCGATTAAAACGTTTGTACCGCGCATTCAAAAACTGCTTTCCGATCAGTTCATTCGCAATGCTGGCTGGACCGGAGGCGGAGAATTGCTCAACCGCGTGTTTCGGTTGGTAACAACGGTCACGCTGGCTCGTGTGTTTAGCTCCTATGACTATGGCCTCATTGCCATCATTTACACCGTTAATGAATTTGCCTCTGTTTTCACCCTGAAATATGGCATTGGGGCCAAGATTATTCAGGCTGAAGAGGAGAAGTTGGCCACGATTTGCAACACGGCTTATTGGTTGAATTGGATTTTGTGTATCACCATTTTCCTCATTCAATTGATCGGAGCTTTTCCTATTGCTATGTTTTATGGCGATCGCAACCTGATTTTGCCGTTGTGTGTAGCGGCGATCGCATATTTAATGCATCCATTTTTTCTCGTACAAATATCGCTCATTCAACGAGAAAATCGGCTAAAAGTTACTGCGATGTGTACGGCATCTCAGTCATTCATTAGTAATATTCTCACTGCTGCTTTGGCGATCGCAGGGGCCGGAATTTGGGCAGTTGTGATCCCAATGGTGGTTGTCAACCCAGTGTGGATCGTTGCAGGATATCGATGCCATTCGTGGCGACCAACGGGCAAGTTTTCCTTAGATGGATGGCAAGATATTGCTAAATTTGGGGGCAGCATTTTGGGGGTAGAGCTGCTCAATAAATTACGAGGGAACTTGGATTATTTGCTGGTAGGCCGCTTCTTAGGTGTGGAAGCCCTTGGTCTTTATTTCTTTGCATTCAATGCTGGCCTGGGGATTAGTCTCAATGTGTTGAGCGCTCTGATTGGCTCCTTGTTTCCCCACTTGTGCGAGGTACGAGGTAGCTATCAAAAACTACGCGATCGCTACATGCGCAGCTTGAGGGTCATTGCTACGATACTGACTCCGGTCATTGTGTTGCAATCCAGCCTTTCACCCTTTTATGTGCCCATTGTTTTTGGCGAAAAATGGATCCCGGCAGTTCCGATTCTCATTATGATTTGCCTTTCAGCCTTGCCTCGTGCGTTTGCGATGGCATCCGCCTCACTGATGGATTCGGTTGGCAAAGCGCATATTACATTGATGTTTGATCTGGTCTTTACCGTTGTCTTTGCCATTGTGCTGTTGATAGCCATTCAATTTGGCATTTATTGGGTTGCTGCTTCTGTGCTGATTTCCCATGCGATTGTATTGCCAATTTACTCAATTGCCGCTACTCGATATGTGTTCAGCAAAACCTACAACCTGTCATCATCTTGAACTGGTTTGTAATCAGGTGTATCCAAACCTTTCGTTCGAAAATCGGCATCAATCTTGTGTTTGTTGACTCAATTTCTACCCTTTAGTTTGAAGAGTGTGATGTCTACAATTTTCCCGAAAATTTCTATTGTTATTCCAGCCTACAATGCAGGCAACACGATTTTGGAAACGCTAGAGTCGGTTCAAAAGCAAACGGTTTCAGATTTTGAAGCGATTGTGATTGATGATGGCTCCATCGATAATACGGTGGATTTGGTAAAGGGCCTCAATGACGATCGCATTAAGGTGTTTTCCTATGCCAATGGAGGAATTGCGATCGCCCGTAATCGAGGAATTGCTCATGCCGCTGGGGAATACATTGCATTCCTGGATTCTGATGATTTGTGGTCGCCAAACAAGTTAGAAATGCAGCTGGCTGCTCTAGAGCAACATCCCGAAGCTGGTGTGGCCTATAGCTGGACTCAGGATTTTTTGGATGGCGATCGCACCATTTCTCGGCAGTATGACCCCGTTGCCATTACGGGGAATGCGCTGCCAGAACTGTTGATTCGCAACTTTTTGAATAGTGGCTCCAATCCATTAGTGCGGCGGGTGGCAGTGGAATCGATTGATGGCTTTGATCCCAACTGTGTGCTGTGTGCCGATTGGGATTACTACATTCGACTGGCGATTCGGTGGCCGTTTGTAGTGGTGCCAGAGTATCAAATTTATTACCGCCTTTCCCCAAGCTCTGGTTCAGCCAAGGTCGCGGCGCTCGAAAAGGATGGGCTGACGATGATTAACAAAGTATACGAGTTGGTTCCTCCTGAGTTTCAAGCGATGCGCAGCAGCAGCTTGGCCGATTTTTATCAATACTGTGCCCAACAATATCTGCGCCATGGCAAAACGGTAGCCGAGGTGAATCAAGCCATTCCCCGCATTCGGAAGGCGATTTATTTGCGTCCCAAACTGTTGCTCACCAGCTATACGCAGGGATTGTTTCGCTGGTTTATTAAACGGTGGGTGTTGGTTCAATTGCCCTTTGGTGGATAAGTGGGCGTTTGCTGGGGTGGATGGCTTGCGCTGGAGCGAATCGAGAGCGATCGCCATCGGTTGATGACCATCGCCAAATCCACGACGCGAAATTGGGCAAACTGGCCGCTAGGCCGAGCATCTAGCGTCTCAAACCCGTTGGCTGTGAGCTGTTGCATGAGTGCCTCAACCAGCGTCATGAGCGATCGCACCCCATCAAACTGGGGCTGAAGCTGGGCGATCGCGGCTCCTATGGCGCGCACCTGATTCACTTCTACAAGTTGCTCTAGTGCCGATAGGTCAATAGTTTCATGGCCCAGCAAGAGTTCATCCACATCACGAACTTTCAGTTTGGGCGATCGCATCTCGGGTTCATGTGCATCGCGGTGGTCTTGGAAGCGACGACTGGACGCAACTCGTTGGTTGCCCATGGGTAAAGGGATTCGAGGGGAAAGGGTGCCAAACTGGCTACCGCTTTCCGATTGGCGCTGGGTCGCGTACTGGATCGCGATCGCCCGCGCCTGTTGCGTCACATCTTGTGGTTGATAGTTGGTCATGGCTATTACCGTATCGGCCACGTCGAAGTAATCGCCACTACCACCCATCACCAGCACGGTAGAAACGCCATAATCCCAATAAAGCTGGCGAATTTTATCGATAAACGGAGTGATGGGTTCGCGATCTTTGGCAATTAGCGCCTGCATCCGGCGATCGCGAATCATAAAGTTGGTAGCCGAGGTATCTTCATCTACCAACAAAACCTTTGCCCCAGCCTCTACCGCTTCAATGATGCTGGCGGCTTGGGAGGTACTGCCGCTGGCGTTTTCGGTAGAAAAGTGGGTTGTGGAGCGCCCCTGAGGTAGGTGGTTAATAAAGGGCGAAAGGTTGACCCCGGCAATGCTGCGGCCATCTTCGGCACGCACCTTGACCGCTTGAGCATGGGTGACTAGGTGCTCGCGGCCATCGCCTGGAATGTGGTTGTAAATGCCCACGGCGATCGCCTGGAGCAGGGTCGATTTGCCATGGTAGCCACCACCCACAATGAGCGAAATGCCCTCAGGAACGCCCATGCCGGTTATAAGGCCATGGTTTGGTCGGTGAAACGAAACTCGCAGCGAGTCTGGGGACTGGAAGGGCTCTGCTTGGTGCGTGAGAGGTGCATCATTCACGCCGCTTTGCCGAGGTAATACTGCGCCATCCGGAATAAACGCCACGAGGTGGTGCGCTTCTAACTGCGATCGCAACCAGTCGGTATCTTCGACCGTTTCGACATGATGAGTGAGTTCGGTGGCGTTGAGGTGGCTGTAATGGAGCGATCGCCTCACAATGGTGGGCAAATCCTCACACAGCAGCGCAGCCGCTTGCCGTCCCAAAATGCTGCGTCCCCGTGCGGGCAACCCCACCACAAACCGTGCTTCGATGCCCTGGTGCGTAGCAAGAATGGCTGTGCGATCGAGAATGGATTGGCTGGGTGGGGCGATCGCGATTAGCCCACTTTTGCCGCTGCCACGCTTGCCAGAACACCCGTGGGCGGCTGCCGCAAACTGCCGAGTGAGATAGTCGCGTAGGGCCACGGCACGGCTGGGGGTCCGGTACAGATCGGGGGGAAAGTTGGCGATCGCCATGGGCACCTGCACCCGTAGCTGGCTAGGAGCCGCAAACGGATCGCCCTGCACGTAATCAATGTGGAGATCAAAATCATCAAAGGCGTAACGGCCCTGGAGGCTTTTGTAGGCGCTATAGCTGCGTCCATCCAGGCGATGCAGCGTTTGAGTCAACAGGTGGGCTGTGGTCATGGCTTCAAGATCAGGGCTTCAGAACAATGCGGAGGGCAAGGGGGGATAATTGGGGTAGAATCTGCCCATTCTGCGATGCAGAAACTTGCTGCGATCGCCCCACTCGCTGTCTTGGAGAAAGGTCCCATGGAAAAACCCGACCCGTCGAAGCTGGATAAGCAAGTTGAAAAGAATCTGGTCAAAGTGGATGCCACCACGGTTGTGGTCGTTGTGGCGATCGCACTGCTGCTGCCTTTGTTGTTGGCGGGTTTCTTTTTTCAATGAAGGCAATCAACTGCCCCGCATCCACACTGCTGGTGTCTTTAGCCAAAGTCTACAGCTTAGGCAGCTTTGATGGATTGCCTTGATGCATGGAGCACAGGCAATTCAATTCTAAACTCTGCCCCGTTGCCCAGTTCGGACACACAGGTAATGGAACCACCATGTTTCTCTGTAACGATTTGGTGGCTAATGGATAGACCCAATCCCGTTCCTTTGCCCATTGGCTTGGTGGTGTAAAAGGCATCGAACAACTTCGTAAGACATTCCTCACTCATGCCAGGGCCATTGTCTGCCAGCCGAATCAGAACATGTCCATTTTGCAAACGTTCGGTCGTAATGGTAATGGTGGGTTGATTGGTTTGCTCGCCAGGGTTGTGGTCTAACGCGTCAATTGAATTCGCCAGAATGTTCATAAACACCTGGTTCAACTGTCCTATAAAACATTCCACTGTTGGTAGATTGCTGTATTGCTTGACTACCCGAATGGCCGGACGCTCAGAATTGGCCTTGAGGCGATGCTGCAAAATCAAGAGCGTACTGTCGATGCCTTCATGAATATCCACGACTTGCATGGCACCTCCGTCAACCCGGGAAAAGTTGCGCAATGACAGCACAATTTGCTGAATGCGCTCAGTTCCCATTTTCATGGAGTCCAGCATTTTGGGCATGTCTTCGGCGAGAAAGTCTAACTCAATGGCCTCTGCTTCAGCTTGAATCATGTTGCTGGCCTGGGTCTCTTGCTGTAGGCAAAGCTCTGCAAACTGGAGTAGGTTGGCCGTGTAGTCCTGCACATGCATGAGATTGCCAGCAATAAAGTTGATGGGGTTATTGATTTCGTGAGCGACTCCAGCCAACAGTTGCCCAAGGCTAGACAGCTTTTCGGTTTGGATGAGTTGCGTTTGCGTTTGCGTTAAATCCAGCAGCGTTTCTTCTAACCGTTGGGTCTGGTCGCGCAGTTGGGCTTCTGATTGTCGCAAGGTTTCTTCAGTTTGTTTGCGCTCGGTGACTTCAACTTGCAGCTGCTCATTGGCCAGCTGTAGGGCGTTCAAGACATGGGTTCGTTCTTGAACTTGTAGGGCCAACTGTTCATTTGCCAGTTCTAACTCTCGTTTGGACTGGCGGCGTTCTTCCAGAACTGCCATCATCATGAGGGTGGTGACTGCGATCGCCCCCATAAACGTTTGCAGCAGCAGGAGCGATTCATTCAAGTCGTCGCGAATGAAGGAACCTCGCCCCTGCACGGTTCCCCAAATCGCCACCCCGGTCACGAGCACGATTCCAGTCGTTGCACCAATTTGTCCAAATCGAAACGCTGCCCAAATTAAACAGGGAATTAAAAGATACTCAACTGGAAACCCAAAACCAAAGGCAAGTTTACCAATCCCGAACAAGGTTAAAAAGAATAATCCGATTTCAGTAAATTGTTGAGGGCGGGGACGAAACTGAACAATACGTCTCCATGCCAATAGCATGGGCATGAGAATCACCAGGGTGATGGCATTGCCAATCCACCAGGTTAGCCAAACTGAGTCAAAATCGGCCCAGTTAGAGATTCTAAAAAGACACAGGGTTGTCACCCCAATGAGCGAATTACACGCAGCACTCAGGAGTGCAATTAGCACGAATTTAAAGGTGTCGTTTGCCCGTCCGAAGGGGTAGCCTTTCCCAATCAGGCGACGCAGCAATAGGTTGCCGACTGTGGCCTCTAGAGTGGCACCCACGGCAATAATGCTGCCAACGGCGATCGCCGTTGGCCAACTCTGGCTAGCCTCGTAATAGCCTGGAGAAGAAACAATAAAATCTGCGAGCCAAACCGCCGGTACAAAGCGATAACCAAACCACAATAAAGCAGTCCAGGCAATCGGTGAGGGGAGCCATACCGGAGTTACATTGCTAGGAGGAATCGGCAGCGCCAGCGACATCCCCGCTTTGGCAACGCTATAGTAGATGGCAATGAATGCTGCCATAAGCAGGATTGATCCAAACCCTGTGGTTCTCTTCAGCAGCTTCATAGAATGGTTGGCTCCTGCGGGACATTAAATTTCTTAAACGATTAAAACCTAAGCTTCCCGATTCGACGTGGGTAATAACGCCCAAGCTGGATCTTTGTCAAATCCCTATGCGTTGGATGTCTGTTGGATGTCTGTTGGATGTTGATGCTCAATCACCTGAGTGATGGATGAGCCAAAGTGCCGATTTTTGCGTGCGCCTCGTGCACACAAAAATGGGATGTTTTGAGGTTTTCGCAATGTGCAAACCTCAAAACATCCCTTAACGGAAACAGGACTTACGCAAGCCTACTGAATCTGCTGTGTTGGTGTTGTGGGTAGGGTGTGAAGCCCGACTCACAGCACAAATACGGAAGTCGATGCGAACTTGATGTGATGAAACGCTGACTTATGGGTCAGGGATGGTGATGTCGATGGTTGAGACTTGACCGTTGGGGGCGATCGCGCTCAGCGGGGGTTGAATAGCGCTGGCATTGCCCACCACGACCGTCACCAGTTGATCCGGTTTGAGATGGGTTTGGGCAGCTTGCAAAATATCTTCGGGCGTGGTGGCCTGCACCTGCCGCTGGTACTGGAAGATAAAGTCTTTGGGATAGCCGTAGTACTCGTACCGCATCAACCGCGATAGCAGTTGCCCTGGTGTTTGAAAGTTGAACACAAACGCATTCAACACAGAGTCTTTGGCCTGTTGCAGTTCTGCCTCGCTAATGGGCGTATTGCGCACCTTCTCGAGCTCGCTTTTCATCGCCTCAATAAAGGCCACCGTAGCATCGGAGCGAGTTTGCCCGCCGCCCACAAAGGTCCCCGGATAGTCAAACCGAGGATTCCAATAGGCATACACCACATAGGCTAACCCCTGGCGCGATCGCACTTCGTTGGTCAACCGTCCGCCAAAGCCATTTAGCACGTCATTCAGCACCGAGAGAGCGGTGTAATCGGGATCTTTGAGCTGTCCGCCTAAGTGCCCTATCTGGATGTAGCTTTGCGTGAGCTGCGGTTGGTCAATCAAAAACACGCCCCCCTGGGTGGCTTGGGTTACGTCGGGGAGGGCGCGCTCGGGCTGTGGAGCAGATGGGTCTGCTCGCCACTCCCCAAAGGTCCGTTGTAGGAGCGATCGCATCGCAGCCGTATCAAAATCGCCCACAATGCCCAACAGCATGTTGTCTGGGCGGAAGTACTGCTGATGAAAGGCCACCACGTCTTCGCGGGTAATGGCCTCCAAAGTCCGGTACTCAATCGTGCGGGCATAGGGGCTATTCTCCCCATACAGCAGCTTGCTAAATTCGCGCCCCACAATGTTTTCGGGCTGATCATTACGGCGGGCAATGCCACCTCGGCGCTGATTTTTGCTCAGGTCTAGTCGCTCTTGTGGAAAGGCGGGCGATCGCACCACCTCGGCAAATAGCCCTAACACCGACTCCAAATCTTCCGTCAGGCAGTTAAAGCTGGCGAAGCCACTTGAGGTGTCAATTCCAGTCTCAACCTGGGCGGCCATTTGCTCTAGGAGCAAATTCAGCTCGTCTGCGGGATGATTCGTTGTGCCGCCACTGCGCATCACCTCGCCCACAACGCTGGCCAAGCCCGTTTTCTCGGCAGGCTCTATGCGGCTGCCAGTCCGAAAAATGGCGGTGCCACCAATGAGGGGAAACTCGTGATCTTCAATTAAATACACCACCATGCCATTGCGCAGACGAAACCGAGTGTAGTCTGGCAGTTGCACTTCGCGCAGCGACGGAAATTCCAACTGGTTATAATGTAACGGCTCGGCGGCACGCACGGGGGCAGGATGCAGCAGCGACAGCGCCATCATCAGTCCGCAGGTGAGCACGGCCAACAGTGCAGGATAGATCCGAACTGAGCGGAATCGTGAAGGGCTCACGTTTCGGGGGCGGCGCTGCGCCAAACGATGGATAAATTGCATCGAGTTCTGTCTCCTCACGATTGGCCCTCAACGGGCAGCAAACGACCAATAGTTAGTTTTTCGGGCACAAAGGTTGCCTGTGCCACACGTTGAATGTCTTCAGCGGTTACGGTTTCGACCGCTTGCAGTTCGTCAAATAGATTGCGCCAGCTGCCAGTTTTGGCGTCGTAGTCGGTGAGCAAGCTGGCCATGCCTTCATTCGAAGAAACGAGCTGCAACAAACTAACGCGTACCTGGGTTTTGACGCGATCTAGTTCTTCGGCGGAGACGGGTTCGGTTTTAAGCCGGGTGAGTTCGCGGTTGAAGGCAGCAGCCACTTCATCCACGGTACGGCCAGGGGCTGTTAGTGCATACACCATAAAAATGGTGGGAAAGCGGTTGCCCGGAAAGCCATTGCCCACTTCTACATTGAGCGCAATCTGCTGTTCGACAAGGGCCTGGTAGAGCCGCGAGGTGCGCCCACCCGACAGAATGGAGCTCAGGACAAAGTACACGGGACTGTCGGGATCGCTAATGGCTGGCCGCTGGTAGCCTTCGATGTACCAGGGCTGAGATTGCAAATTGACGGTGACTTCTCGGGGTTCGGTTTGGGCTGGGGCGGTGGCTTCAATATCGGGAGTGCGCGATCGCGCCTGATATCGTCCAAAGTACAGCTCTGCCAGCCGTTGAACCTCTTGGGTATCCACATCCCCTACCACGGCCATTACCATGCGGTTGGGCGTGTAGTAGGCATCAAAAAAGTCTTGAATATCTTTGCGGGTCAGGTTGCGAATATCTTCTTCGTACCCAATTACCGGACGGCCATAGGGATGGTTGGGATAAGCCGTTTCTAGAAACGCCTCGATCATTTTGCCGATGGGTGAGTTGTCGGTGCGCAGGCGACGCTCCTCCAAGATCACGTCCTTCTCTTCGTGAAACTCACGAAAGACTGGGTCAAGAAATCGCTCCGATTCCAACGACATCCAAAGCTCTAGCTTGTTGGAGGGGAAGCTGTAAAAGTATCGCGTCTCGTCGGCAGAGGTGGTGGCATTGAGCCCAACGCCGCCAGCCCGTTCCACAATTCGGCTGTACTGGTTTTGCTCAACAAAGGTGGCGCTTTGAGCTTTGAGGGTGTCAAAGGTTTGCTGGAGACGGGTGATCTCATCGGTCTGATTGGCGGCTTTGGCGGCTTGCAGTTGGTCAAACACGCGATCTAGCTCGTTGAGGACTTGCTGCTCTTGCTCGTAATCGCGGGTGCCAATGCGGCTGGTGCCTTTGAACGCGAGATGTTCCAAAAAGTGGGCGGCTCCCGTTTTACCAGGGGCTTCTTCGGCAGCACCCACATTGACATAGGTCATAAAAGATACGACGGGAGCCTGGTGTCGCTCCATGACGATAAATTTTATGCCGTTGTCGAGGGTGAATTCCTGAATGCGCTCGATCGCTCGATCAATATAGGGCTGAATGGAGTTGGGAGCGGTGGCCTCAGGTGGCGCGGCAGTGCGGGCCATGGCTGTGGCTGTGCTGCTACTCCACAACAGCAGAATGGAGAGCGCGATCGCTACAAACCGAGAGATGGGATGAACAATGCGAGGTCGAACCGGGTGGGAAATAGGTGAGTTGATGGGTGGGCAGCCAGGCTGTGGGCTACGCCAGCGAACCAACGCCAATAGATGATGGGGCATGGAGTTGAAACACAAACAATTCCATCGTCCACTATAGCGGGTTGGCTTTGCGCTGATGTGACGGCTCATGGCCCTGGGCTGTTCTTAGCGCTCTCATGGAATAGGACTGACGCACTTCATCCGAAAAACCAGGGGGTTGAATGGTGTTTGGAGTACCTAGCACTCCAAACATCATTCAAATTCATAAGCCCTGATGTAGCCTGCGGGCCAGAATCTACGGCGATGTTCTACCCATCCAATAAATGGGAACCGCAGCCCTGCGAAACGCAGCCATGTGAACCGTCGCCAGGGGAAACGTAGCCAGAAGAATTTGTCTCGCCTAACTCCATCTCATAAACAAGCCGACCTACTATCTTCAGGTCGGCGGACGAAATGGAAGGGGTGAATTGATAGTGCTAGTGGCGATCGCGCGTATGACGAAAGTGCTGATGACGGTAAATATTGTAGGTGTCGAACAACAGCCCCACCAAACCACACACGGCCCCAATCAGTAACAAACCCTCATAGGGGTCTCCATTGCCAAACACCATGAGAAAGCTCACAATTTGTTGGCTACCCAACTGCCCCAGGGCTTGCAATGGTGGTACCAAGGCCAACCCCTGAAACCCCAACAGCACCACCCCAATTAACAAAACTGGAGCCAGAAATGCCAACAAACTGGTGAGTATGAGCGATCGCACAAGACTGACTAATAAACTCATCGAAGCACTACCGACCCTGTCATCCATAAAAAACAGGCAAATCAGAAAATTACATCTCCTACAATAGGGGCGGATCGCCCTCGCAAAACTGGATGACAGAAATCTTAAATCCCAGTCAGAAAGCTTGGTGAACAAGCGTAAACAACTCTCATTTCTGCGATAAATTGAACCCGATTCGGGTGTGATGAAATTGTGGCTAAATCGGTGCGATCGGCTTCCTTCTCTCCTTCCTTATGGCAATGTAGGTAACCACTTTGACGGACTTTACAGAACAATCCAGCTTAAAGCGATGGAGCCAGCGGCTGCTTGCCGCATCACTCTTGGGTGGTCAAGTACTGGTTCATCTCGCAACAAAAAAAATTAACCGCCGCAATGTTTTGGAACAAATGGCCCTGGTGGGGCCTGGCTCACTGCTCATTGCTCTGCTCACAGCAGCCACGGTAGGCATGGTCTTTACAATTCAGGTAGCACGCGAGTTTATTGGCCTAGGGGCTGGCTCGGCGGTTGGGGGCGTGCTGGGCGTGGCCTTGGCGCGCGAGTTGGCTCCTGTGCTCACTGCAGTAATTGTTACCGGGCGGGTGGGGTCTGCCTTTGCCGCCGAAATTGGCACCATGCAGGTGACTGAGCAAATCGACGCGCTGTATATGCTGCGAACCGATCCGATTGATTACCTCGTTGTGCCTCGGGTGATTGCCTGTTGCCTTATGCTGCCTGTCCTCACTATTCTCTCGTTTGCAACTGGCATGACCGGAGGAATTCTGGTTGCCCGAACGATGTACGACATCTCGCCCCACGTGTTTTTGGACTCGGCGCAAAACTTTTTGGATGTGTGGGATTTGGCTAGCGCGGCCATTAAGGCGATGGTGTTTGGTGCGCTGATTGCGGTGATTGGTTCGAGTTGGGGACTGACCACAACAGGCGGAGCCAAAGGCGTTGGACAATCCACGACCACGGCGGTTGTTACGGCGCTGCTGACAATTTTTGTATCCAACTTTTTCTTATCGTGGATTATGTTTCAGGGGCAAGGCACGGCCAGCGGCGTGTTTTAGGCCATAGGGCTGTCCAATCTGGCTTTTGCAGGGGGACTGGGTTGGCTTGACGGCCTGTCTACTTGCCTAATCGCCACCGCAGTCTAAAATAGCGTCCATTTGGGAGAGGCCAAAGCTGTTTTGAATAGGCCAAAGTTCCCCTATTTGGGTGTTGCCCGCCGCGCAATACTCAGAAAAGACTTAACCGACACTGACGTTAAAATAGGGAAAGATTTTGGCTCTGGGCGATTTTGCTTTTGGTTCTTCTACTTTGTGTTGAGGTGAAGCCCGCGTATGACCACGACTCCAGTTCCTGCCGCTACTGAAACCATCATTCTGTCTCCAAGCTATCGGCTGCCGATCGCCATTGTTGTTTTGGGGCTTGTGCTTGTGCTGCTGCCCATTCAGGTGGTGCCATGGGTGGGTGGAGCGATCGCCCTCTTCGGTCTTTTTTTGGTGGTGCAAGCGGCCACACTGCGGCTGTGGTTTACCGACACTGCCCTCGACATTTACCGAGGGACCACATTAATTCGTCAGTTTCCCTATGTAGATTGGCTCCATTGGGAAATCTTTTGGTCTACGGTGCCAATTTTGTTTTATTTCAAAGAAGTCAAGAGTATTCACTTCGTCCCAATTTTGTTTGATCCTAAAATGCTGAGGGCATGCCTTGAGCAACGGTGCCCAATTTCCCGCTAAGCTGTCCACTATTCATGTATTCCGACGAACCCGTGAACCCTACACCCCAAGATCGAAACAAAGACGCCTGGTCTGGTTCTGCGCGTGAACCTGAGCTTTCTGATGAGGTAATGAGCAGCATGATGGAAAACCTATGGGGTGATGACGACGAAGTGGATAACGCGGCGTTATTCGACGATAGCGACGAAGAAGATAATGACGCCCTGTTTGACGACGATCGTCCGCTCTTTGTCGAAAGTGTGGATTACCAAGAAATTGACGTGTATAGCAGCACGCCTGCTGCGTCCAACCGGGCTGATGAACAAGATTTAGAATCAGAGCCTTTGATTGAGCTGTCTCTGGAGGCGAATCCCGACACCTACGACGAATATGACGATGTCGATCTGGAGCCAACGCCGGTAGAGCCTCCAGCCTATGATCGCAACCGGACTACTCGCCGCACCGATGAGGTGGAGCTGTTTATTGACAGCATTGATGACGACGATGCCGAGATGGATGTGTCACCGGGTATGACTTCTCGGGCGAACGGCACCGATGTCACATCTGATTTAGATGTCGATACGGTTGATACGTCGATAGACATTGATAGGGATGTTGAGCCCGGCAATGCTGTGCTGGATGGGCCATCGGCTTACTCATCCCCTGCTGCGCCAACGGTAGAAGACACCAATGGCTGGGGCGAGGAAGAGGCGATCGCCCCTGATACCCAGGCCGAAGGCGAACCTTTGCCGGATCTAGAAACCATTGGCTCTGGCGGCAGCAACACGCCCTTCTCGGATGCTCCCTTTATTGCCGCAGAGAGCGGTACCGATGCGCTCGATCTGTACTTGGATGAAGCAGCGGTTTCTAAGCCTGAGGGACCAGTGCCTAACACTCTGGAACCCTTTGAGGTGGATGAGACGGATGCTGAAGCCCTAGATGCGATCGCACCTGTGACGTCGGAGGGCGATCGCCAGCCCATTACCCTAGATAGCTCCGCAGATGGGGCACCTGATCTGTCGAGCAGCAGCCTCGCAGAGCCCTTGGTGGGTGCGTCGGCTACGGATGCGGATCTGGCTCAGCGCGTTGCAGCCCTGCAGCAAGAAGAACAGCGGCTCCAGCGCCGTATTGCTGACCTGCAAGCCAGCTACAACCAGCAGGTACAGGCCCAACTGACCGATGCAAAAGGGCTCCTAGAGCAGTTCATGCAGGAAGGTTTGAGCGAACTCGAAAAGCGTAAACAAGTGCTAGAAATTGCCGTGGAACAGCTAGAACGGCGGCAAGAGCGAATTCGCAACGAAATGCGCACAACCTTTGCAGGAGCTTCGCAAGATTTAGCGATTCGGGTTCAGGGTTTCAAAGATTACTTGGTAGGGAGCCTGCAAGACTTGGTGACGGCTGCCGAAGACCTGAAGCTGTCGGTGCCTGAGCCGCCCCCACCCGAACCGACTCAGCGGCGATCGCCTGCCCGCAGTCCCGAAGATACGGCTCCCAGGCCACAGTTTGCCGAACAAGGCTTTGAGCAACAGGCTCGTGCCATTCGCAAATTGCTGGATCAGTACCGAAATTCTCCAGACTACTACGGCCCACCGTGGCAACTGCGCCGCACGTTTGAACCCATTCATGCGGAGCGGGTCTCTAACTGGTTCTTTACCCAGGGTGGGCGAGGGGCCATTCGCACCATGGGCTCCCGCTTGCAGAACATCTTGATTGCATCGGCGGCGATTTCGGTGCTGCACCGGATGTATGGCGATCGCGTGCGAACCTTGGTATTGTCCAATTCGCCGGAGCGCTTGGGCGAGTGGCGGCGCGGTTTGCAGGATTGCCTGGGGCTGGCTCGGTTGGACTTTGGCTCTGATCAAGGCGTGATCTTATTCGATGCGCCAGAGCCTCTGGTTCAACGGGCCGATCGCCTGCTGAAGCAAAAGCAAATGCCCCTCATCATCATCGATGAATCCGAAGACGTGATTAACCTGTCGCTGCTGCAGTTTCCGCTGTGGCTCGCCTTTGCTGCCGATCCCATGAACCCACCCATGGTGTACTAAAACTCCAAACGACTTTTTGTTGCAAACTGCAATCCTAAAAAGTCCAACTCACTCAATAGTCAAGGGCGATCGCTCTTGGCTATTTTTTGTGGCGATCGCCACGGGGTTTGGGTAAAAAACTGGGACATTCATGTCATAGTCACAAAATTTATGTCATTGCCTTGAGACGCAGGCGACCTTGATTCGGGTGCTGTTGTTGTCGGGAGTGAAGCAGTCGGTGCGATCGCGTCGTCGGCTCAACCTGCTGAAATCCCGGCAGATTAAGCACTCGGACCCGACAGTATTTCGGACTCCAATTCACGGTATCGTTGAGAGCAGATGCGGTTTGGGGGATGGGTATGAACCTGTGGATGTTGTTGATTCCTACGGTGATGGGGAGCTATTTGTTGGGGTCGATTCCCACGGGTTATTGGATTGGCAAACTGCTGAAAGGGATTGATATTCGCGAGCATGGTTCTAAATCTACGGGTGCGACCAATGTACTGCGAACGTTGGGGAAAGGGCCGGCGATCGCCGTTCTCTTGGTTGATGTATTCAAAGGCGTGGCGGCGGTGTTGTTAGCTCGTTGGCTATTTGATCCGGCGGTCTTTGCGGCTGATTTTTCCCTGGGCAGTTGGCAACCGTGGATGATGGCGATCGCGGGTCTACTAGCTGTCATTGGCCATAGCAAATCGATCTGGATTGGGTTTACGGGTGGCAAGTCCGCGGCAACGGGGTTGGGCGTGTTGTTTGCGCTGAACTGGCAAGTCGGGCTAATTGTGTCGCTGGTCTTTTTAACCACGCTGGGCCTTTCGAGGATTGTGTCGCTTGGTTCCATTTTGGCGGCCATCTCTGCTCCGTTGGCCATGCTGGCCTTGGGTCAACCGTTGCCCTTTGTGCTGTTGGGACTGCTGGCTGGAGGCTACGTGCTGGTCACCCATCGGGCTAATATTCAGCGCCTCGCCGCAGGTCAGGAGCCTAAGATTGGGCAAAAGCATCAAACCTCTCGTGCCGGGGAATAACTTCCCCAAAAAATTCGCCCACTTTTCCCAGGCTGCGATACAGTGATTCGACGAGATGTGTCGCGCCGTCTTAGCCGCTATGAACTTTTTGTCGATCACCTACGGGTTGTTTCTCCTCAGCGTGTTGGGGTTGTACTGGTCTGTCCAGGGGCGATCGCTCAAGCTGGGCGTGTTGCTGATTGCCAGCGTAGTGTTCTATAGTTCGCTGCAAATTCAGTATGTGCCGCTGTTGGTGGCTATGCTGCTTGTGACCTACTGGCTGGGGATGGCGCTGCATTCCTCCAACGATGTGCCCTCCGAAGAAGAGGAAGGCTGGCTATTTGCTCAGCAGGATTGGAACCAGCGTCGACTGCGAACGCTGGTGTTAGGCATCATCATCAATGTAGTGTTGCTGCTGGGCTTTAAGTATGTGCCGTTCTTGCTGAACTCGTTGGGGACGGCGTTCAACCTCCCACCCTTGCAGACAACTGCCGTTGCGCTTAATGACAGCATTGTTGCGCCATTGGGCATTAGCTTCTTCTGTTTCGAGTGTATTGCCTACTTGGTGGATGTGTATCGCGGTGCGCCTGCCACGTCCGATTTGTTGATGTTCAGCTCGTACAAGCTGTTTTTCCCAAAGTTGATTTCTGGCCCCATCACCCGATTTCATCCCCTGGCAACCCAGGTGCAAACGCTCAAGTTCCCGCCCCAAAGCCAAATTGTGGAAGGAGTTTGGCTGATTGCCTGCGGTGCGGTGAAGAAGCTGTTGCTGGCCGACCACCTGGCAACGGTGGTGAACTTGACCTTTGGCAATGTGGAGCGGGCGGGAAGTGGTGATCTATGGCTGGCGATCGCCGCCTACGGGTTACAGCTCTACCTGGATTTTAGCGGCTATGTCGATGTGGCGCGGGGTTCTGCCTTGCTCATGGGCCTGGAACTGCCGCAAAACTTCAACTTTCCCTATCTATGTACCAACATTGCCGACTTTTGGCGACGCTGGCACATGACCCTGGGCGACTGGCTGCGCAACTATCTCTACTTTCCCCTTGGGGGCTCTCGCAAAGGGCTCGATCGCACCTGCCTGAATTTGATGATCATTATGGTGATTGCCGGAATTTGGCATGGAGCGGCGTGGGGCTTTGTGGTGTGGGGGGCACTGCATGGCTGGTTTCTGGTGGTGCATCGCCTGGTGGATACTGCATCAAAACGCAATGAGGCGATCGCCCGTCTGTGGCAAACGGTGCCTGGGGTGGTGATGTCGTGGCTAGTCACCCAACTGGCGGTATTTTTGGCGTGGGTGTTCTTCCGCTTGCCCGATCTCAACCAATCCTGGCTGGTGATGCAGCGGCTGTGGGGTCATGTGGCGGATGTGCAGTTTGCTCAGCTTGTTTATGTGGAAGCCTTGGGGAGCGATCGCTCAACGGTTTCGCTTCAAGTTTTGGCCGTGTTTGTGGGTATGGGCATTGCTTATCTCTTGCATCGGGGCCTTAAGCTGCAACTTAGCCTGACCTTCAAGCTATTGCTCATTCCAACCTGTCTGTTTGCAGCGTGGCTGCTTGCGCCCAATGAGAGCGCCCCATACATCTATTTCGACTTTTAGTATTGCTTGAATGTCGGTTCTGGATAAGGTAAATCACCCATGCTTGCGAGCGCGTTTCGCACACAAACATCGTCTTTTCTAAGGGTTACGTACCGTACATCTATCAGAAAAAACCTTAACTGACACAGCCGTTAAGCAACTCCTGGTTGCCAGAGTTATAGCTGTCGCCAGCTTAGTTGAGACAAGGACATTTTTGGGGGATGGCTTCGCCATCCCCCAAAAATGTCCTAATCAAATTGGCTATCGCTATACTTAACGTGAGTTTTGGATAAGCGAAAGTGCCCATTTTTGCGTGCGCGTCGCGCTCCCCCAAAAAGCCTTTAACTGAAACTGACGTACTGAGCATTACCAGTTGCGTATAGCACTCAACCAATCTGAGAGTTATAAGCTGCCGTTTGCAATTCCAGATAAGCGAACACATTTCTTCATAAAGCCACTTGCGATTCTGTCACTTCTTGCACTTGAAGTAAGGACGAATTGTAAATTTAATTGAAGCGCGTGATCCTGATAGAAACTAGGGTCGTTTTTTTCAGAGATACATGATTGCGCTTTTTGCTTGTTGTTGGTTACAAAACTTTAGTAACAGATGATTGTGAAACATCTGGTGATGTAACTACTATGCAAGTGCGGGCTTATTTATAGACGGCTCGTATTATTCTCATTCATTTCGTAGATAGCAATTATCACCATGACAACTACCCTTCAACGGCGCGATCGCGCCAGCGCATGGGAGCAGTTTTGCAACTGGGTAACCAGCACTGACAACCGCCTGTATGTGGGCTGGTTCGGCGTGTTGATGATCCCTTGCTTGCTCACTGCAACCATCTGTTTCATCATTGCCTTCGTCGCTGCTCCTCCCGTGGACATCGATGGCATCCGTGAGCCTGTTGCGGGTTCTCTGATGTACGGCAACAACATCATCTCCGGTGCAGTTGTGCCTTCTAGCAACGCCATCGGTCTGCACCTCTACCCCATCTGGGAAGCTGCTTCTCTGGATGAGTGGTTGTACAACGGCGGTCCCTACCAGCTGATCTGCTTCCACTTCCTCATTGGCATCTTTGCTTACATGGGTCGCCAGTGGGAGCTGAGTTACCGCCTGGGCATGCGTCCTTGGATCTGCGTTGCTTACAGCGCACCTTTGGCCGCTGCTACCTCGGTGTTCTTGATCTACCCCATCGGTCAGGGTTCCTTCTCTGACGGGATGCCCTTGGGTATCTCCGGTACGTTCAACTTTATGTTCGTGTTCCAAGCCGAGCACAACATTCTGATGCACCCCTTCCACATGTTGGGTGTGGCCGGTGTGTTCGGTGGTTCGCTGTTCTCCGCCATGCACGGTTCGTTGGTGACCTCGAGCTTGGTGCGTGAGACGACCGAGACCGAATCTCAGAACTACGGTTATAAGTTTGGTCAAGAAGAAGAGACCTACAACATCGTGGCTGCTCACGGTTACTTTGGTCGGTTGATCTTCCAATATGCCAGCTTCAACAACTCTCGTGCACTGCACTTCTTCTTGGGTGCATGGCCTGTTGTGGGTATCTGGTTCACCGCACTGGGCATCAGCACCATGGCGTTCAACCTGAACGGTTTCAACTTCAACCAGTCGGTGCTGGATAGTCAGGGCCGAGTCATCAATACCTGGGCGGATGTGCTCAACCGTGCCAACCTGGGTATGGAAGTGATGCACGAGCGTAATGCTCACAACTTCCCCTTGGATTTGGCATCTGGTGATGCCGTTCCGGTAGCTCTGCAAGCTCCTGAAATTAACGGTTAATCCCTTAATTTAGCTAGGCTTTAGCACCCTCTTGGAGGGTGCTTTTTTTGTATTCGACAGGAACTTACGCAGTTGAATGATGGTTGAAGCGTTAACGCTCCAACCATCATTCAACCCCTGGTTTTTCGGATAAAGTGCGTCAGTCCTATTCGATGCCTAAATCTTGCCTGATCGGCGGGGTTGGTTTTGGTGATACAGTCAAAGGCTGAATGAGTCAGTATGGTTGATATAGATTTTGTGATAAACCGACAGGGAGCGTGAAATCAATAAATTTACCGCTACAAAAGAAAACAAATTAATGGCACTATTTGAGGTATCGAGTGTTGGGGACAGTGCGATCGCCCGATAGGCAATTTCGCAGACTCTCATTCAGGCATTAAGCCGACTGAGGATTGTTCAGGTTTGAATGCAGTTTTATACAGTTAACCCGCTTGCGACCTGCGCTTTCATCTGCCATTTATAACGATGCTTTGTGCATCACTGGCAGGGCTATAGGCTTAAACGGGGTATCGTCTGTTTTCTTGGAGGAATCTCACCCGATGTTTAATTTTTTTAGGCGTAAGCAAAAAAATCAGCCTTCTTATATGCCACAGCAACCCACTCCTGCAAAATCTGCCGCCACATATATTAGCTCCACGACCGAATTGCAAGGCACCATGCATGTGGATGGTGACCTGCAGGTAGACGGAATTGTACATGGTGGAATTCAGGCAAGTGGCAATGTTGTCATTTCCCAAAGCGGCTTGATTGAAGGGCCAGACCTAAGGGGCAACAACATCACCATTCACGGGGTGGTTAAAGCAAAAATTTATGCCGCTGGTCAGCTAACGCTAACGCGTACCGCTCGATTGGAAGGAGATGTAACCGCGAGTGCCTTAAATATGGAAGCGGGGGCCTTTTATGTCGGCTTTATTACGACAACTGAGTCGAAAGTATTGACAGGTGGTAGCGAACCATTGCCAGAGCTGGTGGGCCATGCCGATGGCTATACCGCTCAAATGCATCCCGCTCGAGAAAACTTTGGCCGCCAGTTTTAAGCTAAGCTTCCATAATGTGAGTTTTTAGGCGGCTATGGGCAGTTCATTTGGTCACGCATTCCGAATTTCAACATTTGGCGAATCGCATGGTGGCGGTGTTGGGGTTGTGATCGATGGATGCCCGCCCCAACTCGACATTTCGGCTGAAGAAATTCAGGTGGAGCTGGATCGTCGTCGTCCCGGTCAAAGCAAGATCACCACGCCGCGCAAAGAGGCCGATCGCTGCGAAATTTTATCGGGTGTGTTTGAAGGAAAAACGTTGGGCACCCCGATCGCCATTTTGGTACGCAATACCGATGCGCGATCGCAAGACTATGACGAAATGGCGGTGAAATATCGTCCCTCTCATGCGGATGCCACCTACGATGCCAAATATGGCATTCGTAATTGGCAGGGCGGTGGACGCTCCTCGGCGCGGGAAACCATTGGTCGTGTTGCTGCAGGGGCGATCGCCAAAAAGATTCTCAAGCAGCTCGCCGGGGTCGAAATTGTTGCCTATGTAAAGCGAATTAAAGACTTGGATAGCGTTGTGGAGGCCGATACGGTAACGCTGGAGCAGGTCGAAAGCAACATTGTGCGTTGCCCCGATGCCGAAGCTGCTGAGCGCATGGTGGACTTAATTGAGCAATATCGTGACCAAGGCGACTCTTTGGGCGGCGTGGTGGAGTGCGTAGCGCGCAACGTGCCGAAGGGCCTGGGCGAGCCAGTGTTCGATAAGCTGGAAGCAGATTTAGCGAAGGCGGTGATGTCGCTGCCTGCTACCAAGGGCTTTGAGATTGGCTCGGGCTTTGCTGGTACGCTCATGAGCGGCAGTGAACACAATGATGCTTTTTACAAAGATGCACAAGGCAATGTGCGCACCGTAACCAACCGTTCCGGCGGTGTGCAAGGTGGCATTTCCAATGGAGAAAACATTCTGCTACGAATTGCCTTTAAGCCTACGGCTACGATTCGCAAATCCCAACAAACGGTTACTCGCGATGGGGGTGAAACGGAACTGGCGGGAAAAGGTCGCCACGACCCCTGTGTGTTGCCTCGGGCTGTGCCCATGGTAGAGGCCATGGTGGCTCTCGTGTTATGTGACCATTTAATTCGGAATCATGGCCAAAACCATTTACTGTAGTTGGCTGTAGGCCGCACTGGCTGTGAATGGCCAATTGGTCGTGGGTGGAAGGTTCTCGTAAAGGGCGATCGCTATGACTAGGGAGACGAATGCGCGTGATGCACACGAGTTTGCCAGCACGCTGATGCAAGCTGCGACGACGTTTCATCAACCCAAGCGCGATCGCCCCTCTGCCGAAGCGATGGTTCAGGCGCTGCTTGCGACCGAAACCCAAGCCAAGCAAGAACGCCGCCGGTATCCCTCCTCGGCATTGCAAGGGCAATGGCGACTTTGTTTCACCACAGGTGTACGCAAGCGAAAGCAGGGTGGCATCCGCCTGGGAAACGGATTTTACATGCCTAAATTTAGCCCTGCTTACATTGGCTTTCATCCGGCCTTGTCGGATGCGGCAGCGGAGGGTTCAATTCGTAATCAAATTCAGCTTGGTGGCTTAAAGCTCACGCTTACAGGGCCTTGTCGGTACCTCGATAAGAAAAACTTGCTGGCTTTCGATTTTACCGACATACACATTACGTTGTTGGGTCAAACGCTCTATCAAGGTGGAATTCGGGGTGGTGCCCAAAAAACAGATATGTTTGCTCAAACGCCGATTGGGAAATTACCCTTTTTTGCTTTCTTTGAAGTAAGCGATCGCTACATTGCAGCACGGGGCCGTGGTGGCGGTTTAGCCCTGTGGATCAAAGAATAAAACGCAAATCGTTTGCTTGGAAAAGCTAGCAATTAACCTCCTTCTAACGCGATAGTTTGGGTTCTCCTCTATCGCAAGGAATGGTTCTATTCGTCACTTTAGATACATGATGTGTGATGCGAATTCTTGTTACTTTGCTATAAGCAACGAACGCCGAGATAAATTCGTCATGAGTTACACAACTACTAACACATTTACCAACTTGGTTAACCAATTTCGTGGTTTAGATGTTGACCAACAGCTGGCTCTATTTTGGTTTATTTATACTGAAATGGGCGACTCAATCACGCCTGCTGCTCCTAGTGCTAGCACCGTCTCTCCCGAAGTTGCACAAGGTTTGTTCAACCAGGTTGAGCAAATGTCTCAAGAAGAGCAGTTGCAACTACAGCGTGACTTAATTACTCGCAAAAATACTTTGATTGGCCGCGAGTATGGCGCTTTGAGCGATACCACAAAACTGTTGTTCTGGTATTTCTTAGCACAAGGAATGTCGAAGGGATCGGTTGTTCAAGTTCCGCAGGGATATGAGCTTTCTAATGAGGCTCAATCACTGTTCCAAGAAATTAAGAAGCTGGATTTCGGTGAGCAAATTACGCTTTTCCGCGACTATGTTGCACCCATGGGTGTGGATCCCAATGCCGTTGAGCATGATGCCAACACCGGACTATAGGATATAACTCTGCCCTGGCATTGTTTGGGTTATCGCTGATAAAGCTATGGGCGTTGCGATGACTGTCATTGCAATGTCCACAGGTTTTGAGCAACGCCAGTTAATGGATAAAACCCTGTGCCGTCTGCTGGGCCGCACAGGGTTTTTGGGTCTGGTTTTTAATGGTGTCGAGGTACTTGAAACTTACGCACTTCATCCGAAAAATCATTCAATTGCGTAAGTCCTGACAGAATATGACGTTGTGAAGTGAGTCTTTTGTCGGGCCACTCAACTGTCAAAAATCAACAGTTTTGTGATTACGATCCCTTGTTGTCCCGATTTAACGGTCTTGCCATCCACAGCGATCGCGTTTCGAACCCTAGCTTTTGATACAACTTTTGTGCAGATTCGTTGTCTTGGTAAACCTGAAGTGCAATTTGGCGATCGCCTCGATTTTGTGCCCAAGCAATAGCCTGCCGCATCAGCGCTGTGGCGATTCCTTGGCGGCGATGGTTGGGGACCACGTACAGCAAAAAGACGTGGAGATGGCGATCGCCATGAATTTGATCAACGGCATTGCCCATCCACAAACAGGCAACGGCCTCTGCCCGAAGAGATGGGTTCGCCTCGGATTCCGCAAACCAGAGTGGAGCCTCCGAAGAGAAATAGCGCTCAACGGTTCCCGTCAAGTGATCAAGCGAGGCAGAGGGATCGGTCTCCAGATACGTGTGATGCAGAAATTTGACCAGGAGTGCTTTGTCCTTCCAGGTGCCTTGCTTGAGCCGATAGCCCGCTGGAAATGGCTCGGTTAGCGACGTTTCTGGCGGTGGTTGAGGGGTTGCCTCATGCCCAAAGGTCATGGATGCTCCAGACAATAGGAGTGGCGATCGCCCCATGGGGAGGATTTGGCTGTTGCATACTCACCGATGCTGCGGGTTCTGTTGGGGCAGGAGCGGCCATGTCTTCTGGCAAAAAGATGCGTGCGCTCACAACAAACAACGCCAACCCGAAAATGAGCAGCACTAAAAACGGCGCAATGTACTGACGAAAAATAGCCATAGCGGTTGAGCAGAATTTTGCAAAACGTTCCATTCTCATCCTATAGCAACTCAACCGCTGAGCCCGGTTCCCCACCGCCTGGCAGTGGCTGAGCAGCCTAGAACACAAACGTGACTAGACCTACTTGGTGCCATAGAGGCGATCGCCCGCGTCACCCAGTCCCGGAATAATGTAGCCATGCTCGTCTAGCTTGTGATCGATAGCGGCGGTGTAGATAGGCACATCTGGGTGCTGCTCATGGAAGTGGGCAATTCCCTCTGGGGCTGCGAGTAAACAGACAAACTTGATAGAGAGCGGGTTGGCTTCCTTGAGTCGCTCAACTGCTGCAACAGCCGAGTTACCCGTTGCCAGCATCGGATCAACCACTAGCATGTCGCGCTGGTTGGTATCGGCGGGCAGCTTGAGGTAATACTCCACCACGGTAAGAGTAGAGGGCTCTCGATACAGACCAATGTGCCCTACCTTTGCGGTTGGAATCAGCTCAATCATGCCGTCTAGCAATCCCTGCCCCGCCCGCATGATGGAAACCAGCACCATATTTTTTTCGGCGGCAAGCACGGGGGCTGCCATTTCGGCCAGAGGGGTTTGAATTGTTTCGGTGCGCAGTGGCAAATCGCGAGTTACTTCATAAGCCAATAACAAAGAGATTTCTCGGAGCAATCGACGAAAATCTTGAGTATGGGTATCCGCCCGACGCATGAGAGTTAATTTGTGCTGAACCAGCGGATGTTGAATAACAGAAACGTTTGCAGCCATACGGTACCTGAATGGTAGAAAGACAGCTCGAATTTTTAATAAGAATGGGAGAAGAAAACTGAAGTTGAAAATGCGATCGCGCTATCCCCGTTTCAAGCTAAGTTTAGCCAGTAAGCTTTTGACTTTAAAGCGGGAAATATTCAGAGATGGCTATTTTTAAGGCCCGATCGCCAAGGTTTTTACTCTTGTGCGATCGCATAGAGTCTTCAAACTCCATCTCAAGATCTCTTTAGAATAAATGTTACTTAAAAAAATAAATTTTGGATGAAAAACCTAAGCTGTTCTTCTAAAAAAAGACGCTAAAAATCAGTCTTCTTAACCCAGGAAACGAATAGAAATCTTTTCGTAAAGAATCAACAATAGATGATTATGGCGAACAGTTGAGTGGGTAACTTTAGAGTATGAAAATACTGTACCATTTTCATCACAGGTTCCAATCCGGCGGGTGCAGGGAAACTATATGACCGAAGCTCAACCAAAACCAAAGCGTCAGCACATCATCCTAACCTCCCACCCCAACGCAACAGGCGCAAAGGTGCTTCCAATTCAATGGGGAGCGAGTGACCCATTGCAGCGTGGCCCAATTGTTGGCTCGGTGCGCATTAGCAATCGCAACGTGATTGGTACCTTGGGTGGGGCCTACAGCGTGTATCGGGCACTGGCGGTGGCTAGTGGCGTGCTCGACCCCAACCACAAAGCCGATCTCACCAACACTGCTCCGGTGGTGCCGTTGGGGCCGCATCCCAGTTGGGGAGACCCCGATAAAATTGTGTCGCTCGATCCGTTCGGGGCGATCGCCAGCGATATTTTTGCGCCTCACTATCCCGACTACGATATTCGCCCCACGATCGCCATTACCAAAGCCCACATTCAAATTCCCGAGCTGAAGGATGAAATTGCCAACGGTCGCCTGAAGGTGGATGATTCCATCCTAAGAGCGGACGGTAGCCTAATGGTGACCAAAGCGGCACTCGACCCGGTGTGGTACCTACCCGGAATTGCCAAGCGCCTAAATGTGGATGAGTGGGAACTGCGCCGCATCCTGTTCCAGCAAACGGGCGGCATGTATCCCGAACTAGTAACCCGGCAGGATTTGCATGTGTTTTTGCCGCCAATTGGTGGCACGACGGTGTACATTGTGGGTGACCCAGAGGCGATCGCCGATCCGTCGAAGCCGTTGGCTGTGCGCGTTCACGATGAGTGCAACGGTTCAGATGTGTTTGGTTCCGACATTTGCACCTGCCGACCCTATCTGGTTCACGGCATTGAGGTGTGCATTCAAACGGCGCAAGCAGGCGGCGTGGGCATTATTGTCTACTGCCGCAAAGAAGGCCGCGCATTGGGCGAAGTAACGAAGTTTTTGGTGTACAACGCACGTAAACGGCAAGAAGGGGGCGATCGCGCCGATGCCTACTTCCTGCGAACCGAATGTGTGGCAGGCGTGCAGGACATGCGATTCCAGGAACTGATGCCTGATGTATTGCATTGGCTGGGCGTCACCAAAATCGATCAACTCGTTTCCATGAGCAATATGAAGTATAACGCCATCACCAACTCTGGAATCGAGGTGGTGGAACGGGTTCCCATTCCCCCGGATATGATTCCCGCTGATGCTCAGGTGGAGATTGAAGCGAAAAAGTCAGCAGGTTACTACTCTGACAGCGGCGTTCTCACCGAAGACCAACTCGCCGACATCAAAGGTCGCGACTACAGCCTATAACCCCAAACCTTTTGGTAGATTACTCTCCGTCCCGACTCCCGACTCCCAATTCCCCACTCTCCACTCCTCACTCCCCCTCTACGATCGATTCCACTGATTGGCCCGCTGATTTTCAGCAGCCAGCCGGGCCGTTTCGTCGATACGCTTGGCTCGGGTTTCGGGCTTTTTGGCCGTAGCGATCCATTCCAAAATGCCGCGCTTCACAGAGCGAGGAAACGCCTCAAAATTCTGCTGTGCAGGAGGATAGGCGGCTAGCGCTTCCGCCAAATCTGGCGGAATTTCCAGCGCCTCGATCGCATCCAATGCAGTCCAGGAGCCATCTTGTTTGGCCGCTTCCACTTTGGCCATTCCAGCCTCCGCCATCAAGCCAGCCGCAAGCAGACGTTCGACTCGCTCTTTGTTGGGCTTGGACCAACCCGTGCCGCGCTTGCGAGGGGCAAACCACAGAAGCGATCGCTCCTCATCCAGCGAGTTGGGCTTACTGTCGATCCATCCAAAACATAGGGCCTCTTCCACCGCTTCGTCGTACTCAAAGCGGGGCTTTCCCGTTGCTTTTTTGTAGCTAATCAGCCACACGCCCTCGGTGCGCGTGTGGTTTTCGGCCAGCCAAGCCCGCCACTCGGCGCGACTTTGGGGATGAACAGAATTGGCAGGTGGCTCTTTCATCGGTTCAGGCGAGAACAAGGGGGGAGTTAGAACACGGTGCCGTCGCTGTCGATTTGAATGGGCGGCGTCGCGTGGGGGCGCAGTTCTGCGGCAATTTTGCGGCCAGCGGCCCAAGTGCCTCCTTCTAGCACCTTTACTAAGGGGAGTTCGGTTGCGCTCAGGTTCAATTGCTGACGGATGCGATCGCCCACCTGATCCAGCAGCACCACCGTCAGGGCACGCCACTCTACAATCACGTCGGAACTGGGCAAGTGTTTGTCTTCCAAGACCGCATCATGCTTGGGTTCCAGCACGCCCATATCCACAAACAGTCCACCATTGCGGTACTCTGCTAGTCCGGTTAGCTCGTCCAATCCGGTAATCTCTAGCCCCAACTCCTGCAACGGTTCCAATAGCGAGTAGGTGAGCCACTGCGACAGCTTGTGAAAGGGAACGAGGTTTGACCCTGGCGCATCGCCACCCAAGGCTGAATGGAGCCACACATCGCCCAAATTCACCTTATCCAACGTGACGCGACCGGGCCAAATGTCGCTCAACCCTTCCAGGACAGCTTGTAGCACGGTTCGGGCTGGAAGCTGGTGGTCAACGGCTTGGGCCATCAAGTAATCCACCAGATGGCCGGGTCTGGGCAAGTCTTGACCAAACAGGGGCAGATGTTGCCGCAACGCCTGGCCCAACCGTCGCATTAAGTCCACTCGTCCAGTTACGCCCACGAGCGGGTTTTCGTCACTAACTTGAAATCCCTCGCTTAATGCTGCTTCCGTCAAGGCTTCCAAGGCGGCGGCATCGGTTTGGTAAGGCTGATGCGACTGGCTGGAAAACGCGCCCTGCAAGAACATATGATAGCTGGCGATCGCCAACCCTTCCGATCGCCCTAACGTTTGCCCAGTGGTCGCTTCGCGGTACTTCCAGGTGGCTCCGGCTCCCGCATCCAGCAGCACACTAGGAATCACCAAATCGTACTTGGCGCGCGCGCGCTCCAGCGGATTGAGCTTGGCCAACTGCTGATCGAGCTGATGGAGGCGATCGCTTCCTCCGGCGTTGAAATGTCGCCAGCGGCTATGGAACGGCACGTCCAAATCGGGATAGCTGGCCCGCATTACCTGCAGCACATAGTCTGCAGTCGGCTCTAATTTTTCCAGATTGCAGCGAAAGTGCTGGAGCTGATCCGCACAGGCCAGGTCGAACAATTGATGACAGCGATCGCGAATGGCCTGCGGGGTACGTAGGTAGGCGATCGCCTCAGCATGGGTCAGCGCGGTGGGTTGGGGATTCATGGTCATCCTAAAAGATGGTTATCAGCGAGTGAGATTGGCGATCGCTACGGTGGTTGGAGTTTCCGCTAGTTCAAACCCAAACACTTGGGAATAGAAATAGAGCTCACCATCCAGCGCCCGCTTAATGTTCTCCGATTTGCGGAAGCCGTGCTGCTCACCTTCAAACAAAACGTAGGCCACAGGCAAGCCCTTTTCCTTCAACGCGTTTACCATCATTTCGGCCTGGTTGGGCGGTACAATCTTGTCTTCGTCACCCTGGAAGAAGATCAGCGGGCAGGAGAGTTTATCGATGGCGTAAATGGGCGATCGCGCCTTATACAAGTCCAGCCGTTCGGGATAAGGACCAATCAAACCGTCCAGATAGCGTGACTCAAACTTGTGGGTGTCTCGCGCCAGCGCTTCCAGATCGCTAACCCCGTAATGGCTGGCTCCTGCCTTAAATACATTGCGGAAAGCCAACGCCGCCAACGTGGTGTAGCCACCCGCGCTGCCGCCATCAATGCAGAGGCGATCGCCATCTACCAGCCCTTGCTCCGCCAGATACTTCGCCCCGTTGGCGCAGTCATCCACATCCACAATGCCCCAGTTGCCCTTGAGGCGATCGCGATAGGCGCGTCCGTAGCCCGTGCTGCCGCCGTAGTTCACATCCAGCACGGCAATCCCTCGGCTCGTCCAATACTGAATGCTCGGGCTAAAGCTGGCAGAGGTGGCTGCAGTTGGCCCCCCGTGGCTTTTCACCAACAGCGGCGGACGCTCACCCTCGGGGGCGGCAAAGTCCTGGTTTTTGGGTGGATAGAAGAATCCGTAAGCCGTTAGCCCATTTTCCGTAGGAAACTCAATGGGCTGGGGAATGGAGATGTAGCCAGAATCGATATCCAAGCTGCTTGAACGACGCAGTTCCTCCACGGTGCCTGTGGCCAAATTCAGTCGGGCGATCGCACCGGGGCGATCGGGCGAGCCACCGCCGAAGACCACCCAGCCATTGCCCACCCGCACGCCGCCGACACTGCTAAATGGAGTGGGAATGTTTGTCAGCTCCAGACTGCGCGTATCCAGCTTGGCCAAATGAGATAGTCCGTTTTCGCTGTAGCTGCAAATCAGGGTATCCGCATCGGCAAAGCCATAGGTCGCCATGCCAAACACCCACAGCGGTAAGCCAAACTCTGCCTCTTTGGGGCAGAGTGGTTCTGCATTGCCCGATGCGGTATCCCAGCGGTACAGGTTCCACCAACCCGTGCGATCGCTCACAAAGTACAGTCGGCCATCGGGCGACCACTCCGGCTGAAACACCGATTCCTCTGGCCCACCCGCAACCTTGGTGGCTGCACCCAAGGTGCCGTCCGGCTGAATTGGTGCAACCCACAGTTCGGTGCTGTCCCACGGCATATTGGGATGATTCCAACTTAGCCAGCACAGCTGCGACCCATCGGGACTCAGACGAGGAAAAGCGTAAAAATCAGCTCCAGAAACGAGCACCTGCCCGTCGTTATTGGCCACATCTTGCGGTTGAGTGGCGATCGCCACAATGGTATTCGCGGGTTCGTGCCCATCGGCACGGTGGTCTTCTCGCACACAAATTAGCTGTTGTCGCGGGTGATCCAGTACCGCATCGGCAAACCGTAAATCCATGCCCTCTGGTGTAATGGGCTGTGGTTCTTGATCGATCGGCTGTCGATACAATCGCTGGTCGGCAAAATTGGAGAAATACACCACACCATCTACCACGGTGTAAGCGCCGCCCCCGTACTCATGCACCCGGGTTCTAGCATTTAGAGGAGCGGGTGTCACATCTGTGCGCTGCCCGTTGCTCGACAGCTGCACCACCACAGACCGCCCCGACTCTGTGGGCCGACCCTCGCTCCAGTACACATCGGTGCCATCAATGCAGGCATCCCCCAACCGCACAGATCCCTGCACAATCAGGTCAGATGTGATGGGCGATCGCCAGGAGCCATAGGAAGCAATGTGAGGTGCCGTCATAAAAATCATGTGTGCGTGCAAGTTACTGAGATTCTACAACCCTCACCGAACGGAATTCTCGGTGAGCTGGTTCTATATCCTGAATTGGACCTGACTAGATCGATCGGTTGAGCCCATCTCAGCATGGGTCGTATCGGCATTCCAGCCCATCGAAGTACGGAAACCTGACCTAAAAACTGGCCGATGGGCGAGTGTATTGCCGGGGTTGGCGTGTCATGCTGAATGGGATGAGGAAGTGAACCCTGAATTTTCAGCTGCGTTACAATACGTTACATAGCCGATTTGGGAACTCTAGTTGAGTCCTGGTTCACGCCTTGCTCAATTGGTGTGTTATGCAATTCCTGCCATTGCTTTGCTGCCATAGCTTTGGATGATTCTGTCTCCAAACTGTTGTTCCTGCTGAAGCCTTTGCACCGCTTGTTTTGTCGTTGCCCTTCATAAAGAAACCACTGCCATGTCACTTGTTGAGACTCCCACTAAGGCTGAAGTTCGCTCTACTGAGCTGGTAACGCCAGAACTGCCAGTCGATGGGCACCTCAAGTCTGCTCATGATGCATCCTTGGAAGAAGCGCTGCGCTACGATCCGGCGGCGATCGCTCAGCAGTACCGCTATCGGCTGCCCCAAGTTTTAAGCCGGATGGTGGCGATCGTTTTTCCCTTTCTGACGTTTGCGCTGGCTCTATGGTGGGATAAGCGCACAGGCAAAATTGCCAAAAACCAGTTGCGACGGGCTGAGCGCATGCGCACCATGCTGACCAATTTGGGGCCTGCGTACATCAAAATTGGGCAAGCTTTGTCTACCCGGCCTGACCTTGTGCCGCCGGTGTACCTGGAAGAACTGACGAAGCTTCAGGATCAGTTGCCCCCCTTTCCCAACGAGATTGCCTATCAGTTCATTGAAGAAGAATTGGGCGATCGCCCTGAGCATATTTATGCCGAGCTTTCTCCCATGCCTATCGCCGCTGCATCGCTGGGGCAAGTTTACCGAGGCAAGCTCAAGTCTGGTGAAGAGGTTGCCGTCAAGGTGCAACGTCCCGGTTTAGCTCAGCGCATCACCCTCGATCTGTATATCCTGCGGCAGTTGGCCTCCTTTGTAACCCGCCGTTTCAAGCGCATTCGAAGCGACCTCGTCGGCATTATGGACGAGTTTGGCGCACGCATCTTTGAAGAGATGGATTACACCCAAGAGGGCCAAAACGCCGAGCGTTTTGCCGAACTCTATGGCAAGCTGCCGAATATCTATGTGCCACGGATTTATTGGGAGTACACCGCCCGCCGTGTGCTGACCATGGAGTGGATCAACGGCACCAAGCTCACCAATCCTCAAGAAATTTATGCCCAAGGAATTGATGCCGCCTATCTGATCGAAATTGGTGTGCAATGCTCGCTGCGTCAATTGCTAGAGCATGGCTTTTTCCATGCCGATCCTCATCCTGGCAACCTGCTAGCTACCCCCGACGGCAATTTGGCCTACCTCGACTTTGGCATGATGAGTGAAGTCAAGCCGCATCAGCGCTATGGGCTGATTGAGGCGGTGGTTCACATGGTTAACCGCGACTTTGAAGGACTGGCAAACGACTACGTCAGCTTAGAATTTTTGAGCCCCGAAACCGACCTGACGCCAATTATTCCTGCGCTTAGCAACGTGTTTAGCAACGCGCTCAGCGCCAGCGTTGCTGAAATGAACTTCAAGAGCATTACCGATCAGCTATCGGCTCTCATGTACGAGTACCCCTTTCGGGTGCCTGCTTACTATGCGCTGATTATTCGCTCGCTTGTCACGTTGGAAGGGATTGCCATCAATGTAGATCCCAACTTCAAAGTGTTGAGCAAAGCCTATCCCTACATTGCCAAGCGATTGTTGACCGATCCCTCTCCTCAACTGCGCACTTCGTTGAAGGACTTGTTGTTTAAGGATGGCAACTTCCGCTGGAATCGATTGGAAAACCTATTGCGCAATGCAAAAGATAGTACCGATTACGATTTGACGGGTGCGGTGGATCAAGCGATTAATTTCCTCATGTCTGAGCGTGGTGCATTCATTCGTGAATACTTGGTTGATGAAATTGTGAAGAGTGTGGACAATTTTGGTCAGAACACCTTCAACCAGTTTCGAACAAAGGTTCAAGAACGCCTTGGACTGCACAACGGTAAAGGTTCGCGATCCGCTGCTCCGGCAAAGCCGCCTCAAGGGCAAGCCAACGCCGAGCATCTGCTCAGAATCTTGTCGCTGCTGCGAGAAACACCGGGCTTTGGTCCAACTCAGTTAATTCCGGCTATTCCCAATTTGCTGTTGCGACCCGAAACGCAGCGCATGGGTCAGCAAATTGCTGGAGGCTTGGCTCAGCGGGCCGCAGCCCGATTTATTCGGGAGTTTTTGCTGCCAGAAGATCCGACTTGGGCTAATGGCCGTGCTGCCAGCAATGGTTCGCAGCCAGTGTTGAATGCTCCAAGTGATAAGGCTCTTGTGTTGCCTTCTGCTCGTCGTGGCTAACAGCTGTGTTCAACGTGAGTGAGCGCGATCGCCATTTCGATTAGGAAAGTGATGAGAACAGCCTTTCCTTCCTCAAAACTTTCTTCTCAACGAAGCTGGTGACTGCTGTAGCGTTCTAATCTGTGCTTTTTGTGAACCGATGTCCTATGGCATCGGTTTTTTAATTGTTGGGGCAGGTAAATCTGCTGCGATCGCTCAACGTGATACAGCAGTCACCCTGATGCAGCAGTCATCATTGGGAGAAACCTGCGATCGCATTAAAACTTGTGTTCTAAACTGACCTCCAGTTTAGAAGTGAGGAAAGATAAAACTACAGCGACGTCAGGCTTGGTTTTATCGGGAAGGTAGATTGTATGTCGCAGGAATTGGCTGCAAAACAGTTCATTCAATCTTGCTCCCTAGTGCTTGAACCATCGGCGACAGTTGAGGTGGCCATTCAAGCGATGAGTCGGCAAAAAACTAGCTATGCGCTCGTCATGGATCGCACCCAGATGGTGGGTTTGTTTACCGAAAACGACGCTGTGCGGGCGATCGCGGCTCAGCAACCGTTGTGTCAAGCGTCTATCGTTGATTGGATGGTGCAACCTGTATTCACCGTTCTGGCTCATGAGCTAACCCACATCAGCCAGGTGATCCAGCTATTTCATCAGCATTGTACGAGCCATTTGCCTGTTCTCAATGCTCAGCAGCAGCTTGTTGGGGTTATGACGCCCTCCAGCATTCGAGAGAGTCTACAGCCAACCCCGATGCTAGAACAGCAGCCAGTTCATCGATGGATGGCTCCCACCACCGTTTGTGATGAATCCAATGCCACGCTCCAGCACATTGCACACTGCATGGTGGAGCGCGGCGTGCCCTATGTCATTCTGATGGCAAAAGACTCATCTTGTTTGGGGGGGCAGCCGAAGGCCAAGAGTTGGGTAGAACCTTGGGGCGATCGCACAATTGCAGCACCCTTCGGCATTCTGACGGCTAGCGATCTGGTGCAGTGCTACGCATCGGGCATTCGGCTTGCACAGGCTTCTGCTCGTGAGTTTTGCAGCGCTCCGCTCCTATCGGTTCTACCGCGAACCGATCTCTGGGCAACGCATCAATTGTTGCAGGCTAAGCAGCTTCGCCAAGTGGGTGTATTCTCCGCCGAGGAAGAACTGCTGGGCATCGCCACGTACGGTTCTGTGCTGAAAGCCCTTCACTCCTTTGAGTCGGTTCCCCTCCTTCCTGCTGCCATGGAGCCTCTCAGCGAACCCCATTTCGCCAAGCACGTGCATCCCCTGTCCCACATGGATGCTGAGCAAATTCAAGATGCGTTTGATATGGCTGTCATTGGGATGGCGCTGGTGAGCCTTGATGGTCACCTTCTAGCCGTGAATCAAGCATTATGCACCATGGTTGGATATTCCAAAGCTGAATTGACGGCCATGACCCTGCAAGGGCTGACTTATCCTGAAGATCCCCATGAGGATATCTCTCTGGTGTGGTTGGCGACGGCTGGCGAGATGCAATCTTACCAGGTTGAAAAGCGCTACATTCACAAAAATGGCAGCTGGGTGTGGGTTTTGCTGACTGTGTCGTTGGGACGCGATCGCTGGGCCAATTCGCTCTACTTTGTATGTCAGATCCAGGATATGACGGTCGAAAAAGTAGCCCTGCGCGATTGCAACCTTGCCCAGCAGCAACTGACTGCTGTAACCCAGCGATTGCAATATTTGCTGCACCATAGTCCGGCAATTCTGATGAGCTTTCAGTGTGATAAAGATCAGGCCATCACATTTGTCAGCGATACCATCACAACGATTTTAGGATACAAGCCCAAGGCATTTCTGCAGAACGCCAGCCTGTGGTTTAGCCTCGTTCACCCAGATGACTTGCCGGAGCTGTTGGACAGTCGCCTCAACCAGCCCAACTCCACTCAGCAAACGAATGAATATCGGATCTTGCACGCTGATCAGAAATATCGTTGGGTGCGAGAAGTGTATCAGTTGGCTAATGATCAAGATCACACCGCTGCAGAATATGTCGGATATGTGATTGATATTAGTAATCGTAAAATGGCAGAACACCAAATTGAACAGTATCACACTCAGCTAGAAGCATTGGTGGATGCCCGCACGAAAGAATTGGAGCAAACCAACCAACGACTTCAGACAGAAATTGTTGAACGCCGTTTGGTTGAGCAAGCGATGCAGTTTCAGAATCGTCTATTGAATGTTGTTGAACATGCCGTGATCGCAACCGACCTGGCAGGCATCATTCTGTACTGGAATCGCTATTCGGAAACAATGTATGGGTGGACGTCGTTTGAAGTCGTGGGAAAACATATTTTTGATATCCTCCCTTCCGACTTATCTCATCCACAAAAGGTTGAAATTCTTGAGCACCTGAGGCGAGGGGAAAGCTGGTCTGGAGAGTTGAGGGTGCAACATCGAAATGGTATTGAATTCCCCATTTTGGCCACGAACTCTCCTATTTATGATGAACAGGGAAAATTGATTGGGATTGTTAGTATTTCAATCGATATTTCAGAGAGATGTGATTTGAAAGATGCGTTGAAACGAACCAATGCTGAGTTGGGAATGCAAGTGGAAACGCAAGCAAGAGACTTGGATGACGCAGTTGATCAACTGTATCGAGAAATCTCCAAACGGAAGCATATTGAAGAGATGCTGCGGCTACAAGCCGATCGCGATCGCATTTTGTCGAACATTACCAATCGGATGCGGCGATCGCTTGATCTCAACGAAGTGCTGACTGCTGCGGTAACCGATGTGCATGAGCTGCTGAAATGCGATCGCGCCTTGGTCTATCAATTTAAGCCAAATTGTGATGGGTTTGTGGCTGTGGAGTCGGTGAGTGACCCCACTCTTGCAATTCTAGGAATGCGGCTGATTGATCCCTGTTTTGGGGCCAACAGTGAGTACTTAATTCGCTATCAGCTAGGGCGATCGCGCGCAATTGCCAATATTCAAAAGTCTGATCTGCAAGCGTGTCATCGTAAAACCTTGGCGCACTTGCAGGTCAAAGCGAACTTGGTCGTTGGCATTGTGAGCAATTCTCAGTTGTGGGGCTTGTTGATTTGTCACCAATGTCAGGCGACTCGGGAATGGCAAGATTGGGAGGTTGATCTGCTCAAAAAAATTGCTGATCAAATGGCGATCGCGATTCAACAATCGGAACTGTACAACCAACTGCAGCAAGCCAACCAAAAACTAGAGCAACTGGCTATTACAGATGACTTAACCCAAATTGCCAATCGTCGCCGCTTTGATGCTCACCTGTTGCATGAGTGGCAGCGCTTAGCCCATGAGCAAAAGGCGCTCTCGCTGATTTTGTGCGATGTGGATTACTTTAAGGCGTTTAACGATACCTATGGACATCAGGCGGGTGACCAATGCTTGGTTGCGATCGCCAGGCTCATCAACCAGGCCGCAACACGCACTACCGATTTGGCAGCTCGATATGGAGGCGAAGAATTTGCGCTCATCCTTCCCAATACTAGTTCCAAGGGGGCCGAACATGTGGCGCGATCGTTACAGCAGGCAATTGCCGAGCAGTCGATGCCACATCGCGCCTCGGCAATTGCGCCCTATGTCACCGCGAGTATGGGTATTGCCACGGTAACGCCTCTGCTATCTTATCCAGCGCAAACGTTGGTGAACGCGGCAGATCAGGCACTCTATGAGGCCAAAGAACGAGGCCGAAATACGATATGCACTCACCTGCTGACGCTCGAATAATCTGGTTTAACCTGAGTTTTGGATAAGCTGAAGTGTCCATTTTTGCGTGTGCACGCGCACGCAATTAAGGGCTTTTCTGAGGTTTGCGCGTCGCGCAAATCTCAGAAAAGCCCTTAACCGAAACTGGCATTGGTTTAATGTCCAACCTTTTAGCGGGATAACAGGATCGCGCTCCAAATCATGCAGCTTAAACCGCCAAGAACCGTTGAATCACATCATTACTGAGTTCGCTAGTTGGCCCGGATGCCACAATGCCACCCTTTTGCATCGCATAGTAGCGATCGGCCTGGCGCACAAAGTGTAAATGTTGCTCTACCAACAAAACCGAAATGCCAGTTTTCGCAATAATGCTGCGCACGGCTCGCTCAATGTCGAGAATGATAGAGGGCTGAATGCCTTCTGTTGGTTCGTCCAGCACGAGGAGCTGAGGCTGACCCATGATGGCTCGGGCGATCGCCAGCTGCTGCTGTTGTCCTCCAGATAAGTCGCCCCCCATGCGCGGCAAAAAGTCTTTCAAGATGGGAAACAACTCAAAAATTTCCTCTGGAATCTCCTGACGATTGCGCGGTGGATGCTGTCGTGCTTCATAGCCCAAAAGCAGGTTTTCCCGCACGGTTAAACGGGGAATAATTTCTCGGCCTTGAGGTACGTAGCCAATGCCAGCTCTTGCTCGCTGATCGGTCGTTTTGGACAGAATCGGCTGTCCCGCAAAGTTGATGCTGCCACTGCGAGGTTTGAGCAAGCCCATCACTGTTTTAAGCAGTGTTGTTTTACCAACTCCATTGCGGCCAATCAGGCATACCATTTCACCCTTCGGCACGCTCAAGTCCACATCTCGCAAAATGTGACTCTCTCCGTAGTAAACGTTGAGCCCGGATACCTGCAACATCATTGAGGCATCTGCTATTTTGTCGTTTAAGGCGATCGCAGTTTGGGTCATAGCAATTCACGCATTCCATTCACTGAAGTCGGTTACTTGTCACTCATGCATTCGATCGCTAGAGCCATTAACCCTCAGCATTTCCAGCAATTTCTAACAAGTCGGCTGTGTTATCCAAGCTCATGTCATGATCGGTATGAACTTCTTGCCCCAAATACACTTCGATCACACGCGGATCGCGCTGTACTTCGTCAAAGTTCCCTTCACACAAGACAGACCCTTGGTGCAGCACGGTAACTTGGCCCTGGGCAATCTGACGCACAAATTCCATATCATGCTCAATCACAACAATGGAATGGCTTTCAGCGAGAGAGAGCAACAAGCTACCTGTCAGTTCTGTTTCTTCGTCTGTCAATCCGGCAACGGGTTCATCCACCAATAACAGATCAGGGGCTTGAGCTACCAGCATGCCAATTTCCAACCATTGCTTTTCCCCATGGGACAGCAAGTTGGCTTTCATATCCGCTTTGTGGGACAAGCCAATGGTTTCTAGCAGTTCCTGGACGGTGCGTCTTTCACGCGCAGGTGACTTTCGAAACAAAGTTTTGAACACGTCCTTGGTGCCATTACAGGCCAGCTCCAGGTTTTCACGAGGGCTGAGATTGAGGTAAACCCGTGGGGTTTGGAATTTTCGGCCAACGCCCATTTGGGCGATCTCATGCTCGGCATAGGGCCGTAGGTTGCGTCCTTTGAACCGGACTTGGCCTTCGGTGGGCTTGGTTTTTCCAGTAATAATGTCGAGAAATGTAGTTTTTCCCGCACCATTAGGCCCGATGATAACCCGAAGTTCACCTGTATCTAAGCTGAAATTGAGATTGTTGAGTGCTTTGAACCCGTCAAAACTAACGGTTAAGTTCTCAATCTCTAAGATTTTTTCGTTCATAGTCAACCTCAGGATCTTCTTCCAAGCTGGGGTATGTGGCTACACGACGGCTGCCGCTTAACTGCTTAAATATCTCAACTCCACGGGTGCGCAACCAACCCACAATCCCAGCTGGCAATAGCAGCACCACCAGCAAGAACAAACCGCCCTGAAAAAAGAGCCAGATATCTGGGAACCGTTCGCTCAGTAAGCTTTTGGCAAAATTGACGATGAGTGCACCCAAAATAGCTCCAACCAAGGTGGCTCGACCGCCAACGGCAACCCAAATCACCATTTCAATCGAAAAGGCGATGTTCATGGAGTTGGGAGACACAATGCCCGACTGCAGCGTAAACAGGGCACCAGCAATGCCCGCCAGCACCCCCGAAATGGCAAATACTAGCACCTTGAATCCGGTAGGATTGTAGCCCGAGAAGCGAACGCGAGGTTCGTCGTCGCGGATGGCAACCAGCAATCGACCAAAGCGACCGCTGGTGAGCCATCGGCATAGGGCATAGGCGATCGCCAGCATGGCAATGGTGGTCACATACAGCCAGTATTGGGTGACATTGCTGCGAACAGGCATGCCCAAAAGAGGGCCAAAGTCGGTGAGACCGTTGGTTCCGTTAAACAGCTTTTGCTGCCCGTTGAAGAAATTGAAAAAGATGATGGTTGCCGCTTGCGTCAGGATAGAGAAATAGACGCCGCGAATGCGATTTCGGAAGATGACATAGCCCAAAATGGCTGCCATGATGCCGGGAATCAGCATGACCGCTAAGAGCGAGAATGGCAGCGAGTAAAAAGGCTGCCAAAACCAGGGGAGCTCGGTGCCGCCATAAAGGGACATAAATTCTGGCAGGCCGCTCCCCGCAGGTTGGGGCAGTTTGAGGTGCATGCCCAAGGCGTAGCCGCCCAGCGTAAAAAAGATGCCATGCCCTAAACTGAGCAATCCGGTAAAGCCCCAAATTAAGTCGATGCCAAGCGCCACGATGGCCAATGCCAAAAAGCGACCCATGAGGTTGAGCCGAAAGCCCGACAGCACGGCGGGAACCAGGAAAATGAATACTAGGGCGACTGCGAGCACGATGGCTGCTTCAATCAACAGCGGTCGATACCGTTCCCAGTCAATCGCGCCTCTGTTCGATGTTGCTTGAACCGTCACTTGTCTAATGCTCCGTAGAGATGATGTCAGTTGTGCGTGTTGAGTGGCGATCGCTCAATTCAAGTTCAGCCGATGAGGGGGAATAGGCGAAGGTTCAAAGATCCTTCAAGGCCAGACTTAAGCATCCACAGTGCGACCTTTTTGCGGAAACAACCCTGCTGGCCGGAACTGCAAGAACACCACAATCAAGAAGAACACCATCACCTTGGCCATGCTGGTTGTGGCAAAGAAAGCGAAAAAGTCTTTGAGGAACTGCACATTGGTCAGGTTGCCAAGAATGCCTGTGCCGATGATGTAATCGGTCACGCCAATGGCCAAGGCACCCACCACGGTGCCAACCAGTTTGCCGACACCACCGACCACCACCACCATGAAGGTGTTGACGATGTAGTTTTGCCCGGTATTTGGGCCAACAGAACCAAGAAGGCTAACGGCACATCCGGCAATGCCAGCCAAGCCTGAACCCAGCGCAAAGGTCAATGCATCTACCGTTCGGGTTGGAATTCCCAAACAGGCGCTCATATTGCGGTTTTGTGTAACGGAGCGAATACGCATGCCCCAGACCGTTTTGTTGAGGAAGAGATATACGCCGACGACGCATAGTACGGTGAGCACCATGATGAAGATGCGGGTATTGGAAAGCTGATAGTTGCCAATAGGAATCCCACCGCGTAGCCACCCTGGAGCTGTGACATCTTGGTTTTGGGCTCCAAACCAGGGTTGGGTAACGGCAAGCTGATAGGTACCTGCCGTCAGCTGAGTAATCACCCGAGTAATGAGGCCCGACAGCACTAATAACACGGCGATCGCCCAGCCGCGAATGCGCTCAAAATCGGTTTTCTGTTTGAGCAACCACATGCCGCCAAAAAACAGCAGACTGAATAGCGCAATGGCGATCGCCATATTCCAGCTCACACTGCGCACAAACTGCTGCAACATCAGGCTCACACCCCACGTTGCCAGCAGCGTTTCGAGGGGGCGCCCATACAAAAAGCGAATCACTCCTCGTTCAAGCGCCAGCCCTACCAGCGCCGCCACTGCAAAGGACGCTATCAGCGCTGCAAAGATGTAAAACTCAAATAGTGGACTATCGCCCCCAATTTGGCGAAACCCACGCTGCACCACACAGGTCGTGTAAGCACCCAGCATCATCAGCTCACCGTGAGCCATATTGATGACTCCCATCAAGCCAAACACAATGGCCAGACCTAGGGCAGCTAACAGCAGGATAGAACCAATGCTGAGCCCGTTAAACACTCCGTCTAATATGCTGGCAAACACGCACTTTTCCTCGCAACAGCAGCAAGATTACCCTTCAATGCACAACGATGCTCACACACTTGAGCCACGCTTCAAATGAAAGCGGTTAGGAAGCCCAAACTTGTGCCTCCTAACCAAACCGACCGTGTGCGATCGCTTAAATCTGGAACTTGCCAGGATTATCTACATCGGTCCGGGTCCAGTCGCAGCTGAAGCCCTTGGTCTCGGCCACATACTGGTTCCAGGGCACGGGATCGACGGGTGCGTCAGTTGCGTAGATCACCTCAAACAGACCGTCATCTCTCACCTCACCAATCCGCACCGTCTTGGAAATGTGGTGGTTGGGGAACATCTTCACAGGGCCTTCGGGAGCGGCCATTTCCGTGCCAATCACAGCCGTGCGAATGGCATCCAGGCTCGTCGATGTACCGGCATCCCCAGCCTTCTCAACAGCTTGCTTCCACAGGTTGACCGAAATATAGCCTGCTTCCATGGGGTCGTTGGTTACACGACTATCGCCATATTCGGCTTTAAATGCTTCTACGAAAGCAGTGTTCTCAGGTGTTTCCACCGTCATGAAGTAGTTCCATGCGGCATACTGACCGAGCAAATACTCTTTACCGATCGCCTGGACTTCTTCTTCGGCGATGCTCACCGACATGGTGGGATAGCGCTCAGGCGTGAGACCAGCGCCCTGCATTTCCTTAAAGAAGGCAACATTGCTGTCTCCATTGAGCGTGTTGTAAATGACGCCACCATTGGGGAGTGCAGAGCGAATCTTCGCAATGATGGGTGCAACTTCTGTGTTGCCCAGTGGCAGGTAGTCTTCACCCACAACGCTACCACCCTTAGCTTCTACCTGTGCCTTGATGATGGTGTTGGCAGTACGAGGGAACACATAGTCCGAACCGACCAAGAAGAATTCTTTGCCCTTATTTTCTAGCAACCAGTCTACCGAAGGCTCAATTTGCTGGTTGGGGGCGGCACCCGTGTAGAAGATGTTCTTGGAACACTCTTGCCCTTCATACTGCACCGGGTAGAACAGCATGTGATTTTTTTCCTCAAACACCGGCAATACTGCTTTGCGGCTGGCCGAAGTCCAACAGCCAAAGATCGTCACAACCTGATCTTGATCAATCAGCTTGCGAGCCTTTTCAGCAAAAGTTGGCCAGTCAGAGGCACCATCTTCTAGGATGGGCTCAATTTGCTTGCCCAGCACACCACCGGCTTCGTTGATTTGCTTGATGGCTAGCATGGTAGAGTCAACCACACTCTTTTCAGAAATGGCCATGGTGCCACTGAGAGAGTGCAGAATTCCCACTTTGATGGTGTCGCCACTGGCAGCGGCAGGAGAAGCACCATCTGTACTGCCTGTGTCAGTAGCAGCAGTGTCGGGTGCTGGGGCACAGGCTTTCAATAAAATGCTGGTTCCTAATGCTGCAGAACCATAGACCAAAAATTTACGGCGACCAAATTGGCTTGTCATTTAGCTTTAAGCTCCTCAACGCGAGGGAAAACTCTGACCAACGAGGGTTGACCAGAAACCACACGAAATATACATACGCTGAGATGTTATGGCTGGGCTTACTTGAGATTTGTATTCCTGGATACAAAATCGGCTCGTCTTAAGGTTTCGAAACACTTACGGTTGAGTTGAGTTCTGCAGATGAGGAGGCTGGCTGACCCATGTGGAGCCGCACAAATTCGATAATGGCGCTGAGGCCCTCTTCAGTTTTGAGATTGGTAAAGACAAAGGGCTGGGTACCACGCATGTGCTTCGCGTCGCGCTCCATCACGCTGAGATCGGCTCCGACAAACGGGGCTAGGTCAATTTTGTTGATGATGAGCAGGTCGGATTTAGTAATGCCGGGGCCACCTTTGCGGGGAATTTTATCACCAGCGGCAACGTCGATGACATAAAGGGTGAGATCGGCCAGCTCGGGGCTAAAGGTAGAGGCTAGATTGTCGCCGCCGCTTTCGACAAAAATTAAGTCAAGGGGATGGAAGCGTTGTTCTAATTCTTCGATCGCCACCAGGTTAATTGAGGCGTCTTCTCGAATGGCGGTATGGGGGCAGCCTCCTGTTTCAACCCCAATGATGCGATCGCCGGTGAGAGCTTGACTCCGGGTAAGAAACTGAGCGTCTTCTTGGGTGTAAATGTCGTTGGTGACTACGGCAATGTTGAATTCGTGGCGAAGTGCTTTGCACAGACGATCAACCAGTGCTGTTTTGCCAGAACCAACGGGGCCTGCAATGCCAACTCGAAATGTTTGCATAACCGTAATTCAAACGCGAAGGGTGTGCGGTGTGGAGGACAGTTTGAGAACTGGGCGGGAATAAAGGCGATCGCCTTGAGAGAGCAGCTTGAAAAGGCTACATCTTTGGTTTACTTTTCTCTGATTGCGATATTTTGAGTGGGACAGGCAGAAAAGTGGTTCCTGACCCGTCAGTTCTCCTAACTGTCGCAGTTAACTGAGAAGAAGAGTCCGCTCTTAAGCGAATTTTTATAGAGTCCCCCAAAAGTCCCCCCACGGTGTTGTTGAATTATGGAAAGCTTTGCGTTTTTACAGGTGTTGTCTCGCAATGTTCAATCGGCTCCCAACCCCAGCCAGCCTGAGGATTGCCCAATCTACCACGAGACCTGGCTGCCTGATGTTGAACCAGCCATTCTGCAAGCCGCGGTTGCGCCAGCAAATATCACTGCTTCGGATTGGCAAGATGTGGATGCGGACGAGTTGCCTCAGCCTCGGTTTTGGATGATGCCGTAACGTTCGAGACGCTTAAAACCTTAGCTGCGAAACAGTCGGGTATACAGGGTTTCGTGGTTCATGCTGGCGATCGCCCAGCCCCAATTGCAGGCGTATAGCTCCTCATCAGATAAGGTAAGGATCGTTTGCACCAAATGTTTTAGCGGCTGATAAAGCTGCACTAGGAGGCGCTGACCTGCGGTTTGCCCAAGCGGAATGAGCTTGACACCTGAATTGATCAGGTTGCTGATCCAGCTGTGTAAATAGGCTGTAACGGTTGCCTCAAGATCAATCTGCCAGTGGGCAGCGGCGATCGCCATCACAATTGCCACATTCCACTGAGGGCTACACGCCTCCAGCAATGGCTTCATGTCGGGTTCTAGTTCGGTGAGCAGGCGGGCGAGCGATCGCCCCATTTGCCAGCTTTGGTTTCGCAGCTCTTCTGTCTCTCGCAGGGCCGAAAGCCAATGGTTCCAATGGATAATTTGGGCGGTATCATGGGCGATCGCCGCTGTGTAGGCTCGGCACATCGCCACGGCTTCAAGCCGCATGGCGCCCACCGTCAACTCTTGCGTTATCCATGCCTGTAACGCTGCCGCCGAAGGCATGTGCCCTTGCTGCACCAGCGTTTCTAGCCCTTCGGAGTAAGTGTAAGCTCCAATGGGCAGCGCTGGACTGGCCAACTGCAACAAGTAGGGAAGGGTGTTAATGCCCATGGGAATGGGAAGAAGAATGAGTGTGAGCGTGGGAATGGGGATGCGGGTGAGAATGCCGCGCAGATGAAGGTGATGAAGGCGGATGGGCGTGGCGATATGCCCCATGTTCAGGATTAAACGGTTGCACCTCATCGATAACCTGTACGGTTAAGTGCTCCAGCATTGACCGCAGGACGGGATCGGGTTGCAGCCGCAAATACGTTTCGGTCACTTCCAGCGCAACGTGGCGATTTCCCAAATGATAGGCTGCACGGAGCAGATTCAGCGGATGGTCTGCGGTGACGGTCATCACGGGTTCGGGCTTGGCGACAATGCGCACGGCGCGATCGCCCATTTCCGTTTGCAACACATCGCCATCCTGAAGTACTGTGCCGCGTGGCAACTGCACATAAATCGCCTGACCATCGCTCGTTTCAAAACAATGGCGCGATCGGGTGCGTTCGTCTGCGGTGAGTGCCAATATTGCATCAATTGCGCTATCGGCTATATCGGTCGGGTTTACCAGTCGCTGCGTTACCTTCAACATCATGCTGGGATGGGTTGACCTGCCACATAACACGTCACAAAACCCCACACTTACTAAACCACACATTGCCGAAACTGCAAAAAGCCTGCCGCCAATGTCGTTAAGACCTTCTAAATTACACCTGAACTAAAACTGACATTAAAAAAATGGGCTGAACTTGGTTATCGCGCCAAGGTTCAGCCCATATCCCGGTGAAATGGTGAGTTGTGAAAAGCGAAAGCACTGCTACAGGAGCTGGTTCAAACGCTGTACCAAAGGCTCTGCTTGGTTGCGCTGAATCATTTGATAGGCAACTACCAGCTCTGCGGCAAATCGGTTTTCAATATCCTCGGCCTCGGCATGGGTGGGGTAAGCACAAAACACAGCCTTGCCACGCTCAGAGCGAAATACCGTCGATGCCAGCTCTCGCAGCAAAGCATCGTCAATAGTGGGGGAATCGGTTAGCTTTGCTTGTTCTGCAAGAATTTGTGTTTTGGCCTTGTAGCGAATTGCAGCCCGCATCGGGTAGGAGTAGTTCGTGAGTTCCATAACGTAGGTTAAGACAACGTGTGAATTAGAGTCATCCATCTCACTAAGGTTGCGTACCGAGGCTATACCCATAGATAGAGAAGGTTAAGAATAAAGATGCCCGATAGCGACCCAACTTCATCGCTTCTGTCCAGAAGTACACAAAACTTAAAAGCTTCTGTCCAGTAAAATTACCTAAGACAGATGGAAAAATACAAAAAATGTGCGGCCTTTAACGCTCTATTCTTAAGGCTGAGCCCGTTAGACTGCGCTTGTTAGAGCTTTAATAAAGTTTTTAGGCCATTTTTGGACATAAGCTCTACGAACTCATCGCGTTGGGTGAGTTCTAGAGATTTCGAAATTTTTGGTGGCCAAAATAAACCGGGGTTGGCTCAGACATGAGAGATTGAGCGATCGCCAAGGGGTAAGATCTTGTGGCAGTTGATCATTCTTTGGCTGTGTTGGGTAGTCGGCGCGAGGGGATGTGATCGGGAGCGTACTTCGCTAGCTGATTCGATACGGTGGGATTGTACAGGCGTAGGTAGTTCCAGTAGTTTTCAAACACCGATTCCACATAGCCCCGTGTTTCCGGGTAGGGAATTTGATCAACAAACCGATCGGGATCGCTCAGGCTAAAGCGCTCAACCCAGCCTGCCACGGCTCCAGGGCCAGCATTGTAGCTGGCGACTGCGAGCAACGAGTGGTTACTGTAGGTTTCGTGGGTGTAGTTGAGGTACCACGTGCCAAAACTGATGTTGTCGTTGGGATCGCTCAGATCGTAATCCACGTCTCCGGTTTGGCTAGCAATCCAGGCCCCTGTTTCGGGCATCACCTGCATCAGCCCGGTTGCCCCCACTACGGATTTAATCTGCGGCTCAAAGCGAGATTCTTGCCGAATCAGGGCGGTGACTAGCATGGGATTGAGCTGGCGCTGCGCTGACCATTGCTCGATCAAGCGCTCATAGGGGAAGGGGTAGAGCGCTTCCCAATACGCGGGTTGGCGCTTCAGTTCGTTGTATGCCTCGATTTCCTCTGGCAGTTCGCGGTTGCGCAAGCTCGACACCATGAAAATGCCATCCAAATTGTCACCAATGCTCAGGCGCATGAGTCCATCGGTAAATTGCTCGGCCACGGTAGGCTGCATGAGGTTGGTGAACTCGACTTGCCAGCGGGCATAGGCTTCGCGATTGAGTCCCAGTTGGTAGAGTTCTTTGAGTGCATCCGATCCAGCAGGGGGAACAGGGCGATCGCTCGGTTTTTGAATCTCGGGTAACTTGTTGCGCACGGTGGTAAAGTCGCCCACATCCCACCCCAACATGACCGCCGAGCGCCATGCATAGTAGGACTCAGGGTAGCGGCTCAACACAAACTCGTACGCGGTTTTGGCTTCGGCCTCACGCCCCATTTGCTGTGCCCATTTGCCAATCCAAAACGAGGCTTGGGGTGCATATTCGCTGTCGGGATTTTCGGTCGCAATTTGGCGTGCTAAGCCCCACGCGGCTTGGATATCGCCTGCTTCAATGTACTTTTCGGTCAGAGACCAGCGCAATTCGGCAGCCGCCTCGGACTTGCTGTAGTCCCTCAGCAACATTTGCCGTGCTTGCGAGGCACTTTGGGGGCTGTTGCTGTCATCTAGCCATTTGGATTTTTTGAGCATGGCATCGCCTGCCTTATGGGGAAAGCGGCTTACGACTGTCTCCAGGTAGGGCAGCGCTTCTTCGGGTTGGCGAGCTAGGTCGGCAAGGCGCAGCAAGGCAATGGCGGCTTCGGGTGCATCGGGGAACTCTTGCACGACCTGTCGATAAAACTGGACGGCATCGGCACGGCGATTGCCTAAATGGGCTCCACGCCCGGCACGATACACGTTTACAGCGGTACGGGGAGCCCTGGCATAGGCTCGGCCAGCGTCGTTATAGCCCAGGGTTTCCCAATGAGCAAAGGCGATCGCTTCCCAATCTTGAGGGGTGAGCTGTGCCGCGTACTCGGTGGTGAGGCGGCCCAGCACGCCCCCAATGCCGGGAAGGTCGATGCCGTAGCGGGCCAGAATTAGCAAAAGCTGTGGCTGGTTGGGATTTTCGGTGAGCAGGGTTTGGGCAATTTCTAGCGTGCGGGGATGGGCTGGAAATTGCTCGATTGCCTGTTGCCAATAGGTGCGATCGCTGCGTCCCAGAGCGTACAAGCCTTCTGCCGCCGCTGGATCTTCGGGATGCTGCTGGAGCAACGTTTGCCAGGTTGCTTGGGCTTGCTCGGTTTGGCTAGCGGCGGTTTGCGCTTGGGCGCGCAGAGCCAAAATTTGGGCAGCCAGGAGTGGATAATCTTGCTCTAGCCCTTCTAAGAGCGGCAGGGCCGACCCACCCTGGCCTTGCTGAATCAAGTCATGGGCTAACAAAAATCGGGCTTGGTGGCGATCGCGCCCTTGACCAGATTGGGCCAGCATTTGCAGGGTGGCGGCACGTTCGGCAGCAGGAAGGGTCGCCAGCGACAGCACTTGCGACGACTCATCGGCTTGCAGTTCTAGTGCGGGTTCAACAGCATTCATGAGCCAGGGCAGGGGCAGCATCCCTAGCGAGGCCAAGGTGGAGGCCGCAGCCCCTAGCGTGAGTGCAGTAACGCCAGCCCCAACAGCCAGCACAACTTCGCGTTTACGGCGCTTTAGCATGGAAGAACCAAGAGAAAGAACTAAGAGTGGGCAACGAGAGTCGATGGGAGCAGTCGAGATTCACGATCAAACCAAGTCGGCGGAGTCGATCGAGCCGTTATGCAAACTTGAATTTGTAAGTTGGATAGAGCCGCGCAGCATTCTTACGAAACAGGTACTGAACGGGGGATGCCAAGTCTTGAAAACTATTGAACACTACCTAAAGCCCCCTAAAATTGTGCGATCGCCATCCGCATCTTTATCCTTCATCTATGATGCAAGATCATCCGAATTTCGCCACAACTTCGCGGCCATCTGCTCTGTCGAGATGAGGTTTCGGCCCACCGAGATGAAATTCTTGATGAATACTAGTAAGAAGAGAGCGATACAGTTTAGAACGTGATTTGTTAGGACATAACCCATGGAGTTACGAGGGATTGATACGCCCCGCCACGAATGGGCGGGCGATTGCCTAGTGCTTGGCTTATTTGAAGATGAAGTCAGCCTGAGTGGTGATCTGACAACATTGAATGAAACGCTATCTGGCACTTTGCAAGAACTGATTGATGAGTTTGAATTTAAGGGCAAGGCCGATAGCTCTGCCGTAACCCGGGTAGGTGGCAATAGCGCCATTCGCAAAGTTGCCTTGGTTGGGTTAGGCAAGGCCGATAACTTGACCCTAGATGGACTGCGTCGGGCGGCGGCAACGGCGGTTCGCACGGCCAAACGGCAAAAGTGCAAAACCCTGGCGCTGAGCTTGCCCATGTGTAATGGAGATGCGGCGCTGTCGGCTCAAGCGATCGCCGAAGGAGTTGAGCTAACCCTACATCAAGATAGCCGCTTCAAGTCGGGCGAAGAAGATAAAAAGGCTCCGGCTCTAGAACAAATTGATGTGCTTGGGTTTGCAGGGCAAGAAGCCGCATTTGATACTGCTCGCAAGATTGCCCTAGGAGTCGTTTTGGCGCGGGAGCTAGTATCGGCTCCTGCCAACGTGGTGAATCCCATTACCATGGCCGAGGCTGCCCAGGCGATCGCCAACGAATGTGGCCTAGATATCCAAATTTTGGAAAAAGAAGACTGCGAAAAACTAGGGATGGGAGCGTACTTGGGGGTTGCCCAAGCGTCTGATCTTCCGCCCAAATTCATTCACATGACCTATCGCCCCGCAGGCACGCCCCGCAAAAAACTGGCGATCGTGGGCAAGGGCCTCACCTTCGACAGTGGCGGTCTCAACCTGAAGGTAGGCGCTAGCAGCATCGAAATGATGAAGACCGACATGGGCGGAGCCGCAGCAACCTTTGGCGCGGCCAAGGCGATCGGCCTGCTCAAGCCCGATGTGGAAGTGCACTTCATCAGCGCTGTCACCGAGAACATGATCAGCGGCCATGCGATGCGTCCAGGCGATATTCTGACCGCCTCTAATGGCAAAACCATCGAAATCAACAATACCGATGCTGAAGGTCGCCTAACCCTGGCCGATGCGTTGGTCTACGCCGAAAAGCTAGAGGTGGATGCCATTGTTGACCTGGCGACGCTGACCGGAGCCTGCATCGTTGCCCTGGGAGATGACATTGCAGGCCTGTGGAGTACCAGCGACGAACTGGCGGAGCAAGTGCAAGATGCAGCGAAGCTGGCAGGTGAAAAATTCTGGCGCATGCCCATGGAGCAGAAATACTTCGACGGCCTGAAGTCGGTCGTGGCCGATATGAAGAACACTGGGCCGCGGGCTGGTGGAGCCATTACCGCCACTCTGTTCCTGAAGCAGTTTGTGAAGGATACCCCTTGGGCGCACATGGATGTGGCTGGCCCGGTGTGGAACGACAAGGAAAGCGGCTACAACAATGCAGGTGGCACCGGGTTTGCGGTGCGAACGCTGGTGAATTGGGCGACGCATTAGGTCAAGTAGCAGATGAGGGAAGCAGGTGAGCCTAGAGCTTGTGGCTTCCCTCATTTGCCTATGCCGGGGCAGATTGAACGGTTGGGTTGGGAATTGGGTGAGACATGCTGGAACTGCACTGCCACACAACGTTTTCGGATGGAACGCTAACGCCGACCGAGCTGGTGGAAACGGCGGCGGCGGCAGGTGTACGGGCGATCGCCATTACAGACCATGACACTCTTTCTGGCTGGGATGAAGCGATCGCAGCGGGAAAAACCTATGGCCTGGAAATTGTGCCAGGAGTTGAGTTGAGTACCGTTTGGGGCGATCGCTCTCTGCATATCCTGGGCTTCTATCCCCAACGAGAGCAATTGATGTCTCCCTTGACCGAACGGTTAGAGGGCCGAAAGCGCCGCGCTCAGCGCATGCTAGAAGCCCTTGCTGAGCTGGGTTATCCGCTGCAATTGGCCGACCGTGGAGAAGGCATGGCCCCGGGACGCCCCCATATCGCCAGCGCCATGGTTGCCGCAGGCTATGTCAAAACTTCGCAAGAGGCCTTTGATCGATTCTTGGGCGAAGGGAAACCGGCCTACGTTGGGTACGAAAAATTTTCGGCCATCGAGGGAATTCAGCTCTTGCGGGAGTGTGGTGCGGTGCCCGTATGGGCGCATCCCTACCTGTTTCAAGGCGGCAAGGTGGAAACCACCTTTCACGCACTACTTGATGCAGGGCTGATGGGCTTGGAGGTGTACCATCCATCCCATAGCCCCACCCAAACAAAACAGCTCAAAGCCTGGTGTGAACAGCATCAGCTCGTGATGACAGGTGGTAGCGACTACCACGGCCCCGGCCCCGCAGGGAAAGGCAACCACGCCAACCAGCTCAATGGTTTTCGGATTCCTCTATCGCTGCTAGATGGGTTGAAAGCTGCGGTTGCAACGGTGCGCTAATGCGGCGATCGCCAGGTTCATGCAAAGCAGGAGCGTTTGCGACGCTGGGTTGAGGTCGCTCAAGATGCAAGACTTGATATCAAACAATGCCATCCGCGGATCAAGCAAAAAAATAGGACACCCTGCCTCGCAGAATGCCCTGATCTCGGTCTAACCCAATTGAGCTTTTCAGTGAATTTTTTGCTGGCTGAAGCTAGTTGATGCTCTGCTGAGCCGAGTAACGCTGCTGGCTGTCGTACATGGCGCGCAGAACCATGGCTGGGTCAACCCAGTTGTTGTTGTACTTGAGGCCCCAGTGCAAGTGTGGGCCTGTGGTGCGGCCCGTCATGCCAACTCGGCCTACGCGTGCACCCGCTGCAATTTCCTGCCCTTCAAAGATTTGAATGCCACCAGCGCGATCGATCATGTAACGGCGACCTCCCGAAGACTCCACATAGCCTTCCATATGGCAATAAATTGACAGCCATCCGCCAGCTTCCACCACCACAGAAGTGCCGCAATTCGAGTTATCGGTTACCTCGACAACCGTGCCCGTCCACCAGTTGCGAATATAGCTGCCCCGAGGAGCTGCCATATCCAATCCGTAATGAAACTCGTTGAAGTTGTAGCCATCAACAGAGCGGCGATAGCCAAAGGGCGACGTGTAGGCTTCAAACTGCTCCAGCGGAAATGATGCCGAAACCCACTGGTCTTGGGTGGCGGCAATTTGATTCACATTCAGGTTCGATACATCCTCTGCGCGATCGCCCGGAGCGCCAGTGTTTTTGGCTAAGCTGCTCGCCTCCTCGGTGGGTGCAGGTTTCGTCGAGCTAGGGGTAGAACCTTTGGGTGCAAAATTGGGCTGATCTGTAGCGTCGGCCGGGGCGATCGCCGGAGCCACCAATGGCGTCATATCGGGGAGTTGAGCGGGGCGAGTTAACCGCTGTTGCACAATAGCCGCCGCCTGACTGTTGAGCGATCGCGCATTTACCATCATTTGATGGGCTTCAATGACCACCAAACAGGACAGGCTAGCGCCCGCCGCCAACAATAGTCTGCCTAAGCGAATAGCTCTCTTCTTCATGTGTTGAGTTTTGAGACGGGGGGTGTAAACGTTCTTACCCTTCATTCAGCCAAATCGAGGATCAGAACAAAACTTCCGATCTCAAAGCGTAACACTAAGTTTTAAAACCGGAACGCTGGATCTTGGCCCTCTTCGGCTTGATTAAACCCAATGAAGATTTGATGAAGCGATCGCCGCGCCAAACTCCGACAGGTTGATTGAATATAGTTCATGTGTTCTATTGTATCGCGAAATCCAGCATCGTTTGCTGCGGTTTCCCTGCCCGTTTGCCGACTGCTCAACTGCGGAACTGGGAGACTGAGTCAGGGCTTACGCAAGCCCACTAAATCTGGTGTGTTGGTGTTGTGGGTAGGGTGCGAAGCACCCTACCCACAACACCAATGCGTAAGTCCAGTGAGTGAAAGATTGGCCCTCCTGCACCTATGGCTTGTTGAAGCCTGCATGGTTGAGCAATTCTGCTGCTCAACCATGCAGGCGGCTGTTGCTTGGGGCAGCGTTGCGCCCCAGGCTTCGTGGTCTGTCGGTGAACTCAGGCGATTGGCGGATTGCCGAACGGAGTGGCGCTCGCTATAACGGTCGTAACTGGCATCGGTTGTAATTGGCATTGGTCGTAACTGGCATAAACAAGATTGGATGCTAATCGATTGCCAATCAATCGAGGGACTGGGAAACCACCGTGCTTTTGTGAAAACTCAACTGTGACAGCGCAGGGGCCTCCATCAACACGCCCTCAACGAGCCTTGCTTTCCATGACCATGAACTGACCCCTGAGCCATGTTGAAAACTGAAAAGAACTCACGTTGCTAACGGGGCTGCGATACACTGTGTACACCTTCGATTTACAAAACGTTACACCATGCTGCCGGATTCTAGCCGCTATCAACTTGCCCCAGATTTAGAGATTTGCCGCATCCTAAACGGCATGTGGCAGGTTTCGGGGGCGCATGGTCGCATCGACCCCAGCAAGGCAATTCCCAGCATGTTTGATTACCTGAATGCAGGATTTACAACATGGGACTTGGCCGATCACTACGGGCCTGCCGAAGATTTTATTGGCGAGTTTCGGCAACAGCTGGCCGCGCAACAGGGGCCAGAGGCGCTGACTCAGCTTCAAGCGCTGACTAAATGGGTGCCTCGCCCAGGAACGATGACCCGCCGAGTTGTGGAGGAAAATATTGAGCGATCGCTTCGTCGCATGAATACACCCTGCCTGGACTTACTGCAGTTTCACTGGTGGGAGTATCGCGATCGCAATTATTTGACTGCGCTCCAGCACATGGCCGATTTGCAGTCCGAGGGCAAAATCAAGCATTTGGCCTTAACGAACTTTGATACCGAGCATTTGGCCATCATTTTGGATGCGGGAATTCAAGTTGTGTCTAACCAGGTGCAATATTCTCTTGTAGATCGACGGCCTCAGGTGCAGATGGCCAAACTATGCGAGGAGCGTGGGGTTAAGCTGCTGACCTACGGCACGCTGTGCGGCGGCCTGTTGTCTGAGCGATACGTCAATCAGCCAGAGCCACGCGGCACGGAACTCGATACTGTTTCCCTGCGCAAGTACAAGAACATGGTGGATGGCTGGGGCGGTTGGTCGCTATTTCAAGAGCTGTTGACGACGCTACAGGCGATCGCACAGCAGCATCAGGTCAGTATTGCCAATGTTGCGGTGCGCTATCTGCTGGAACAACCAGCGGTGGCTGGCGTCATTGTGGGGGCACGGTTAGGCATTGCTCAGCATCGGGAAGACAACGCCAGAGTGTTTAATTTCTCCCTGAGCCGGGAAAATTATGAACAAATTGAAACAATTCTCAATCGTTCGCGCAACTTGTTTGAGCTGATTGGGGACTGCGGCGATGAATACCGACGGTAGCATCTATAGCAAAGGTGAAATCAGATGAGGCGGATACAACAGCGACGGATACGGCGGCGACTCGTTTGGGGTGGGCTGATCCTCGCGTTTCTGGCGATCGCGACGTTTCGCATGTCTGCCAAAGTGATGGTTCCTTCGCAGGCGGTTGGGGCGGCCGCAGTGTCGGTAGGAGAGCCCCCTACCGACAGCTCACCCTCGGCATTTGTGCACTTATTTGAATGGACGTGGAATGATGTAGCCCAAGAGTGCGAAGCCTTTTTGGGGCCGATGGGCTACGATGCGGTGCAAATTTCTCCACCCAATGAGCATGCGGTGCTACCTCAGGATAATTATCCCTGGTGGCAGCGCTACCAGCCCGTAAGCTATAAGCTGCAAAGCCGCAGTGGCGATCGCATCCAGCTCGTAAACATGATCCGCCGTTGCCATCGAGCCGGAGTGAAGGTCTATGCCGATGCGGTGATTAACCACATGGCCGCCATTGACCGGGGCGTAGGCAGCGCGGGCACCCCCTATACCAAGTACAACCATCCCGAACTCTACAGCCCAGAAGATTTTCACACCTGCCGTCGCGGTATTGAAAGCTATCAAGACCGCTACCAAGTTATTTCCTGTGAGCTGGTTGGATTGGCCGACCTCAAAACCTCGTCACCCCGCGTCCAGCGCGAGCTGGTGAAGTATCTCAAGTCACTTGTGGACATTGGTGTGGATGGCTTTCGGATTGATGCCGCCAAACATATTGCTGCTTCAGAGTTGGGAGAAATTGTGCGGCAACTCCGCCAGCAGGTGAACACCGATCCTTACATTTACCAAGAGGTGATTGACCCGGGCAACGAAGCCATTAAAAAGTCGGAATACTACGACAATGGCGATGTCCACGAGTTTGAGTACGGTCGGTTGGTGAGTGAAACCTTTTTGGGCGAAGGCGATCGCCACTTGGCTCAACTAGAAACGTTAGGCGAAAGTTGGGGCCTGATGCCATCTGACAAAGCCGTTGTGTTTATCGACAACCACGACAAGCAGCGTGGCCATGGCGGTGGAGGAACGTACCTAACCTACAAGGCGGGCAAGCTGTATGAGCTAGCCAATGTATTTATGCTGGCCTATCCTTACGGCTATCCTCAGGTGATGTCGAGCTACCGATTTGACCATCCCGATCAAGGCCCACCTGCCGATACCAACGGTGCGACGCATCCGGTCTTTTTGAATCAGGAGGCGCGCTGTTTTGAGGAGTGGCAGTGTGAACACCGCTGGGCCGCGATCGCCAACATGGTTGGGTTTCGCAAAGTCGTGCAAGATGCCCCGTTAACTCAGTGGTGGAGCAATGGCCGCGAGCAAATTGCCTTTGGGCGGGGCGACCAAGGCTTTGTGGCAATTAATCTTGAAGATCAGCCGCTCACTCACACCTTTCAAACAGAGTTGCCGCCCGGCACCTACTGCGACATTGCCCATACCAGTTTGATGCCAAATGGCCAATGTGCCGATCCAAGCGCCACCATTGTGGTCAATTCACGGCGACAGGCCCAAATGACGGTTGCTGCCATGGATGCGATCGCGATTCATCTTGGTAGCCAGGTCGCTCGCGAATTCGAATAGAACTGCATCATTTTCAAACTCAAATGCTCACTCGTTGAGGCTTTTGCCGATTCGGGCAGATATTTTTGGGTTTACTAGGAATTTTGGGGAAACCGTTGCCCGCAAGGCTCTTTCAACCGATGTGGGACTGATTATTGGCTGGTTGTGGGAAAAACGGGTTAGCCTTCAAAGCGGAATCCACGGTAAATTGTGGCGGGTTTCATACCGACGCTGGGCTCTCATTCATGAAAGTGGTTCACATAAGCACCTACGATGTTTCGGGTGGGGCGGCGATCGCCACCTATCGCCTGCATCAAAGCCTGCAACAGCTGGGCCATCAGTCGTACCTGCTCGTGCGCTCCAAAGTGACGGATGACCCAACGGTGCTGTGTGTCTCCACTCAGGAAACCGAAGTCACGCTACGAACCTCAGAATGGCTCACAATTCAGCAACTTTATTGCAACCAAAACAAAACTGAAGCGGCTCAAAGCTATTTTTCCTACGGGTATCCAGGGTTTGATCTGGCCACACTGAACCTGTGCCAACAGGCTGATGTGATTCATTTGCATTGGGTTTCGGCATTTCAGTCGCCTGCAACGCTGCACAAGCTGCTGTCGTTGAACAAGCCTGTGGTGTGGACTCTGCATGACATGGCTCCGTTTACGGGTGGGTGCCACTACTCTGCGGGATGCGTTGGCTACCAGCACACCTGCGAGGACTGCCCTCAACTGCGGGATGATCCCTACCATCTTCCGGCGGCCAGCCTACAAGACAAGCGAACCCTGCTCAGCCCAGTGCGCGATCGCCTCACACTTGTCACACCGAGTACCTGGATGACCGCCTGCGCCCAAGCCAGCCAGCTATTTCGCCAATGCCGTGTGGAAACGATTCCCTATGCACTGAACCTTGACCAGTTTTGGCCGATGGAAAAAGCCACGGCCAAAGCCCGATTAGGTATCGATCCGCAGGTGTTTACCCTAATTGCCCAGAGCACGCCTGAACCCCGCAAAGGCTTTGTCCAACTCATGAATACTTTGCAGCAATGCCTGGAGCATTCAGAATTTCGGGCATTGGTGCGAGCGGGGCGAGTGCAGCTTCTGATATTTGGTAGCGAGCTGACCCACTGGCCCCAAGGGTGGGAGAATGCGGCGGAACCGATGATGCCCTACCTGCACCTGGGGATGAAGTCTGCGCCGGTTGATTTGGTGTCGGCCTATGCGGCGGCAGATGTTTTGCTGCTGTCCTCGTTTGAAGATAATTTGCCCAATGTCATGCTGGAGGCGATGAGTTGCGCGACCCCCGTCATTGCGTTTGATGGGGGTGGCATGCGCGATGCGGTGCTTCCTGGAAAAACAGGGTGGCTGGTTCCGTTAGGCAACTTTGAGCTATTTGGACAGGCTATTGTGGAGTGTGTGCTCAATCCGGATCGGTGCCGAGCGATGCAGTGGCCAGCACGCCTCATGGCTGAGCAGCGCTATGCAATGCCCGATGAAGCACAGCGCTATGTGGATTTGTATCATGAGCTGTTGGCACAGCCGTGGGTTCGATCTGCTCCAAATGCAGACGATTGGGCCCAATTGGGAGCGATCGCCGCTCCACTAGATGTCACATTGGGGCCATCGGTAGAGCCTATTCATACCCCTATCGTGGTTCACGCCCTGACGAGAGCCGTGGACTATTACCGCACGATCGCTGAGCGGGTGCAGCAAGCCGAAGCCGCGCGGGATGAGTATCAACAACGCCTTGCCGCCATGGAAACGAGTAAATTTTGGAGGCTCCGCAGTGTGTGGTTTGCAATGCGCCGGAGCGTGGGATGGGCGGGGCGAGAGTAACGGAGGCAGCGCGATGAAACTTTCCATCATTACAGTGTGCAAAAATGCCGCGCCATCGATTGCAACAGCTGTGCGAAGTGTGGTGTCTCAAACCTACCCCGATATTGAATATGTCGTGGTGGATGGGCAATCGAGCGATCGCACCCTCGAAATTTTGGCTCCCTACCGCGATCGCATCACCACGCTCATTCACGAACCCGACGATGGCATTTACGCCGCCATGAACAAAGGCATTCGCCATGCGACTGGTGAGTTTGTGTACTTTTTGAATGCAGATGATGCGTTGTTTGACCCAACGGTGATTGCCGATGTGATGGCGTTTATTGCTCAGCAAACCCGCTGCGATTTTGTCTATGGCGATTTACATATCTGTCGGTCGGGCAACAGTTTGAGAATCCGCAAACCCAAGCCACCCGAAGCTTTGGCAGAAGCGTTAATGCTGTTTTTGGACGGGCCGCAACATCCGGCCAGTTTCTTTAAGCGCGATCTATTTCATCAACTGGGCGGCTTTGAGGAACACTATCGTATTGCTGCCGACTATGCCTGGTTTTTGAAGCTGTTGGAGCATCAAGACCTGGCGGTTCATTATATTCCCCGAACGATCGCTTCATTTTCATTAGGCGGTGTGTCGAGCCAAGACCAGAGGCGATCGCTTCAGGAGGTGTTTGCGGCGCAAAATCAGGCCCCGTTTTACCAACAGGAACTCTGGAAGCAACAGCGGATTGAGTGTCTCCAGGCTTACATCATCGCCCTGAACGAGCAGTGGCAAGCGGCGGTTCAGGCACAGGTTGGTATGCCACCGCCAACAGCGAAGAATCCTGTATGGATGGCGATCGCTCATTACATTCCTGCCCCTGTCAAACCATGGATCAAACGATTCATCCAACCATGGATGAAATTGTTCATAAAATGATGGTTCCAGTCATGCGTTTGGCATGCACTCCCGTGTGCTATGAAAATTGCGTTGCATTACCCGTTTGTGGAACATTGGGCTGAGTCGGAGCTGGCTCAGCGCATCGAAATCGCGGCTCAGCGGTTGGGATGGCAGGCGCTAGCGTTGCGCTCGCCCGTAGAAATCCTTCACTTTGCCCCCGACTTTGTGCTGGCGCTACACCACAACAGCCAAAAGCTGTGGCCCTTTCCCACCTATGGGTGTATGTGGAATCCACCAGCCTTTTTTGATGGGGTAGATGTGGCGATTCAAACAATATTGAACTATGACGGATATTTGATTGCTTCTCGGCCAATTGAAGCCTGGTTAGATCATCAATTGCAGTCTCATTTGCCAACCTTGAAAGCTCCGTTTTATCCCAGTTGCTTTCGGACTCCATATCAGTCTCCCAGTCTGGAAAATCCGCGCTTGGTGTATCTAGGTTCCAATTGGGATGGCGATCGCTTTTTGTCGCTATTTCAGTTACTAGATCGACTCGATTTTGTGGATATTTATGGACGTGAACTTGGCTGGCATTTTCTGCAAAAAAATTATCGCGGCAGTTTGCCATTTGATGGGGTAAGTGTTTTGAAAGTTCTGAACCAGGCGGGTGTTGGGTTATGTTTGCATCGGCCCGAACATCGACAAGCCGAAGTCCCATCCATGCGGCTTTTTGAGATTGTTGCAGCGGGGGCGATCGCCATTTGTGGAGACCATCCTTTTATCCGCAGGACGTTTGGCGATACGGTTCTCTATCTCGATCCAGATAGTCATCCGGCAGAACAAGTGCAACACATTCAGCATCACATGAACTGGATTGCAGCTCATCCCGAAGCAGCACATCAGCTCTCACAACGGGCTCATCAAATTTTTGTTGAGCAGTATAGTTTGGAAAACTTGTTGCAAACTATTGGTTATGCTCACCAACATGGGTTGCTTCAAAGATTGAAAGAACCATTAGCTTTCATGCATCAATATGATAGGCAACAGGTGCAATACTTGGTCGAACAGCTCGTGCTGTGTCAACAGAAGCTTGCTCAAGTCACGCATCAACGAGATGAGGGATTGACACAAATTCAGGCGATGGAATCCAGCAAGTTTTGGAAAGTGCGATCGCACTGGATTCGAATTAAACAACGCTTTAAACAACGCTTGAATTGGGCAATGATCAAGCCTGAATCGAAACGATGATAGGACGAACACAAATTCACTAAATCAAGTGAATTTGTGTTGGAGATTGGATGCTTCGTGCCCAATTCTCAACACAAATGCGTCAGTTTTGAATGAGTTGCGTTGCGTTAATCAATTGCTATTGGCCTATGGCATTCCCAATGGATGACGAATTTTGGATCGAGACCCGTGATGTTGTGCAGCGCTATGCTCGCCCATCGGATGCCATGCTTGCGCCCAACGAATTTTTGGAGGTGTTTCCTCAGGTTTATTCTTACAACGTAACAACGGTGTTGCCCGCTCAGCATTTTGCGATCGCGATCCTGCACAAGCGGATGCTGCACGATGTGGAGCCCACAGTCATTTGGCAGATTGTGCAACGGTTTCAGCCGATATTTGCGAACTCGGTGTTTGCCATCTATGCCCAGTGGCAGGAGCCTGTCATTCCCACTCCAGAACCAGATCTGTTTCAAGCGGTGTTGGATCATGTGGCGGCGATCGCCCCCTTGTGCCAACCGCTCGCTTCAACCGTAGCCTGCGTCATCACCACCTACAACCGACCCCACAGTTTGGCGCGATCGCTCCCGCAAATTGCTGCCTTGGGCGCACCCGTCGTGGTGATTGACGACGGCTCCTCACCAGACCATCGGCGGCACAATCGCGAGATTGCCGAGGCGCATCAAGCCGTGTTGCTGGCACTGCCTCAAAATCGAGGTCTCCCAACTGCCATCAATACTGGCATTGGCTATTGGCTCGCCGACCCCAGCATTGAGTGGATTTCCTACTTTCAAGATGATGTGGATGTGCATCCCGAGTTGCTGCGGGTGCTGGCTCAGGTGCAAGATCCCATCGCGCGGCCCATTCTGACCGGGCGCGACGCGGCTGAGCATCGCACCTACAGGCGGGCGACGATTGGTGAGTATTCTGTGTTGCTGAAGCGCTCCATGCCGGGGGTGCATCTCCATGCGCATCGGGACTATTGGCGTGGGGTGTTGCCCATTCCTACGCCGTATCTGGGTGCGCCCAAAGCGGTTGGTCGCAAGCATGGCCAAGGAGCCGATGAGGACTGGTGGATTACGGCTTGGTCGCCTCAGTCCATTACCAAGCAAGGCAAATTTTTGGTGTGTGTGCCCGATTTGGTGCGGACGTTTGATGCGGCGGGTGCGGCCTCGACTTGGCAGAATGTCGGGGCTGGTAATGGCGATCGCCCCCTGACGATTCTCTCCTCATCTCCGTCCGCCCATACCCCGTTAGAAAAAATCGCGGCATCGCCTCCCAGCTTTGCGGCCAAGCTCCAGGGGCTGCGGGTATTGGTGGATGGCTACAACCTCCAACTTCCCGAGGGAACGGGCATCAAAACCTACAGTGCGACATTGGTGCACGCGTTGCAGCTGATGGGGGCACAGGTGGAGGTGCTGTTGGGGCGCAATGGCAATCGGCGCGATCGCCTCCTCGATGAAGTGATGTTCTTCGACAAGCAGTTTTCCAAAGAATTGAGTCCTGGAATGGCGATCGGCGTGCTGAAGGGATTGCTGAAATCTTATTTAGGGCCGCTGAATCGACCGTGGCGGCGCGATCGCCTGGGTGCGTTGGTGCTGAAAGAAGGTGTGTTTGGGGCAGATTTCATCCGCTATGCTCAATCCTTTAACCTGCCCCGCTGCTACGAAATTGCGAACCTTTCCTTTAGCTGGTTTAACCGCATTACCGATGTGTCTTTGTCGGAACCCATGGATGTGTGGCATGTCACGCATCCGCTACCAATGCGAATTCGCAACGTTCCCAAAATCACGACCATCCACGATCTCATTCCGCTGCGCTTGCCTTACACCACCCGAGATAACAAAAAGGTGTTTTACGGCAATGTTCGCCATGCCCTGCGTGACTCTCACGCCATCATCACCGTGTCGGAGCATACCAAGCGCGACTTGCTCACTTTCTTTGATGCCGATCCCGATCGCATTCACGTGACCTACCAACCAATTGCTTTTGGGCCGGCGGAAACCGATGCGATCGCCCTTCGCCACACGCTTGCCCGATATCGCCTGATAGAACAGCAGTATTGGCTATTTGTCGGGGCGATCGAGCCCAAGAAAAATGTGGGTCGGTTGCTAGAAGCCTATGCCGCCCTAGATACCGACATGCCTCTGGTTCTGGTCGGTAAAAAAGCCTGGGACTGGGAGCGGGAACTCAGCCGCATAAACGACATGCCACCCCACCATTCGGCCAAATGGTTGGATTACATTCCCAGTCACGATTTGAAGGCACTGTACCAGGGAGCTTTTGCGCTGGTGTTTCCCTCGCTGTACGAAGGATTTGGCCTGCCGCCTGTGGAAGCCATGACCTTGGGGTGTCCGGTCATTACCTCGGCGGTATCGTGCCTGCCAGAAATTTGTGGTGATGCAGCTCTCTATGTGAATCCCTATGATGCTAATGATATTCGCAACAAGATGGAGCAACTGATGGGCGATCGCACCCGACGGCAGCAGCTCATCGACCGGGGCACGCAGCAAGCACAACGTTACCAGATGGCCCAATACCAGGCGCGGCTATACTCTGCCTACACCCAGGCGCTCTCTCGCTGATCCAGGCAAACAGGCTACAGTATAAGCACAAAGGGTCGCATCGCTCCATTCCTTATCCGTCGTCACTAGCCTGTAACTTCATGCCTTCCTCTCCTGGCTCTATGTTGGCCATGCTGGCGCAGGTAGACCGCAAAGGCGATCTTACTCAGCAGGTCAAATCCCTAACCTCTGGCCAATTTGGCGATTTGCTGGTGCAAATTACCCACGAGTTTGAGCAAAGCCGTCGCGCGATCGATTTGCTCAATAACCAGTCGCTGGAAATTGTGCTGGAGCAAATTTTAGAAGCCTTTACCCTCAAAATTGGGCAAGTGCTCCAGGCTGATCGCACCACAATTTTTTTAGTAGATGAAGACAAAGAACAGCTGTGGTCTAAGGTGGCTCAGGGCGACAGCGACCATCGCATGGATCTGCGAATTCCGCTGAGTGCGGGTATTGCTGGATATGTGGCGACCACAGGCACCGGCCTCAATATTGCCGATGCCTACCATCACCCCATGTTCAACCCTGAGGTGGATCAGCAAACGGGCTACCAAACCCACACGATTTTGTGTATGCCCATTTTCGATACGCAGCGGCGCGTGGTGGCTGTGGCGCAGTTGCTCAACAAGTCGGGCAATGTGCCTTTTAGCAACCACGACGAATGCCAATTTGAGGAATTTGCCGCATCGCTGGGGGTCATTCTCGAAAGCTGTAATGCGTTTTACGTGGCGGCGCGGCATCAGCGCGGTGCAGTGGCCTTGCTCAATGCCACAACCGTATTGGCCAAAAGTTTGGATCTGGAGCGTACCCTTCGAGCGGTGATGGATGAGGCCCGACAACTGATGCAGGCCGATCGCAGCACAATTTTTTTACTCGATCGCGATCGCAATGAATTGTGGTCCAAGGTTGCCACTGCCGATGGCTCCAAGCTGGTAGAGATCCGGATTCCTGCCAATCGCGGCGTGGCTGGATTTGTGGCGTCCACCGGTCAAAGCCTCAACATTGCCAATGCGTACGAAGATCCACGCTTCGATCCCTCTGCTGATCAGCTGACGGGCTATCAAACTCACACCATTCTGTGCATGCCCGTGTTCAATTCTGAGGGAAAACTGATTGGCGTGACGCAGCTCATCAATAAGCTTCAGGGTACCTTCAACACTTCCGACGAAGAATTCATGCAGGCGTTCAATATTCAGGCGGGCATTGCGCTGGAAAATGCCCAGCTCTTTGAACGGGTGCTGCTGGAGCGCCAGTATCAAAAGGACATTTTGCAAAGCTTATCGGATGCGGTCATTTCGACAGATATGGAAGGTCGCATCGTCACGATTAACGAAGCGGCGCTCGCACTGCTGGGCTGCCCAACCAAGCGCGAAGAGGGTTTTCAGCAGGAGCTGTGGCTCAAGCATTTGATTGGGCGGTTTGTCTGGGAAATTGCTCCCATCGAAAACCTCAAGTTTCGGCTGGAGGATAGCTTAAAAACGGGCGCACGCCATTATGTACCGGAGCAAAGCCTGGTTGTCGGCACTTACGAAATGAAATCGTTAGTCGAAAACGAACAGTGTCAGGCTGGATTGAGCCATGTATTAGCGGTGCGATCGCCCACTCATCCCAACGAATACTTGGCCTGGAACCAAGACCCCGCTTCTTCTGTGCTTGCCCACGTCTCCGATTCATCCCAACCTCTGTTGCCTGCTGCCTCAGCCCCACCATTCGAGATAGGGCTTCCCAGTCCCCTTCCTGCCTCGGATATCCACGAAATCGAGCGCAGTATCAATCTCACAATTAATCCTCTAACCAATCCCGAAGGCAAGGTCAAGGGTGGCTTAGTGGTGCTGGAAGACATTAGCCAAGAGAAGCGGATGAAAGCCACCATGTACCGCTACATGACTCCGGGAGTTGCGGAGCGAGTGATGGCCCTAGGGGAAGATGCCCTCATGGTGGGCGAGCGTAAAGACGTGACTATCCTGTTTTCCGATATTCGTGGTTACACCAGCCTGACAGAGCATATGGAAGCGGCAGATGTGGTGGCGCTGCTGAATAATTACTTCGAGACGATGGTGGAGGCGGTGTTCAATTATGAAGGCACGCTGGATAAGTTTATTGGCGATGCGCTGATGGCGGTATTTGGCGCTCCCTTACCTTTGCACAACCATGCGGCCATGGCGGTTCAGTCGGCGTTGGATATGCGGCGGCGATTGGCAGAATTTAACGAGCATCGTCGCATTTCAAATCAGCCGACAATTCGGATTGGTATTGGCATTAGCTCAGGCGAGGTGGTATCTGGCAATATTGGCTCTCAAAAGCGCATGGATTACACCGTGATCGGCAACGGGGTCGATATTAGCTCTCGTTTGGAGGGGGTGACGAAGGAATACGGGTGCGACATTATTTTGAGTGAGTTTACCTACGGGCTTTGCCGCGAACAGGTATGGGTACGAGAACTCGATCGCATTCAGGTTAAAGGAAAAACGCAGCCAGTGGATATTTATGAACTATTGGGCGATCGCACCCATCCCCTACCTGACCCAATGCAAGAATTTTTGCACCTGTACCAACAAGGCCGCCACGCCTACAAACACCAACGATTTCAGGATGCCATTCGTTGCTTTGAGCAGGCAAGGCGAATCAAAGAGGGCGATCGTGCCGTGTTGGTGCATCTAGAACGGGCGCATGCCTACCTCCTTACACCACCGCCGCCAAATTGGGATGGTGTCCACATTATGCAGACCAAATAACGAGCGATCGAATTGTTAAAAAAAAGGGAACTAACAGGTAGCTCCCCTTCCTTTACTGACCTAAAGCATCGTTTACCAAAGTTAGGCTCAACGTCATGCCCTTAGCAGTCGTAGTACAGCGCAAACTCGTAGGGATGCGGACGTAGACGCATGGGGTTTACTTCGTTGTCGAGCTTGTAATTGATCCAGTTGGCAATAAAGTCTTCAGTGAAGACGCCAGTGGTTGTCAAGAACTCATGATCCTTCTCCAGGCTGCTCAACGCATCTTCCAGCGAGCCGGGGGTCGAAGGAATCTTCGCCAACTCTTCAGGGCTGAGGTCGTAGATGTCCACATCCAACGGGGAACCCGGATCAATTTGGTTCTTGATCCCGTCGATACCTGCGCACAGCATCGCTGCAAACGCCAAGTAAGGGTTGGAGGTTGCATCGGGACAACGGAACTCAAGACGCTTGGCCTTGGGGTTGCTACCCGACAAGGGAATCCGCACGGAAGCTGAGCGGTTACCCTGCGAGTAAGCCAAGTTTACAGGAGCCTCGAAACCAGGCACCAAGCGCTTGTAGGAGTTGGTAGTGGGGTTGGTGAAAGCCAGCAGCGCAGGGGCATGCTTCAAAATACCACCGATGTACCACAGCGCCATTTGGCTCAAGCCGGCGTACTGATCGCCGGCAAACAACGGCTGCCCATCCTTCCAAATAGACTGGTGGGTGTGCATGCCGGAACCGTTGTCGTTGAAGACGGGCTTAGGCATGAAGGTAATGGTCTTGCCATACTTCATCCCTACGTTCTTAATGCAGTACTTGTAGGTCATCAGCCAGTCGGCTGCTTCAATCAAGGTGCCAAAGCGGAAGCCGAGTTCGCACTGACCGCCCGAAGCCACTTCATGGTGGTGCTTTTCAATGGGCACACCGCACTTAGCCATGGTCAGCAGCATTTCGGTGCGCATGTCTTGCGAGGTGTCGGTGGGGGCTACGGGGAAATAGCCTTCTTTGTAGCGAGGCTTGTAGGCTTTGTTTCCACCGGGCTCTACTTTACCAGTATTCCAGCGACCTTCAATGCTATCAACGTGGTAATAGCCTTCGTGCTCGTTTTGATCAAAACGAACGTCTTCGAAGATGAAGAATTCGGCTTCAGGGCCAAAGAATGCGGTGTCACCAAGGCCGGTAGACTTCAAATACTCAACGGCTTTGGTTGCAATCACGCGAGGGCAGCGAGAATACCACTCTCCGGTGCGGGGCTCTTTAATCTGGCAGATGACGCTCAGAGTGGGCTCTTTCATGAAAGGGTCGATCCAGGCGGTGCTGGCATCGAGAACCATGGACATGTCAGACTCGTTGATAGCCTTCCAACCCCGAATGCTAGACCCATCGAAGGGTACGCCGTCTGTAAAGCTGCTTTCATCAATCTGATCTTGATACACCGTGAGGTGCTGCCAAATACCTGGCATATCGATGAACTTAAGGTCGATCATCTTAATGTCTTGGTCTTTAATCTGACGCAAGACGTCATCGGGGGTCATGGCCATGAATTACTCCTTCGTCCTGAGCAAAATCAATACTAAGTGCTGCCCTACATTGCCCTGAGGAAATCGAACAAATCCTCTCTCAAGCAAGATGGATAGCTGCAGAAGAGTCCTAATTGAATCGAATTAGGAGCTGCTGTACCTGAATCATCCTATGGAGTGAGATGGGTAGATTTTGTATACGAAATCACAAAATGACTTCTTCCGTCAAACCATTTGGATCTTTCAAGGGTGTTTGCTCTGGCAGGAAGGGTAAATGGGCGATTGCCCTGGCGCTGAAATGTAGTGCCCTACTCGATCGCTCAACGGTTGGGGTGGGTCAAGAATGCGGATTTGGGTTTTGGATGTTGCTGAATTCGTGCAGCGGTCGACATAAAACTTAATCTGAAGACAGGTGATATCAGGGGTTTCCGTTCCAAAACCAGCGATTCCTGCGTGATAAACTTGACCTTAATGATTTTAAGAAAAGCCCAATTGAATGTGGAATCAGCGAGTCATGTTGGGATCTTCCCGATGTAACACGTTAGCGATGAACCTGGTCGGTTTGGCAAGATTCTCGCCTGGCTGAGCTAGCACATGATGGGCGAATTCAGGTGACGTTATAAAACGGTCTACTTGCTTAGCGAATTTGAATTTTGGTAGAGATTTGGGAGATTCATGCATGCGGGACGCAGTAACCAGCTTGATTGGTAGCTACGACACAAAGGGCAAATATTTGGATCGGGATGCGATCGACACCCTGAAGTCCTATTTCGATACCGGCATGGCAAGAGTGCAAGCCGCAGGTGTGATTAATAGCGATGCTGCCGCCATCGTGAAGCAAGCAGGCTTGGCGCTGTTTGAAGAGGTACCTGAGTTAATTCGTCCGGGTGGCAACGCTTACACCACTCGTCGATATGCAGCTTGCCTGCGCGATATGGATTACTATCTGCGCTACGCTAGCTATGCGCTTGTGGCCGGAAATATGAATGTGCTGGATGAGCGCGTGTTGCAAGGGCTGCGCGAAACCTACAATTCGTTGGGAGTGCCCGTTGGCCCAACGGTGCGCGGTATTCAAATCATGAAAGACATTGTGAAAGAACGAATCACGGCTGCTGGAATTCCTGATGCCAGCTTTGTGGATGCTCCGTTTGACCACATGTGCCGCGATTTGGCTGAAATCAGCATCTAGTACTAATCCGCATCTAGTACTTCAAAATGGTTGAGTGACAATGCTCATCGATAAAACTTAAAAAAAGAGGCTCCAAAAGGGCCTCTTTTTTTATTGAATGTCTCTCAGGAAATGGCAAACGGGCTGAGCTACTGAGGTGTTGCTGTTGGATGGGGATTGGGCCATTTAAGCTCGGTAAGCTTCGGGTTCATGAATCCACAAACTGTAGCGACCCGTTTGTTTGGTGATGACGGCCCGATCACCCGGCGGAAGTCGCTTGGTAATGTCGATCGCTTCCTCAATCGTCGAGACGCTTTTGAAGAGGCTGTAGAAGAGATTGTTGTAGGCGATCGCCTGAAGCGATTGGTCTAAGTCGGGCACTCGAATTAAGCAGGGAGTATATTGCCCCGGCGATATCAGCAAGTGATACGCAGGCTCGCCAAATTGGGCCAATTCGGTGGCAATGGTGCCCGACGCCATTTGGGCTGCTTGGGCTTGAGCCTCCAATGTCCAAATCGCGTAGCCTTTTGGGATTTGAGTAATGATGGGATGATAGTTGCGCTGAAGTTTGGTGGCGACTTCAATGGCCCGTTGCCGCGTTGCTTCGACTCGAAAGAAGCTGTAGTATTCACCCTGATAGGCGATCGCAGGCGATCGCTCCCCTGTTTCGGGCATATAGATGTGGCAAGGGGTATAGACTTGCCGAGATTCCAAAATCTTGAGAGCGGGATTGTTATGGTTCGAATTCACAAGAGAAGACGGCATAATCTGCAAGGTTGATCACAAGTTAAATATCGACTGGGAACAGGAATGCTGAGAATGGATGAGTCCAATAAGCCTTAACTTCATAGTTCCCTAACTATAGAAACGATATAACAGGCCGGACTGTCTTCTAGTTCTGTTCTACTCTTGGCTTCAGCGAATGCGAGTGGTTCAGAAGTAACGAATTTGGGTTCACAAAAAGCAGGAAAACACCTGTTCGCTGTTGCCAGCGGAGTGAAGCGTGAAGGTGGGCTTGAGGACGGTAAGCCTGCCCTCAAACCTGTTTTCGTCGAAATGGCGATCGCTACCACAAGAAAAAGGTCTGCTACAGTGCGGCAGACCCTTTTGTATTCGTCACATCTTAAGAAAAGCAGTCTAAGATTGACTGCTTTTCGATACGGATTCGGCGTTAAGGAGTGGGAGTGAGCACCTTTTCTTCTTCGATGGTGACTTCTGGGCTGCTAACTTCGGAAGGTGGTACAACTTGCCAAAACTTGGGCAGGTATTCGGCCCAGTTTGCCAAGATGTGCTGAGCCTTCTGGCTGCCGGTTTTTTCAGCATGGGCAGCCAGCAAATCTTTGAGCTGCCGCTCGCCCACAGGACTGACAATGCGCTGAATCTTGACGATTTCGGGATTCACTTTGTCTGAGAAGTTCCCCTCTTCATCCAAGAAATAGCCCAAACCGCCAGTCATGCCCGCTCCTACGTTGCGCCCGGTGCGGCCTAATACAACGACGACACCGCCGGTCATGTACTCGCAGCAGTGATCGCCAACGCCTTCTACAACTGCACGACCAAGGGAATTCCGAACGGCAAACCGTTCGCCTGCTTGGCCATTGGCGAAGAGGCTACCACCTGTTGCTCCGTACAAACAGGTGTTGCCAATAATGACATTTTGCGCCGGATCGTAAGTCACCGCCTTGGACGGCTTGATGATGATTTCGCCACCATTCATGCCCTTACCTACGTAGTCGTTGGCTTCGCCAGTTAACTCTAGGGTGATGCCAGCGAGGTTGAATGCACCAAAGCTTTGGCCAACGCTGCCTTCGAACTGAAGGTTGATGTGCCCAGCAAATCCGTTGTCGCCGTATTGCTTGGCGATCGCCCCAGCAAGACGTGCCCCAACGGTGCGGTCGGTATTGCAAACGCTCACCTGTTTGGTGACAGTGCTTTGTTGGGCGATCGCAGCCTGAATGGCCGGATCGGCCAGCAGTTCATCATCCAATACTGGGCCGTTGCTGTGAACGGTTTCATGGCTTAGCCAAGAGCGATCGGTGCGGGTATTGGGCAGTTTGGTCAAGCAGTCCAAATTCAACGCCTGAGTCTTGGTTAAGCTGACCCCTTCTCGCATTTTTAGGAGATCCGAGCGTCCCACAACCTCTTGCAGAGAGCGGTAGCCCAAACGAGCCAAGAGCGATCGCACTTCTTCCGCCACAAAGTAGAAGAAATTGACCACATGCTCGGGAATGCCCGTAAAGCGCTTGCGCAAATCTTCGCGCTGGCTGGCGACACCGACAGGGCAATTGTTGGTATGGCAGATCCGAGCCATGATGCAGCCTTCGGCAATCATGGCAATGGAGCCAAAGCCAAATTCCTCGGCACCCATGAGGGCACCCATCAGAACATCCCACCCGGTTTTGATACCGCCATCCACTCGCAGCAGGACGCGATCGCGCAGTTGGTTTTCCATCAGCACGCGATGCACCTCAGATAGGCCCAGCTCCCAGGGGCTACCCGCATGCTTAATCGAGCTGAGGGGCGATGCGCCCGTACCGCCGTCATGGCCTGAGATCTGAATGATGTCGGCGTTGGCCTTGGCCACACCAGCGGCGATGGTGCCAATGCCCACTTCCGCCACGAGCTTCACCGATACCTGCGCCGTGGGGTTAATTTGGTGCAGGTCAAAGATCAGCTGCGACAAATCTTCAATGGAGTAAATGTCGTGGTGAGGCGGCGGCGAAATGAGCGTGACTCCCGGCTTGGAGCGGCGCAGCATGGCAATGTAGGGACTGACCTTCTTGCCGGGAAGTTGTCCGCCTTCACCGGGCTTAGCTCCCTGAGCAATCTTAATTTCCAGTTGCTTGGCGCTCATCAGATACTCAGGGGTGACGCCAAAGCGACCCGAGGCAATTTGCTTAATGGCGGAGCTAGCAGTATCGCCATTCTTCAAGCCCTTAAGGTGCGGTAACAGGGAAGATGATCCCTGACCATCCACATCATCTAACACCTTGAAACGAATGGGATCTTCGCCACCTTCACCTGAGTTGGACTTGCCGCCGATCCGGTTCATGGCGATCGCCAAGGTTTCGTGGGCCTCACGGGATAGAGCCCCCAACGACATGCCGCCCGTACAGAACCGCTGCACAATATCGGCAACCGACTCCACCTCTTCCAAGGGAACGGAGGGGCGATCGCTCTCCATATCTAACAAATCCCGCAGAGCGGTAATCGGTCGCTCCGACAGATACTTCTTGTACAACTCGTAGTGGTCATAGCTCTTGGTATCTACCGCTTTGTGCAAATACTTCGCCATTTCGGGGCTGTTCATGTGGTATTCCCCACCGGGCCGATACTGTACAAAGCCAAAGTTTTCCAACTTCTTCAGCGATAGCTCTGGGAAGGCGCGGCTGTGGAAAGACATGACTTCATGAGCCAGGTCGGAGACCGTTAACCCGCCCAAGCGAGATGCCGTTCCCCAAAAGCCGAGTTGCAGTAGATCTGAGCCAATGCCAATCGCCTCAAAAATTTGGGCACCGTGGTAGCTAGACAACAGCGAAATTCCCATCTTGGACAGGATCTTGAGCAGTCCTTTTTCTAGAGCGCTGCGATAGTTTTGCTGCGCTTGAGCCATGTCGATGGCTTCGATTTTGCCCGTTTCAATTTGCTTTTGAGTTTTGGGGCTGTTGTACCAATGGCGGACCGTTTCTAGCGCCAGATAAGGACACACGGCACTGGCACCATAGCCAATTAGGCAAGCAAAATGGTGAGTGCTCCAACATTGGGCGGTGTCTATCACCAGCGATGCGTTCATCCGCAGCCCTTGGCGGATTAGGTGGTGGTGCACTGCTCCAACGGCCAACAGCGGTGGTACGTAGCTTTGAGTGGGGGTGAGCTGTGTGGTGCCGCCTTCAGAGGTGAGGCGATCGCTCAGGATTAGAATATCCGCCCCGTTCCGAACCGCTTCCACAGCGCGATCGCACAAACGGTTGACAGCAGCTTGCAAACCGTCCGGCCCTGCGGAAATGTCGTACAGCGTCGATAACGAAGCGGTGGCAATGTCCGACTGACGAACTGCTTCCAAGTCAGTGTCGCTGAGAACAGGCGACTTCAGGCTGAGCAGACGAGCATACTCCGGCTTTTCGTCGAGCAGGTTGCCCCGACGACCTAACTGCATCGTTAGCGACATCACCAGCTTTTCGCGCAGAGGGTCAATCGCCGGGTTGGTCACCTGGGCAAAGCGCTGCTTGAAGTAGTCGTATAGGATATGTGGCTTTTCGGAGAGGATAGCCAGGGGAATATCGTCACCCATACAGAAGGTGGGTTCGGCTCCCTTCGAGGCCATATCCTCAATGATCATTTCCACATCTTCAGAGGTGTAGCCAAAGGCCACTTGATGCTTCAGAAGTGTGCCGCTGTCGAGCTGAGCCTCTTGCTGTAGGGGCTGTTGGGCTAGTTCAAGCCGATTCTCTTGTAGCCAAACGCCATAGGGCTTGCGGCTGGCAATTTTTTGCTTGATGTCCCAATTTTTGAGAACGGTGCGAGTTCTAAGATCAAAAGCGATCGCTTGACCAGGACCCAAGCGTCCCTTTTCAACAACCTCACTTTCTGCAATGTCAATAACTCCAGCCTCGGATGCTACAACGATGTACCCATCGCGGGTAATCGCGTAGCGGGCAGGGCGCAAACCGTTGCGATCCAGGGAAGCTCCAACCACATTGCCATCACTAAAGACGAGCAGAGCAGGGCCATCCCACGGCTCCTGGATGCCGCTGTAATATTCGTAAAAATCCACGATTTCAGGATGGTCTTTCAGATCAGGCTGATTGCGATACGCTTCTGGCACCATCAGCATCAGCGCTTCCAACGGCTCTCGTCCAGAACGAACCAACAGTTCAAACACGTTGTCTAAGTTGGCAGAGTCGCTGTTCTCGGAACGAACCGTTGGCTTGAGGTCGGCTAAACTGTCTCCCCAATAGGGATGAGAGAGATCGGCTTCCCGAGCCCGCATCCAGTTAATGTTGCCCAAAAGGGTATTGATCTCACCGTTGTGCCCTAGCAAGCGCATGGGCTGAGCCAAAGGCCAGCGAGGCATGGTGTTGGTGCTGAACCGTCGATGGTATACCGCAAAGACGCTTTCGTAGGTAGGCTGTTGCAGATCCAGGTAGAACTCTCCCAACACGGCAGAGCGAACCATGCCCTTGTAGACGATGGTGCGGTTCGAGAATGAGCACACGTAGAAATCATTTGAAGCTAGCTCATGGTTGGCCGACAACGATGCGTCGGCGGCCAGAGCCCGCAACATGCGCTTACGAGCCAAGAAGAGTTGCCGCTCTAGCTCATCGCCAGAGACGGTAGCCTGCACAATAACCTGGGCAATTGTGGGCTGGTTGTCGCGGGCAAGTACTCCCAGCAGTTCGGGCTTCACAGGGACATCTCGCCAAGCCAACACGTTTAAGTTGCACTCGGCCAGCACTCGGTTGACGGTCTCACGGGCGATCGCAGCCGCCGCCTCAGTTTGTGGCAAAAACAGCATCCCAACCCCAATCGTGCTGGTATCGCTGAGGGAAATACTTTGGGTGTTCAACCAAGCGGTGAGAAGCCCCCAAGGAATGGCAGTCATGATTCCAGCGCCATCGCCCGAATCTTGGTCTGCACTACACGCGCCTCGATGCTCCAAACACGCGAGCGCAGAAAGCGCCTTAGCCACCAAGTCGTGGCTGGCCCGTCCTTGCTGGTCAGCAATAAATCCGACTCCACAGGCATCCCGCTCTTCGACTAACCAGCGCTGCCCAGCGTATCCTGCATCCACTGCTTGCTCCATTGGCTTGCTTTGATTCACGCGTGTATCACCCATACGACAACTTTATACTTTGGTCTACTGATTAATGGTGTGCTGTACCGCTCTGCTGTACCGCTCTACTGTGTTTCCCGATTCCTTTGATTTCCCTGACTGGCCTGACAAGACGGTTTGAGCAATGGCAAATTGCCCGGTAGCAGCTGTGGTTTCTTTGTTGAATACCGACTAAGAACCGTACAACTTGTACAACTTAGAGACGACGAACGCTGGCGGTTGCTGGTAATTGCTGCATTGCCTAAGCCTGACGCTACCCACCTAAGGACATTCGCCTGGAATGCTCATTCACTTTAGGATTGGGCTTACGATCCAGATTAATAAATGCATGACTTTTTATGGTGGTACAGTGGTTCGCAACGGCGATGCTGTGTCTTCCACGCTTCAGCAGAAATGGGGTGAATCGCTGGCGCTAGCACCAATCAGCAAAACCTTTACTGCACTCAAATAAAGGAGCTGAACCGGATCCTGCTTAGGTTAAGAAGCTTTCTTCCAAAGAAGAGTCAGAGTCAAGATCATATAGAAAGAGGAGAGCTTATGCAATCCCTCATGGTTTCGGGATAAATGGAGGCAGCGGAAACCGTTTCAGAGAGTTGTAATGCTTCGTATCGCTTTGTTCCCATTTATGGAATGCCGAGTCTATGATTGTGCTCACTGCAAGCAAACAACGGGCGATCGCCTGCACATAACCAAACGTCCCTAAATCATTGATTGAAGATCATTGACTTAGGACTCATGGCTAAATGCAGCAAACCAACCTTGCAGAACAGGGGGCTTAAGATTGGGGTGCATGATTGGAATTTGAAACTGGGTTGAATTCGGAACTAATCAATCCAATGCTGACTCTACTGCCTTAACTGAGTTCTAGCTCGCTGATAGTCGAAGCGTTTGAGGGCTGATTGCTCAGCGTGCTATTTCTGTTCGTTCGTTTTGAGCTTCCTCTTTTAATTGTAAGAAATTGTTTGGCTTTGTGAATATTCCTCCTTCTTTGCAGCCTCGACAGTTCACTGCTCTTATGTCTCAATTTCAGCGGTATAAGCGATTGGCGGTTGCGTCTTCAATTGTGTTGGCAGGGCACTGGTTTGTTTTGAGTAATCCTGTCAAGGCGGGTCGAGAGCTGGCTGCCATGCAACAACAAACAACCATGACACAATCCTGGTTGCCGTCGCTGGCTCAAGCGTTGGATGATATTGCCCCTGCTCGCCAAGGCACTCAAATCATTTTGAATGGAGTAACCGTGCCTGCGGTGTGGAGCCTCAGGCAGCAGCGAATTGGGTTGGCGGATACTAGCCTGATGCAGGCATTTGGTGTGGAGATGTTGAATAGTGCTGACCCAAGCCGTCAGACGATTCAGTGGTTTTCTGATCCCCAAGCAGAACCGTTTGTTGTCTCCACCTGGCTGACTCAGCAGTATCGTTTTTTGGATATTACCGATCTGGCTCGACAGTTGGGTTGGCAGGTTGATTTTGCGGGTAATGCTTTGAGGATTGCGACTCAGCCTGCGCAGGTGGTGGGAGTTCGCCAAGGACGACAGGTATGGGGCGATCGCATTGTGGTGGATCTGAACCAACGAGCCAGTTGGCGTGTGACGGAACAAGCTGATCAGTTGGTCGTGACAATCGATGCTGCTATTAATCCGGCGATCGCATCAGGCTTTGTACCAATTGCCGGGAACCGCATCACCGGCTTAAGAATTGCCCCCCAAGAAAATCGAGCGGTGCTCCAGGTTGGCATTCCCGCCAACGCCCCGTTTCGTGTATCGACGCTACCCAACCCCAATCGTTTGGTCATCGATATCCGACCTGATGCTATGGTGGAGCGCGATATCGCTTGGGCTCCGGGAATGCGGTGGCAGCAGCGCTATGTCACGCTTGGCAGTAGCCGATTTCCCGTGGTGGCGTTTCACCTCAATCTGCGCCAGCCGGGCCTAAGCCTCAAGCCGATTTGGGCGAACCCGAATGGCATGCCTGGCACAGCTCCCCTGGTGTCCATGGCGGCTCAGTGGCAGGCTGCGGGTGCCATCAATGCAGGGTTCTTCAATCGCAACAATCAACTACCGTTGGGAGCGGTTCGGCGTGACGGACAGTGGCTATCGGGGCCGATTCTGAATCGGGGGGCGATCGCCTGGAACGAGAGAGGTGATACGCGATTTGGCCGCCTCAACTTGCCAGGGTCTGTCGTGACTTCTACAAATGCAACACTGCCAATTTTTTCCCTGAATAGTGGCTATGTTGGGGCTGGACTGTCGGTCTATACGCCAGCCTGGGGGAATGTCTACACGCCAATTTTGGATGCAGAGACTGTGCTGGTGGTGGAGGGCGATCGCATTACCGATCGGCGGACTGGAGGCGCAGTCGGCCAGTCAACCATCCCAATTCCTGCTAGCGGCTATCTGCTTGTTGTTCGAGCCGAAGAAAACTTCTTGGCAGCCCTTCCGGTTGGCGCCACGGTACAACTTCGGTTGCCAACATCGCCCAATGATTTCGATGCCTTTCCGCAAATTATGGGAGCAGGACCGCTGCTGATGCAGAACGGACAAATCGTTCTCAATGCTCAAAGTGAGGGTTTTTCTCAAGCATTCATTCAGCAAGCAGCTGTGCGCAGTGCGATTGGTAAACGCCCCAATGGCGAGGTCATGTTGGTCACCGTGCAAAATCGAATCGATAGTCGTGGCCCCACCTTGCAGGAAATGGCGCAAATTATGCAGCAGTTGGGCGCTGTTGATGCCTTGAATTTGGACGGGGGCAGCTCAACTGCGCTACTTTTAGGCGGGCAGATCATTAACCGTTCTCCCAGAACCGCAGCTCGAGTTCACAACGGCATTGGTGTTTTTCTTCAGCCTTCTCCTTAAAAACCGTTCTGTAGATCGCTGTTAGGCCTTGTTTTTGGGGTTTAAACCAAGATTTACAAACAAGGCTGTAAGGCTCACTAGGCTGCAAAGGTGACGCAGGGAATGCATTTTGCTCATTGAATTTGCTCATCGAAGACGCATCTGCGAAGGGCAAAAAACTTTTAGCCCAAGTGACTAGCGTTTTTGAAGTTGGAGTGAACCCGTCTTTGCCCTCAATAAAGCTTTGGTTTAAATGTCGAGATATAGGAATTTGCGGATGACAGCCATCCTGTACCTCTTGCTATGGTTAGGGTGATTCATCATGAATTCCTGAATCGCGCCGTTGCTGTGCAAGCTTTTCGGCACAGGCTTTGCCCTCATTCACAAGGAGAGAGATCGTGGCTCAAGCGAAAGAAGTAACTCAACCCTCCGTATCTGCTTTACCTTCTTCCCCAACGTTGAAAGGCATTGCTGCAACTGAGCTAAGGCCGTGGGGCGCTTTCACCGTCCTGGAAGAGGGCAAAGGCTACAAAATTAAGAGGATTGAGGTCAAGCCAGGTCATCGGTTGAGCCTGCAAATGCACCACCACCGCAGTGAACACTGGATTGTGGTATCTGGTACTGCGAAGGTCGTGTGCGGCGAAAACGAGATGTTGCTCTTTAGTAATCAGTCAACCTATGTTCCTCCCTGTACATCTCACCGTCTCGAGAATCCTGGAGTGATTCCTTTGATTCTGATTGAAGTGCAGAATGGCGAATATTTGGGAGAAGATGACATTGTGCGTTATCAAGACGACTACGCACGAACCGATAAGTAGCACAGGTCTCAATCCTTGTGTGAGAGTTGTGCTGCTATCCGGATCATCTCTCTAATAGCTGGCTTCAATTTGTTTCAAGTGTTTAAGGCTTGCACATAGGCGTCGCTTATTAAGGCTGATGCTGCAATTCTTTCAGGTTTTGCTTGAGTGATATACCTAACTACTGCTTTTCAAAAGGCTTCAAGTTGAAGCCTTTTTTATAGGTTGAGCTACAGGTTGAATGAATTGAACACTCAGGATTGACGCATCGGTATTGTGGATAGGATGTGAAGTATGCTGTCCACAACATCAACACACTAGATTTAATCAGCTGATTGAAAGCTAGTTTTGGTTCAAGGCTTTTGTGAGGGTTGAGCGCTGTCTACACCTCACAAAAGCCTATTTTTGTATGTGCGTTGCGCAGGCAAAAATAAATGCTTGGCGTGATCCGAAGCTGGTATTAATTGGGAAATCAAATTAGGGATCAATTCAAATGCGTTGAAAACTAAGTGAAATCAGACTAATGCTTGGAATCAATGGTTGGAACTGAGCCAAGGCAAGCTTATGGTTTGCAAACAAAGCAGGGTAAAATAGCGATCGCCATTTTGATTCCCATTCACGTAAAAGAAACACCTATCCACCTGCCATGATTCAACTGAGTCCAGCTGCTCTTGCAGAGGTGAATCGTTTAATGAGTCGCTATGCTCAACCCAATGCAGCGCTTCGAGTGAGCGTGCAGCCCGGTGGGTGTGCCGACTATTACTATGCCCTAAGCTTTGATCATGCGATCGCAAATCCTAGCCATATGTATGAGCAGGAAGGCTTACCCATCTATGTTGACCCGGCGAGTTTGGACTTAATTGAGGGCCTGTTTGTTGACTACTCGCAAGATCTGATGGGTGGGGGGTTTCGCTTTCATAATCCCAAAGCGGCATCAAGTTGCGGTTGTGGCAATTCTTTCACAACAAACCCGTCGGCAACGATCGAGTCTGATGAGCAATGCTTGCCCTAGATACACACGAGTGCTGGATCGTTCCAGGCTTCATGCATCTGAATGCGGTTAAACTAGGTTGAATTTGAAACGGATAATGTTGATAGCGGTGGAAGGCCGTCTGGTGGGATCAGTGTCTGTAGGGGGAATCGGTGATGAGCGATTGCCTCAATTTCAATGGCGATGGCGATGAGTTTCAGTCAGAAACTCTGCTCCTGCCGATTCAGCGAAAATAGCCGAAATGCGATCGCATCCCTAACTCCATGATACCGGCAACTTTCTTGACAGCGAATTGACACAAATCCACAAAAATCAGTATAGTAGGAGACTGTGAAAACTTTAGACAAATGTCGAGAGGCGTAGTACACCAGAGCCCATGCCTACTATTCAACAGCTAATTAGAACCGAGCGTCAGAAAGCCAGCAAGAAAACCAAGTCGCCTGCGTTGAAAAGTTGTCCTCAGCGGCGCGGTGTGTGTACCCGGGTGTACACCACTACGCCCAAAAAGCCCAACTCCGCACTACGTAAGGTCGCGCGGGTTCGCTTAACCTCTGGCTTCGAGGTTACAGCATATATTCCAGGTATCGGTCATAACTTGCAGGAACACTCTGTGGTGATGATTCGAGGTGGCCGGGTTAAAGACCTGCCCGGTGTGCGTTACCATATTGTTCGTGGCACCCTCGATACTGCTGGAGTGAAAGACCGTAAGCAAGGTCGCTCCAAGTATGGGGCAAAGCGTCCTAAGGCAGCATCCTAAGGCGCATCCAAGTTTTGGTATCACGTCAGAGTCAAGCGCTTGGTGAATCGAGCTCTAGATTAAGAGCTTGATTCTTTTAAGCGTGATGACTGCTTGTCAGCTTGGTGGCAATAGCGGTGGCAATGTTCGGCTGGGTTCTTCCTATGTCTTCCACCTCTTCCTGCCACTCCCGGCCCACTATCGTCAAACCGTTTACATTTATTCAAGCTATGTCTCGTCGTACAGTTGTTCAAAAGCGTCCGGTTCCTCCAGATCCCACCTATGGGAGCCGTTTGGTGAGTATGTTGGTGCGCCGCTTGATGTACTCCGGCAAGCAGTCTCTGGCCTATCGAATTGTTTACGATGCCTTTAAATTGATTGAAGAGCGTACTGGTTCCGACCCGTTGGAAACATTCGAAAGAGCCGTTCGCAATGCTACGCCTTTGGTTGAGGTTAAGGCTCGCCGAGTCGGCGGTGCAACGTATCAGGTTCCTATGGAAGTTCGGGCCGATCGGGGTACTGCTTTGGCTCTCCGCTGGTTGATTCAGTTTTCTCGTAGCCGGTCGGGCCGCACGATGGCTGGCAAGTTGGCAAACGAGCTGATGGATGCCGCAAATGAGACTGGTAGCTCTATCCGTAAGCGCGAAGAAACCCACAAAATGGCTGAGGCTAACAAGGCCTTTGCTCACTATCGCTACTAAAATTTTTCTGGCGATCGCGGGTTGAATTTTTAGATTCTGCTGAGCCATAGAGCAAAAGTATAGAATCTTAACAGACGCAGTTGCGTTAAGTTATTGCGGCAGTGCTTGAAGGAGGTAGCCGTGGTGCGTAGTATTCCATTAGAGCTAGTTAGAAATATTGGAATCGCTGCCCATATTGATGCTGGTAAAACCACAACTACAGAAAGAATTCTCTACTATTCTGGCGTTGTGCATAAAATCGGCGAAGTTCACGATGGGAACGCTACAACCGATTGGATGGAGCAGGAGCGGGAGCGCGGCATTACCATCACGGCGGCAGCTATCAGCACCTCTTGGGTTAAGCGTGATCCCGAAAGTCCGACTCAGCCTCAAACAGGTGCTCTAGAGCACAAAATCAACATCATTGATACGCCCGGCCACGTGGATTTCACGATTGAGGTTGAGCGCTCAATGCGAGTTCTAGATGGCGTGATCACTGTTTTGTGTTCCGTTGGTGGCGTACAGCCTCAAACCGAGACGGTCTGGCGGCAAGCCGATCGCTATCGAGTTCCTCGAATCATCTTTATCAACAAGATGGATCGGACAGGTGCCGATTTCTTTAAGGTTTACAATCAGGTGCGCGATCGCCTCCGTACGAATGCTGTTCCTGTCCAAATTCCAATTGGCAGTGAAGATAATTTGCGCGGTGTTGTAGATTTAGTGCGGATGAAAGCCTACATCTACAAAAACGATATCGGAACGGATATTGAGGTAGTTGATATTCCCAGTGATATGCGGGAGTTGGCCGAAGAGTATCGGCTCAAGCTCGTTGAGTCCGCAGCGGAAACAGATGACACGCTCACTGAAAAATACCTAGAGGGAGAAGACCTGTCAGAAGGCGAGATTCGAGCTGCTCTGCGTAAAGGAACGATTGATGGCACAATTGTCCCTATTCTTTGCGGTTCAGCCTTCAAAAATAAGGGAGTTCAGCTTCTTTTGGACGCTGTAATTGACTATCTTCCTTCTCCTTTGGACGTTCCTCCAATTCAGGGCTTGTTACCAGATGGTTCGACTGCCACTCGCTCTGCGGATGACGATGCTCCTCTAGCCGCGCTTGCGTTCAAGATCATGGCCGATCCGTATGGCAGGCTCACCTTTATTCGCGTTTACTCTGGTGTACTCACTAAAGGCAGCTACATCTACAACGCTACAAAAGACAAAAAAGAGCGGATTTCGCGCTTGATAGTTCTCAAGGCTGACCAGCGCCAAGAGGTAGAAGAGTTGCGGGCTGGCGATTTGGGTGCTGTGCTTGGCATGAAAGACACTTTTACAGGAGATACGCTTTGTGATGAAGCATCGCCCATTATTTTGGAGTCTTTGTTTGTTCCTGAGCCAGTAATCTCTGTTGCGGTTGAGCCCAAGACAAAGCAAGATATGGAGAAGCTGTCGAAAGCTCTGCAAGCACTTTCAGAAGAAGACCCAACGTTCCGCGTCAGTGTTGATCCAGAAACGAACCAGACTGTAATTGCCGGTATGGGCGAGCTGCATTTGGATATCCTGGTGGATCGGATGAAGCGTGAGTACAAGGTTGAAGCGAACGTTGGTGCTCCTCAAGTTGCTTATCGCGAGACGGTTCGCAAATCGGTTCGAGCAGAAGGTAAGTTTATCCGCCAGAGCGGTGGTAAGGGCCAATATGGCCATGTTGTTATCGAGCTTGAGCCGGGGGATGTTGGAAGTGGGTTTGAGTTTGTGTCCAAAATCGTGGGTGGTGTTATTCCTAAGGAATACATCAATCCTGCTGAGCAGGGCATGAGAGAAGCCTGCGAATCTGGTATTCTCGCAGGTTACCCGGTGATCGATCTGAAGGTTACCCTCGTGGATGGCTCCTACCACGATGTGGATTCTTCTGAGATGGCTTTTAAGATTGCAGGTTCTATGGCAATCAAAGAAGCCGTGATGAAGGCATCACCTGTCCTATTAGAGCCTATGATGAAGGTTGAGGTGGAAGTTCCTGAAGATTTCATCGGGAACGTCATCGGAGATCTCAACTCTCGTCGTGGTCACATTGAAGGACAGGACACTGAGCAGGGAACTGCAAAGGTGACGGCCAAGGTTCCGCTTGCGGAAATGTTTGGATATGCTACTGATATTCGGTCTAAAACCCAAGGTCGTGGCATATTTTCAATGGAGTTCAGTCAATATGACGAGGTACCTCGGAATGTGGCTGAGACAATTATTGCTAAGAGTAAAGGGAACGCTTAGTAAGTAGAAAGGGACGGATAAATCAATGGCACGCGCAAAATTTGAACGGACTAAACCTCACGTTAACATTGGCACGATTGGCCACGTTGACCACGGTAAAACCACGCTGACTGCAGCAATCACCATGACTCTTGCTGCAAATGGACAGGCTCAAGCTCGTAAGTATGACGAGATTGATGCTGCTCCTGAAGAGAAAGCACGGGGTATTACAATTAATACCGCTCACGTAGAGTACGAGACCGAAGTTCGCCACTATGCTCACGTGGATTGCCCCGGTCATGCTGACTACGTGAAGAACATGATCACCGGTGCGGCTCAAATGGATGGTGCTATCCTGGTTGTGGCTGCAACCGATGGTGCAATGCCCCAAACCAAGGAGCATATCCTCTTGGCTCGTCAGGTGGGTGTTCCCAGCATTGTCGTGTTCTTGAACAAGGTTGACCAAGTTGACGACGAAGAACTGCTTGAGCTGGTTGAGCTGGAAATGCGTGAACTGCTGAGCAGCTACGACTTCGATGGTGACAATATTCCCATCATTAAGGGTTCCGGTTTGATGGCACTGGAAGCCATGATCGAAAATCCCAAGACCCAGCGTGGTGACAACCAGTGGGTTGACAAGATTTATGAGCTGATGGATGCCGTAGACGCTCACATTCCAACGCCTGAGCGTGAAGTTGACAAGCCTTTCTTGATGGCTGTTGAAGACGTGTTCACCATTACTGGTCGAGGCACGGTTGCAACTGGTCGGATTGAGCGCGGAAAAGTCAAAGTCAACGAAGAAGTTGAGCTGGTGGGCATTCGCGAAACCCGCAAAACCACGGTTACTGGTATCGAGATGTTCAAGAAGAGTCTAGATGAGGGTCTGGCTGGCGACAACGCTGGTCTCCTCCTCCGGGGTCTTAAGAAAGAGGACATTGAGCGCGGCATGGTGCTTGCTAAGCCCAGCACGATTACACCTCACACTCAGTTTGAGGGTGAAGTGTACGTGTTGACCGAAAAAGAAGGTGGTCGTAAGACTCCGTTCTTCGCCGGTTATAAGCCTCAGTTCTATGTGCGTACAACCGACGTGACTGGAACGATCAAAGCTTTTACCGCTGACGACGGTTCCGATGCAGAAATGGTGATGCCCGGTGACCGGATTAAAGTGACGGTTGAGCTGATTAATGCGATCGCCATTGAGCAAGGAATGCGTTTTGCAATTCGAGAAGGTGGCCGGACCATTGGTGCTGGCGTCGTATCTAAGATTGTTAAGTAATACAATCTAGTGATGCTCGGAGGCCGGCAGCAAGCTCAGAAGTTCGCTGCTGGTCTCTTCTTCTGAAAAGATCTTGTGCATTTTGAAGTCGTAAGGCTTCCATACTGGCTAGCCAGTTTTTCTGAACCTTGAAATTTGGAATCATCTAATGGCAACTATTCAGCAGCAAAAGATTCGGATTCGCCTCAAGGCGTTCGACCGCCGATTGCTTGACACTTCCTGTGAAAAAATTGTGGATACGGCTAATCGCACAAACGCCACAGCGATTGGACCTATCCCCCTGCCGACCAAGCGACGGATCTATTGCGTTCTGCGATCGCCCCACGTTGATAAAGATTCGCGGGAGCACTTTGAGACCCGCACCCACCGCCGGATTATTGATATTTACCAGCCCTCGTCGAAGACAATCGATGCGTTGATGAAGTTGGATTTACCTGCTGGCGTAGATATCGAGGTGAAGCTATAAATTTCAAAATATCGCCATGCTACTTTTGATGCTATTAGGCGATACGTTACACTATAGGGAGTTCATTACTTAAGAATTGATTACGAAGCGGTTTGCGGCTTTGCTTATCAATGGTTGAGTACATGTAACTCCCTTTTTTGCTGGAATTGCGATGGCTTCTTCTTCATCGGTGGCGGTGCGAGAGCTCCCGCTGTTTCCCCTCCCAGATTTGGTTCTTTTCCCAGGACAGAAGCTTCCGCTTCACATTTTTGAATTTCGCTACCGGATTATGATGAACACGATTCTTCAAAGCGATCGCCGCTTTGGAGTGCTAATGTTCAATCCAAATGACAACAGTATTGCAAGTGTTGGGTGTTGTGCTGAAATCACCAACTTTCACCGACTTCCAGACGATCGTATGAAAGTCATGACTCTTGGGCAGCAGCGTTTTAGAGTTTTGGAATATGTGCGTGAAAAGCCTTACCGGGTTGGTTTAGTTGAATGGATTGAAGATGATGCTGGTGGCAAAGATCTGCATCCTCTTGCGACAGAAGTTGATCAGCTCTTGCGAGATGTTGTTCGCCTATCGGCTAAGTTGACCGATCAAGATATTGATATTCCGGATGATATTCCAGATCTTCCAACGGAACTGTCTTACTGGGTGGCCAGAAACCTTTATGGAGTGGCCACTGAGCAACAATATCTTTTGGAGTTGCAAGATACGTCCGAGAGGTTGGAGCGTGAGGCGGAAATCTTGACCTCTACTCGAAATCATCTGGCTGCACGAACCGCACTCAAGGATGTATTGAAGTAGCTTCAGCTTATGTCATTCAACTATCCAAGTCTGAAGTTCAGTTCAGCGAGTTGCGGCGATAGTTGACTGTCTAATCCAAAATGCTTAAAAGAATCCTGCTAGCTTTAAGCTAGCAGGATTCTTGTCGTTAAGCCTCCTGCATGAATCCTTGTGCGGCTCCGCCGTGCAAGGATTCATGCTTCAAAACACCATTTGGGCAGGAAGGTCTATTGATGAGATTGATGCAGGCTGAGAAGCGATCGCCCCTAAGCATGGAGTGAATCGGAGTAATTTTCGGTTGCGGTTTTTGTGGCAGCAGGCGGCAGAATTTTATAGCTACCAAATATCTTGAGGGTTTCGGTATAGCTCTGTAATTCTTCAATCGCTGCTTGAGTTTTGGGCTGGTCTACACTCCCTTCAATATCAACAAAGAAGAGATAGTCCCCTAAAGATTTCTTAGTAGGGCGAGACTCAATCTTGCTTAAATTAAGACCGCGCTCGGCAAAAATTTGCAGGGGCTTTGCGAGGGCTCCAGGCACATTTGCCGGAAGGCTAAAGGCCAGGGATGTGTGGCTTCCCTCCTTGACTGGATGCAGGCCCAATGCCCAAAAACGCGTGCAGTTATCGGGGTGGTCGTTGATAGGATGCGCTAGGATTGGCAAGTTGTATAGCCGTGCTGCCCGTTGAGAGGCGATCGCCCCTATCTTTGGGTTCGCTTCTAAATGTTGCAATGCCTCAGCATTGGAATTGGTTGGAATGAGTTGCACACTTGGCAGGTGATTTTCTAACCATATTTGACACTGAGCCAGCGATTGGGGATGTGCATAGATAGTTTGAATCGTTTCAATAGACTGTGCGCACGAAATTAGAGCATGGGAAATTGGCAGCACAATTGCCTGTTGAATTTGCAACGTCTCCAACTGCCAGAGTGTATCCAACGTCGTGGTCACGCTACCTTCAATAGAATTTTCGACTGGAGCAACGGTGTACTGAGTTTGTCCTGCAACAGTAGCTCGTAGCGCTTGAGAGATGCTGGCATAAGGGCACAGGGTCACCTGTTCCAATTCAAAAGCCTGGGCAGACCACACCATTGCCGCAACTTCTGTGTAAGTTCCGGGAGGTCCTAAATAGGCGATTGAAATAGTCATAAAGCTGGCTCAAGTAAGGTTAGAAACGGTGAGAATTGTATCTCAGGTTGGTTTGAGGCGAGAAATGCTCTCCGCATCATAGCGGTTGTAGTGTATTCGATGCTTAGGTTAACTCAGATTTTTTGCAGAAATACGATGCAATCAGCCTGCGCAGCTACCTTCCTCAGGATTGGTGCAGGGCATGTCAAAATCTTCCAGTTTTTGGATAAGAGGTCGTGGACTCAGCTTACAAAGCAGCATTCAGCGTGCGTTTAGAAGTACCTCGACGCCATTAAAAGCCAGACTCTAAAACTCCGTGCCGCCCGCACAGAGTTTGAGTGTTTTATGTTGTAGGACTTACGCACTTCATCCGAAAAACCAGGGGGTTGAATGATGTTTGGGGCACTAAGCGCCTCAAACATCATTCAACTGCGTCAGTCTTGTGTTGAATGATGGCTGCTTACTTAGATTGCTGAATGTTGGGCTGTCGCATGAGAGCTAGCCTGTGTCTGTCAAAAGAACAAGGTAATTTTTACGGTTAAATCGTAAAATTTAAACAATCGAGTCATATTGCTCATCTAGTGAAAGACTCGATTTGTCCAAGACTCGGCTGCACTTCCAAGGCTGTGTAGAGCTTGCTAGAGGCCGCTGAGACTTGTTGCTCGAATTCTCGTCTGTCATACCGCCGCACAACTCATTATGCAAACTCGATTTCACGCTTCTCAGTCTATTGAGCTGGTTGTACCGCAACAGCCCATTCCGATTGAGCATTACTTGCGGCAGCCTCAGCGTTTGATAAAAGCGTTGGTTGATCCAAGCCGTGTGGAGCTTTTGTCTTCAGATACGTTTCGTTTGAAGATGCGATCGCTCAACTTTATGATGCTTACGATTCAACCGACAGTTGACCTGAAGCTGACCTTAGATGCAGATGGAGCCATTCATCTGCAATCGGTTGGTAGCGAGATTCGAGGCGTTGAGTACATCAACAATCGATTTCACCTGGATCTTAAGGGTTGCTTGGCACCTCGGCAGACCAATGGTCACACCATTGTGCAAGGTGAAGCGAACTTAGTGGTATCTGTGGATGTGCCGCCAGCGCTGTGGTTAACCCCTAAGCCCCTGCTAGAGGCCACGGGTAACGGATTATTGCGCAGTGTGTTGGCAACTATCAAGCAGCGGCTAACCCATCAACTTTTGGCCGATTATCAGAATTGGCTTGCTGATCACGCGCAGAGTGAATGTGACTCTTTGCGATCGCGCTCATCTTCGGTTCTGACACCCCAAGGCTAAAGCTTACATTTCCAAGACGGTTTCACGGCAAGACAAAATGGCTACTCGAAATAGCCAGTGGTGCTTTGGTGATTGTTAGGTCACTATCTGCTTGCAAGATCTGTGCAAGATCGAGAACGAAGGTCACTGCTCGCAGATTGCCACATCGGGAAGACCGGGTTGGATGATGGTCTGCTGGATCAGGGCCTCATCATTTGTCAACGATTGCGGCTGGCATGGCTTGAAGGACTGACGATGTTGGCGAGATGCTCCAATCTGCTGAATGGCTTTGCGGTGGCTGGCAGTGCCGTATCCTTTGTTCGCATCCAATCCATAGCCCGGATAGCGTTGGGCTAAGCGGATAATGAGACGATCGCGCCAAACTTTGGCAATGATGCTTGCAGCGGCGATCGCAACGGAATGTTGGTCACCTTTGATGATGGTTTGCTGGGCCATGGGTAAGCCCGGAACCCGCTGATTCCCATCAATCAAACACAAGCAAGGCTGTGGCTCAAGCCGGGCAACGGCTCGCCGCATGGCCAAAAAGGTCGCTTGCAAAATATTGAACCGATCGATCTCGTGAACAGAGGCCCAGCCGATGCGACAATCGATTGCTGTGTCGCGAATCAGCACAAACAAGCGATCGCGCTGAGCTGCCGATAACTGCTTGCTATCGGTCACGCCTTGGTGGGCTAGTTCCGCCACGCCCCAACTTGGTAAAATCACCGCTGCCGCAACAACTGGACCGAACAGTGCGCCTCTGCCCACTTCGTCCACACCAGCGGTCCACTGCGCTGCAATCTTCGGTGACACCGACAAATCTATTTGCACAAGATGCACCCTGCGAGTTTTGGTTAGTCTTCGCCGTCACTGCCTCCTGCCGTAGAACGGCGACGCCGACGGCGGCGACCCGATGCAACTCCTGCCGCATTCGCTAACTCAGGGGTTTCCTCATCTGATGGGAGGGAAATTAGTTCAATCTGCGATGGTGCATCATCCGCATCAGAACTCACCTCGGATGATGTGTCAACAGGTGCGGACTCCTCTACATCCTGCGAACCACTTTGGCTGTTGCGATCGCCATTGGCTGTAGCAACAGGAAGTTGAGCAGCGCTGATGCTCTCCAGCGAGGGTGGCTGCTCACCTGGCAAAATCACTGACAAAACAACCGTTTTTGGATCTTTGACCGGCTCTCGTGCCAGCACAATGGGCGAAATTCCCATGACTGCATAAACTTCCTGTTCTTCAGCCGTCATTTCTACAGCCACCACTTGCGGCGGTTCAGGTGCAGGACGCTCTCTCCGGTTCGAAGAACGACCACCCCGCTCACGCTCGGGTTTGTCAGCTCGGTTCTCGCGAATGGTAGGAAGTCCGACTGGCGGAGCGATCGCCGCTTCTTCAGTCACAAAAGTTTCAGGAGCTTCGGTATCTGCATCCACCAACTTAATCGGATTGGCTCGATTAACGATTTCAGCAGAGCGTGGCGTGCCTCGGCTACGACGACGACGGCGATCGCCCTTTGACCGTTCCTGATAGCTGGGATGGTTGGAGAGACTCACCTCTAAATTATCGGAGCCACCCTCGCTTGCAAAGTCATCCGCTCCAGAATCCCACGGCTCACGGGCGGCAACGGCCACTCGTGGCTCAGGCATCGGCAAAACTCGTGCTGGCTCTAGTGCCTGAGTCGCCTCCTCCGGCTCACCGGGCAAATGCACCACATGGCCCAATCCACCACAGGTCGGACAAGGCCGTCCAAATAGTTCGTAAATGTTTTGCCCCTGTCGTTTCCGAGTCAGTTCCACTAGCCCCAGTTCTGTCAGCTGAGCAATCTGGGGTCTTGCTTTATCCGCTCGCAACGCTTTATTAAACTGCTCTAGCACTTGCAACTTGTCGCGGTGGGAATCCATATCAATGAAATCCACCACAATGACTCCGGCAATATTTCGCAGGCGCAGCTGTCGAGCAATTTCGGTAGCCGCCTCGCAGTTCGTCCACAGCACTGTTTCGCGGGCAGTTGCTGAGCGTGTAAAGGAACCAGAGTTCACGTCGATGACGGTTAGCGCTTCAGTACGTTCAATGATGATGTAGCCGCCTGATGGCAAGTCTACTCTGGGCTTTAAGGCTTCTCGAATTGCTGCGTTGACTCGGAAATATTCCAGAATAGCTGTGCGCTCGCGGTGTTGATCAATCAACACACCCTGAGGAGATTTCCCGCCACCCCAGTTATTCAGGTGCTGCTTGACTCGCTTGGTACCATTTTGTGAATCAACAACAATGCGGTTCACATCCGCACTGTATACATCGCGCAGCACACGCTGAATGAAATCATCATCACGATTGAGCAGAGAAGGTGGGCGGGTCGTCATTGCTTCTTGCTGAACGGCTTCCCACTGTTTTTGTAGCGCTTCTAAATCCTCAATGATGGATTCTTCAGGGACGCCTTCTGCTTCAGTTCGAACCAATAACCCCATGCCAGCCGGCTTCACAAGAATAGCAAGAGCTCGCAAACGGTTGCGTTCATTCTCATTGCGAATGCGTCGAGACAGGTTGACGCCACGGCCTGATGGCATGAGTACAAGATAACGACCCGGCAGACTAATGTTTCCCGTTAGCCGTGGGCCTTTGTTGCCGGTTGGTTCTTTCATGATTTGAACCAACACTTTTTGTTGAGGAACTAGAAGCTCAGTAATGGATGCGGCGGCGCGTTTAAGCTTGAGTGGACCCAGATCGGAGACGTGGATGAAACCGTTGCGCTCACTGTCTCCAATGTTGACAAAGGCTGCGTCAATACCGGGCAACACGTTTTCCACAACACCCAGGTAAATATCGCCGACTTGATGACTTCCTGTTGCGACAATCAACTCCTGAATTTGGTCTTCGGAGAACACAGCAGCGATTCTATGCTGCTCTGCGATCACAATTTGTTTGGACATTCAATTTCCTCAAAATATGGCATGGCACAGGCAATGTCTCTTTTGCGAGGTGGGCCATGTGCAAATGTTTGATACTGACAAGTTCTGACAACGTGACGCTGGTCATAGATAAACGCTTATCTGACTTTTACCTACCGATGGTGCTTCAAGCTCCAACACGTAGGGCAGCCAGCCAACTGAAAAGTAGGACGATTAAACCCCCCAGGGAATTCTCTTCCAGATGGAAGGCACCCATTCGAACCAAGAGGTTGTCAAAAGCTTGGCGGAGAAGCTGCGATTCAATTTTCTCTACCTAATGCCGTTGGCATCTTAGGGGAGTCGCAACTTACATCAGCGTCTTTTAGGTTGAATTATAGCGCGTGTCTGAAAGAGTGCCGTAGAAATTCAATAATTCGCTTGTTTTCTATGCCAACGATTCAGTTATAGCGATCGCCAGTTCGATTAGGACATTTGGGGGATGGTGAAGCCATCCCCCAAAATGTTTTTGTCTCAACTATGCTGGCGACAGCTATATGGCTCATTTATGGCAATCAACCAGGCATTCACCCAACTGCTGCGGAAATGGGAGCGATCGCAGGGTTGATGAGGCGTGTACTGCTCTAGAACAGGGCTTACGTAATCGAATAATGGTTGGAGCGCTTAGCGCTCCAACCATTATTCGACCCCCTGTTTTTTGGGATGATGTGCGTAAGTCTTAACTAAGTTAGTCCGAGGCAAGTTGCAAGTGACTGCGATGAACATGCAGCAGTTGCAATGTGTTGCCCGATACCTGCTCCAACATTTGCACAACATGTTCGGGCCGGAGTGACGTGCCATCTGCAAGACAGGTGCCAATGTACCTGAGGGCGATCGCATCAGCAAATTGGGTATTGCTGGGTTGCGCCATTCGCTCGCTAGGCCAATCAGTTAGGGCGATATCAAACAGGCGATCGCGCAAGTTGACTTGCCGTGCCTTGCCAGATTTGCTCACCTGCTCCACCCAAATCTCTTGCGTGGTGCGTACATTGGTGACCCAGTTTGGCCAGTCTGCAACGGAATTCGCCTCGGCAACTGCGATATCTGGTGCAGTTGGTGCAACAAGTAAATAGTATTCAGCTTGAGCCATGATTTTGGCTGCGGAGGGTGCATCAACCGGAATTTCCTCGGCGCAATAGACGGGCATATCCGGCGGCAGTTCTTTCGCAAAGCGAGTTTGAAATTCCTGTGGATCCATGGCTTCGGTTAAGTCAAAATCCACAATTTCGCTGCTGCTGGATGCGCCCAGTGGAAGTGCCAAGGCTGGAACAATACGGGGTTGGGGATGGAAGCCACCTGTAAAGGCAATGGGCAATCCGGCGCGTCGAACAGCCCGATCGAACAGTCGCATCAAATCAAGGTGACCGATTAAGGTGAGCTTGCCGAGTTTGCCAAACCAGAGACGAATGCGCTGTGCTCGCTCAGTATTGGGGACAAAGTGGCCCTCGAACTTGGGAATGGCTTGGGGTGGAACGACGACATTGTGGCCAAAATCGGCACCACATACACCGCAATGCGAGCAGCCATCGAATGAGCAATCGGGTACGGTGGCTGCTGCCAAGGCTTTTTGCAAGTCGGTTTTGAGCCAACTTTTCTCAACGCCAGAATCAATGTGGTCCCAGGGAAGTGGTGCATCGAGGCTTTGCAAGGCTGCTTGCGAATGGTCTGCAATCGCGCCACTGGTTTGATCCGTATCCTGAAACAAGTTCCATTCGCCTTGCTCCACCTGACGATATTTCCACGTGAGGTCAGATTCAGCGATCGCCTGAGTCCATGCGCCAAACGCTCGCTCCAGGCTTTCCCACCAGGCATCCATGCCTGCGCCCAACTCCCACGCACGACGAATCACAGAAGAAAGACGGCGATCGCCTCGACCAACAAAGTCTTCCATAGCCGAAATGCGCACATCGGTAAAGTTCACCTTTAATCCGCGAATGGTGCGAAACTCTTGCCGCAACAGCTCTTGCTTACGCAAAAACTCCGATGTGGAAACGGAGTGCCACTGAAACGGCGTGTGGGGTTTGGGGGTGAAATTAGAAATGGTGACGTTAAAGCCAATGGGCTTACGACCCTTAATGCGGCACTCTTGCTGGAGCCAGCGCATGGTTTCCGCAATACCCAGCACATCGGCATCTGTTTCGCCGGGTAAGCCAATCATGAAATAGAGCTTAATCCGGTCCCAGCCTTGCTCATACGCCGTTTTGACCCCGCGCAACAGCTCCTCATTGGTCAATCCTTTGTTCACAATGTCGCGCAGTCGCTGCGTTCCAGCTTCGGGAGCAAAGGTGAGGCTACTTTGGCGAATGCCGCCAATGATGTTGGCAATATCTTCATCAAAGCGATCGACGCGCTGGCTGGGCAGGCTGAGCGAGACGTTCTCATCTTTCAGGCGATTCTTAATCTCCATGCCGATGCTGGGCAGTGCCAGATAGTCGGAGCAGCTGAGCGATAGGAGCGAGAACTCGTTGTAACCTGTGGTGTTCATGCCCTGAACGATGGTATCGACCACGGCCTGCGGCTCAACGTCGCGGGCGGGCCGAGTCAACATTCCTGGTTGGCAAAATCGGCAGCCACGGGTGCATCCCCGTCGAATTTCGACGGTGAGGCGATCGTGTACAGTTTCGACAAACGGCACCAAACCGATGGAATACTCGGGCATGGGTGTTGCCACCCGCCGGACGATGCGGGTCGGTACATCGGGCCGGATGGAATGAACGGAGCCATCGGCGGCCATTTGATAGAACTGCGGCACATACACGCCGGGAACTTGCGCTAGATCGAGCAGCAACTCTTCTCGGCTGAGGCCAGCAGCTTTGCCTTCTTCGACGACTAGGCCAATTTCGGGCAGCAGTTCCTCGCCATCGCCTAGCACAATAAAATCAAAGAAGTCAGCATAGGGTTCTGGGTTGGAGGTAGCAGTTTGGCCTCCAGCAAAAATGAGTGGGTAACTGTCAGTGCCAACATTCCAGGCTCCCGTGGATGAACGTTCGCGCCAGGTTAATGGAATTCCGGCCAAGTCCAACATTTCCAAAATGTTGGTGGCTCCCAACTCATAGCTCAGGCTAAAGCCTAGAATGTCGAACTCGGTGAGCGATCGCTGCGACTCTACGGCAAATAACGGCGTTTGCGTTTGCCGCAACTTTGTGGCCAAGTCGGCGGCGGGTAAGTAGGCGCGATCGCACAGTTGCCGGGGTTGCGCATTCACAATGCTGTACAAGATGATATGGCCCAGATTTGAGAAGCCAACTTCGTAAACCTCTGGATACGTGAGCACCCAGCGCACTTGCGCCTCATCCCAAGGTTTATGCACAGCCCCCAGCTCGTTGCCCAAGTAGCGAGCAGGACGAAGAATATCTGGAGTGATTAACTGATCAATTGCGATCGCCACAGTAAAAGCCTCAAGCAAACCACAAGCACGACTACGGATCTAGTATACGAGTCGTATTTGCGATCGCCCGAGGCCCACAACCCAAGGAATATCAAGTTGCAAGCGAACGATGCCGCCCCCAAACTGTTAGCAGCACTAGTTCAAGCTCGCTTCTGCCATCGGCACTTGATCAAAAATGTTGAACGCTTGATCGAGTTGAGTCAGCTCGAAAATGATCTGAATCGATGGAGGCACTTTACAAATTCCAAATGTCTTGTGCAACTGCTGGGCACGATTCAGGGTCGCGACCAGTGCCATCAGCCCTGCACTATCTAAAGACTCCACCTCACTCATATCAACTATGAGTGAATCACAGTGAACGGACGTGACCAAATCGGACAACTCCTGTTGCAGTTGCGCTGCGTTTGATGCATTGATGTGGCCTTCGGGCTTAAACACATTCATGAATGAACTGGGGGTAATCATTTGCATGTCGCCTTCTACCATCTTCCTAAAAGCACCGATAAACTCTAAACGAGTGAATTGCAAAACATAGATGAACTGTTCCAGCGACCTAAATGTGGGGGCAGCCAGAATTCAAGAAAAGTTTCGAACCCGTTGCAAGATACTCAGGACTATATCCCGCTCTTTGGGGAGAGGCAGTAATCATTCATTCTTTTCACAATATCTTTAAGTGAAATTCCTGAATTTCTAAATTTTTCAGCAAGGATTTTTCGCAAAAAGTATGCAAATATACGGGTTTAAAGGAAGAAGAAATTACATCACCCCTACGAGTGAAAGCTGCTGTGATGCGGATCACAATTTTTAGGATAGGTTGATCACTTCCTTTCACTATTTGAGATACCACAATAGAAAAACATTCAAATGCTAGCCCCCCAGTCGTAAAGGAGAAAGCTCTCCTATGAAGTCATCTCACGCAATTCGCAAGCTTGTGTCTCGAGCGCTCCATATCCGGCAGTTGACGCCAGATATTGAGAATGAAATCAATTATGAACTCACTCGTTTGGGCTACATCTCGGACGTAGACTACGAAGCCTTAGAATTATTAATGTCGGAAATGGATGCTGGTCGGGTTCGACTCGTTCCAAATCCTTAACATCTGATAGTTTGATGAATGTTTTGGCGTGTGCGATCGCTCAAATGGTAGAGGTTCGATTTAGCTTCCCTTCTATCGTGATATGACAAGATTTGTGATGGATGGTTGGGCACTAACGCTAAGCGATCATGTCCATCTCCCTCGTGAGAAACGGCTCTCCTAAAAATTAGAGTTTTCCACTCCAGAAGTATGCTTCGAAAGGTAAACAATTCCGATACAGTCTGATTTTCCCTTAAGACTCTATCGTTGGCTTATCTGCTTTTACAGCGTGCCTAATCGTTCAGTTAGCCCCTAACGATTTTCACTATACTTGGCTACAGGCAAGGCCAGTCCCTTTGGAAAAGAGTCTTCGAACTTTTATCCAAAGGGACTGGCCATTGTTTGTTGAAGCATTCGCGATGGTCAAACTGGTGAGGACTAACTTAGCGAGGGTTGACAAACGCATGAGGAAAAGTTCGCCATAAATGTTGTACAAACTGATGCATTTGCTCTTTTGCTAGGCGATCGCCAATCATGGTGTGTTTTGGGCTGTGCAGTTGGGTCATCAGGGGCAAAACCTCGGTATCAAGCGCGGGCCGAAACAGCGATCGCGGCAAAATGAGATCGGCGCTTTGGCGAACATCGTAAACTGTGTAGTCCCAACTATCCGGCTCATATACGGACTGGTTGAGTTGCATTTGATCTGCATCCAGCCCAATTTGAAGAATCAGTGGCCGTACCCAATAAAATGGCCGATTTTCTGCTTCCTGAATGACTTCGCTAAAAAGCCGATCTGTTGCGAGGTCGACACACAGAATTGCGTGGTTTGTGACAAGTTGAGGATTCGACATCAAACTTCAGCAGCCTATTCCTTCCCAGACGTTCCTTCCCCATCATGACTCAAACTTGGTAGAGCTAAGAAGATCGAGATGTTGGGGAAGATAGACAAAGCCCGCGCCAGACCCATCGTTTAACCGATATTCGCCCGCATCTTGTCCGCCATAGCACCCTGCAGGATGCAAAACCCAGAAGAGGAGGCGATCGATCGCTTTACAACCTAAACCGACCGACATTGAAGGAAAAGTGCACATCCTTTAGAATATTGAGAAATATAAACTCAACCCTACGGCCAGTGGTAGCGTGGGTAGGCAGGTTAGTCTGCCAGGACTTTTGATAGCACCGCTCAGATGCCCCAAATTTTCGACTTCAATTTCACTGCTGCACGAGACTTTAAGACGTTAAAGAGGTTGGCTTATGTCTGTTGAAACTCTTGAAAAGCGTTCAACATCTCCTGACCAATCAACCATCAAAAAGCCGGCGCCTCGCTACAAGGTGCTTTTGCACAATGATGATTTCAACAGCATGGAGCATGTGGTTCAGGTTTTGCTCAAAACGGTTACCAGCCTAACAATGCCTCAAGCCGTCAGCATTATGATGGAGGCTCACACAAATGGCGTAGCCTTAGTGATTACTTGTGCTCAAGAGCATGCTGAGTTTTACTGCGACACCCTCAAAGCTCACGGTTTGATCAGTACAATTGAACCAGATGAATAGGCTGCTGTTTCGTTAAAGTAAAGCCTTAACTCAGTTCATTCGAAATCCGGTACCAAACCATGTTGGGAACTTTTCAGCAAAGCAATCTGAGAGTTGAAGTTGAAGCTTCGGAAGCGATCATTCGAGATTGTTTGCTGCAACCGGATAAGCTTCGGCAGTGGATGATGCCCGCCCGCTTACCGGAAGGCTTGCCGGATGTTCTCAAGGTCGGAGATACCTTTACAAGCTGGTTGGGACCTATTTCTGTGCGGCATCAGGTTCAGTCGGTTGATGGCAATTCCTTGTGCTTGCTACTGAGTCAGGGAATTGATGGATACCATCAATGGTATTGGGGGGATGGATGGATTCAGTCTTCGTTGGCTGGGGTTTCTGTGCTGCCGCTGAGCCTTGGCCAAACCCTGAGTCTTATTAATCTCAAGCGTTGGCTGAGCACTGACCATACAGGCAGTTAAGATTTTGTTTTTTGCGTTTCGACGCGATTTCATTACGTACCATTTACAAAAACAGCGGCACGAAAAAAAACGTCAGTTTCGGTTATGGGCTTTTCTGAAGTTTACGCAGCGCGCAAACTTCAGAAAAGCCCATTTTTGCGTGCGCAACGCGCACGCAAAAATGGGCACTTCAGCTTATCCAAAACTCAGGTGAAAACAGGGCACCGCATCTATGCACGTACGGCTCTTTTGTTTTGTAGAGTCAGGTCTGCTCTGGATATGCCAAAGCGCCCTTATTTCTTCTGCTTGCGCAACGCACAGGCAATCATAGGCTATTCTAGCGCAACCCCTGGAACAGCCGTAAACCAAAACTGGCGTTTGATAAAACCGTGCGTTTCGTCAACAGTAGATTATTTGCGGAGCAGCTCAATGGGGGCTTAACCTGCTGATTCCGAATCTTCGCTAAAGCTTGAGGCATCTGTGGTGGCCTCTGCTTGCTGCTGCTGAACCCGCAGTCGCACTGAGTCTGCATGAGATGGCAACCCTTCTGCTGTTGCCAGGGTATCCACGGCACTCGCAACATGGTTCAGCGCTTTGGGCGAATACTGAATGAGGCTAGAGTGCTTCATAAAGGTTTCGACGGTGAGCGCCGATGCATACCGGGCAGACCCGGAAGTTGGCAGGGTGTGGTTTGGCCCAGCCAAATAGTCGCCAATGGCTTCGGGTGTAGAACTCCCGAGAAAGATGGCTCCAGCATGGCGGATCTGCTCAACCAAGCTCCAGGGATCTTCCACTTCAAGTTCTAGATGCTCGGGTGCAAATTCATTGGAGAGTTCGGCAGCAGCCTCTAACGAGTCAATGACAACGATGACTCCATAATGGGCGATCGCCTTTTCGGTTAGCATGCGGCGCGGGTGGTTTACCAGCATTCTTTCGACTTCGGCAACAACTTTCAGGGCCAAGCCTGAATCAGTTGTTAACAGAATTGCCGCTGCCATGGGGTCATGCTCGGCTTGAGCCAGCAAGTCTGCTGCAACGAAGGTGGGGTTGGCACTGCTATCGGCAATCACCAAAACTTCGGAAGGGCCAGCCAGAGAATCAATCCCAACTGTGCCATATACCAACTTTTTGGCCAACGTGACATAGATATTGCCAGGGCCGGTGATGACATCCACTTTGGGGATGGTTTCTGTGCCATACGCCAATGCGGCGATCGCCTGAGCTCCACCCACGCGGTAAATTTCGCTCACCCCAGCTTCTTGGGCGGCTACCAGCACTGCCGGGTTTACGGTGCCATCGGGTAATGGAGGTGTCACCATCACAATGCGAGGCACCTTGGCAACCTTGGCGGGAATCGCATTCATCAACACTGTGCTAGGATATGCAGCCCGTCCGCCGGGTACGTAAATCCCCGCTCGGTCGACGGGAGTGTAGCGCTTGCCAAGCACCACATCGTTTTCGCCAAACTGAACCCAGCTTTTGGGTAGTCGCTGCTGGTGGAAGGCTTCAATATTGCGACAGGCAAGCCGAAGCGCAGAGAGCAGCTCTTTGGAAACCTGTTGGTAAGCAGCATCCATTTCTGCACCACTCACTCTCAGGTCTTCGGGCTTTAGTGATAGCTGGTCAAATTCTTCTGTGTAGTGCAGGACCGCGCGATCGCCCTGTCGTCTCACCGCTTGCAGCACCTGTTGAACAGTTGCTTCCTTATGGATCATTTGGTCATCATGGGTGCGATCGCAAATCCGTCGCAATTCCGTGAGAGCTTCAGAGCGCTGATTAATAATTCGCAGCATTGCCACTTTTGGAAAAAAGAATGCCAACCATTCAGATTACGAAGTCACCTCATTCCCAAATGCTGTTGAGCAACGATTGGTTAACGATGACCTTCTTCTAGATTAGCTTGTATTTTCGGTGGTTTGCGTATCCTGAGATGAATGTCATAGAGAGAATTTTAAAGATAAGATTTGATAAATGGGCCAGTCATTCGCTAAAATAGTGAATTGCCAAAAGACTTAACAGGTACAGAGAGTAGCCGTGGCTAATATCAAGTCTGCAATCAAGCGAGTTCAAATTTCAGAGCGCAACCGTCTGCGCAACAAGTCCTACAAGTCCGCAGTTCGTACCCTGATGAAGCGCTATTTTACAGCCGCTTCTGAGTATTTAGCGAACCCCTCGCCTGAGCTGGAAAAAGAAGTACAGCAACGCATGGCCGCGGCTTTCAGCAAAATTGACAAGGCTGTAAAGCGCGGTGTGTTGCACCCCAACAATGGTGCTCGTAAAAAGTCTCGTTTGGCCAAGGCGCTGAAAACTCAGTAAGTTGCTCCATTAGGCTTCGCCCTTTCCTTCCTGAGGGACGGCAAGCCAATCATGGGTAAGTCGTGATTCGGTGGAAACTGACTAAATAATCAGGTTGTGCTGGCGATACGTGCCACAACTGGGATTTGCTGCCTTGAGTGCACTGTTCGGCAGCAAGGTAAAGCCTGATTTTGGTCCTGTTTCAGTGCCAATCGCGTATACAGGGCTTTTCTGCTTGTTAGTTACTTTGGTCGTCAACTCGCTTTGCCATGTATCTAATTGATACGCATGTTCATCTCAACTTTGAAGACTTTCAGCCAGATATGGCGGAGGTTGCTGCGGCATGGCGAGAGGCTGGCGTGGTTGCTTTAGTGCATTCCTGTGTTGAACCTGGTGAGTTCTCGGCAATTCAGGCGATCGCTGATCAATTCCCTGAGCTGTCGTTTGCAGTTGGTTTGCATCCATTAGATGTAGACCAATGGCGTGACACAACGGCGGCAGAGATTTTGTCTCTAGCCCGCTCGGACACCAGAGTTGTGGCAATTGGTGAGATTGGGTTGGACTTTTTTAAGGCAGATAATCGCGATCAGCAAATCGCGGTCTTTTTGTCGCAGCTGGCGATCGCACGCCAGCTCAACCGCCCAATCATCATTCATTGCCGAGATGCAGCACCCGAAATGGCCGAGCTGTTGCGCACTGTCTGGCAAGATGAAGGACCTGTTCGGGGTGTCATGCATTGTTGGAGTGGTACACCCGAAGAAACCCAATGGTTTTTGGATTTGGGCTTTTACATTAGCTTCAGCGGCATTGTCACCTTCAAAAATGCTCATCAAGTTCACGAGTCAGCCCGGCTTGTTCCTGCCGATCGCCTACTGGTCGAGACAGATTGTCCTTTCCTCTCGCCAGCACCCAAGCGGGGCGATCGCCGAAATCAACCTGCATACGTTCGCTATGTAGCAGAACGGGTTTCCGAGTTACGAGGTGAATCCTTAACCCAGTTGGCTGCAACTACAACACAGAATGCCTGCAACCTATTTGGCTTGAAGATCTTAGCCGATCTGCCCACCTTACATCATACGAATTCAGAGGCTGTCTCGCTTGCTTAGCAACGGCTCTCCAGATTTGTCAAGACTTTTCTGAAAGTTGATGACACAGAATGGAGCAGATACGGCATAATTTTAAAGGAATGAAGGGAGGCTGCCTTGTCAAGAGTATTTGTTTAAAATTCCCCTCGCAGGATGAGATCCCCCACAGTCAGTAGCCGCAGAGAGCCATTTCAAGAGGCTCCGATCTAGAGCTGTGCGTTTCCTCTTGCTGCTATGTTTGCTCCACAATTTCAACTTGCACCAACCGTATTTGCTGTTTCCTATTGTTGATTCATCCAATATCCCGCAGCATCAACGTTCGCTCTATTTATTGATTCTCAGTTCTTTCCACCCATGAAGGACTGAGGATTTTGTTGTCAGATTTTGTACTAAGTTAACCAAGGGTTATCTCTGAAGCGACCCGTTTCGAGGAGACGCATGACTAACGCAATCCAAGCCGCCAACTTTACTCTGCCCGATCTGGTTGAAATTCAGCGTGCTAGCTTCCGCTGGTTTTTGGAAGAGGGTTTGATTGAAGAACTCGATAGCTTTTCTCCTATTACGGACTATACCGGCAAGCTGGAACTGCATTTTTTGGGTAAGGACTACAAGCTCAAGCGCCCCAAGTACGACGTTGATGAAGCAAAACGTCGGGATGCAACCTATGCCGTACAAATGTATGTGCCAACTCGTCTGATTAACAAAGAGACGGGTGAAATTAAAGAGCAAGAAGTCTTCATCGGGGATCTACCGTTGATGACCGATCGGGGAACATTTATTATCAACGGAGCCGAACGGGTCATTGTCAATCAGATCGTTCGTAGCCCTGGTGTTTACTACAAAGCTGAAACCGATAAAAACGGACGGCGTTCTTACAATGCCAGCCTGATTCCTAACCGGGGAGCTTGGCTTAAATTTGAGACGGACAAGAACGACCTAGTGTGGGTTCGGATTGACAAAACTCGGAAGCTGTCGGCTCAAGTTTTGTTGAAGGCAATGGGGTTGAGCGATGGCGAAATCTTTGATGCATTGCGCCATCCCGAATATTTTCAAAAGACCATTGAGAAGGAAGGGCAGTTCTCGGAAGAAGAAGCCCTAATGGAGCTGTATCGGAAACTGCGGCCTGGTGAACCTCCTACCGTTTCAGGTGGGCAGCAGCTCTTGGATTCTCGCTTCTTTGATCCCAAGCGATATGATCTGGGGCGGGTGGGTCGTTACAAGCTCAATAAGAAGCTGCGCCTCAGTGTGCCCGAGCCTGTGCGGGTGCTGACTCCGCAGGATATTCTTTCAGCGATCGATTACTTGATTAACCTGGAATTTGATATTGGCAATGTTGATGACATTGACCACTTGGGTAATCGCCGGGTGCGCTCGGTAGGTGAGCTGTTGCAAAATCAGGTGCGTGTCGGTCTCAACCGTTTAGAGCGGATTATCCGAGAGCGGATGACCGTTTCGGATGCGGATGCGCTAACCCCCGCCTCGCTGGTGAACCCCAAGCCGTTGGTAGCTGCAATTAAAGAGTTTTTCGGCTCGTCTCAGCTGTCCCAGTTCATGGATCAAACTAATCCGCTGGCGGAGTTGACCCATAAGCGTCGTCTCAGCGCCCTAGGTCCTGGTGGTTTGACTCGAGAGCGTGCTGGCTTTGCGGTGCGAGACATTCACCCATCGCACTATGGCCGCATATGCCCGATTGAAACCCCAGAAGGGCCTAATGCGGGTCTGATTGGTTCGCTGGCAACGCACGCCCGAGTCAACTCCTATGGCTTTATTGAAACGCCTTACTGCAAGGTAGAAAATGGCCGACTGCTGAAGGATCAGCCTCCCCTCTACATGACGGCAGATGAAGAGGATGACCTGCGGGTGGCTCCGGGTGACATTCCGATGGATGAGGAAGGGTACATCCTTGGGGATCAGGTACCAGTGCGCTATCGCCAAGACTTTACGACCACAACACCTTTAGAGGTGGACTATGTGGCGGTGTCTCCTGTGCAGATTATTTCCGTGGCGACTTCGCTAATTCCATTTCTGGAGCACGATGACGCCAACCGAGCGCTGATGGGCTCTAACATGCAACGGCAGGCGGTGCCTTTGCTCCATCCTGAGCGACCCTTGGTGGGGACGGGCTTGGAAGGGCAGACCGCTCGTGACTCCGGTATGGTGATTGTCAACCGGGTCGATGGTGAGGTGTCCTATGTGGATGCTAACCGGATTCGGGTGCAGGGCAAGGATGGCAAAGAAGTTGAGTACATCCTGCAAAAGTACCAACGATCCAACCAGGATACCTGTTTGAATCAGCGACCGATTGTGTCTCAGGGCGATCGCGTCGTCGCAGGGCAGATCTTGGCGGATGGTTCTGCCACGGAAAGCGGTGAGATTGCGTTGGGTCAAAATATTCTCGTGGCCTACATGCCATGGGAAGGCTACAACTACGAAGACGCCATCCTCATCAGTGAGCGGTTAGTCTACGACGACGTTTACACTTCCATCCACATTGAGAAGTATGAGATTGAAGCGCGTCAAACCAAGCTCGGCCCCGAAGAAATCACGCGAGAAATTCCCAACGTGGGTGAAGATGCGCTGCGTCAGCTCGACGAAAACGGCATCATTCGCATTGGTGCCTGGGTTGAATCCAGCGATATTCTGGTGGGTAAAGTAACGCCGAAAGGTGAGTCGGATCAGCCTCCCGAAGAAAAGTTGCTGCGGGCCATCTTTGGTGAAAAAGCCAGAGACGTGCGCGACAACTCGCTGCGGGTACCGAATGGTGAGAAAGGCCGCGTTGTGGACGTGCGGGTGTTTACCCGTGAGCAGGGCGATGAACTGCCCCCCGGAGCCAATATGGTGGTTCGTGTCTATGTGGCTCAGAAGCGCAAGATTCAGGTGGGCGACAAGATGGCCGGACGCCACGGCAACAAGGGCATCATTTCCCGCATTCTGCCAATTGAGGACATGCCCTACTTGCCCGATGGTACCCCGGTAGACATCGTGTTGAACCCGCTGGGTGTACCTTCTCGAATGAATGTGGGCCAGGTGTTTGAGTGCTTGCTCGGCTGGGCCGCAGAAAACCTGAATGTGCGTTTCAAGATCACACCGTTTGACGAAATGCACGGGGAAGAGGCGTCGCGTCTATCGACCCACGGCAAACTGCAAGCCGCTCGGAATAAGACGGGTAAGGATTGGGTCTTTAACCCTGACAACCCCGGCAAAATTCAGGTGTACGACGGACGAACCGGCGAACCGTTCGATCGCCCGGTGACCATTGGTAAGGCCTACATGCTGAAACTGGTTCACTTGGTAGATGACAAGATTCATGCTCGTTCGACTGGCCCATACTCGCTGGTGACGCAGCAGCCTCTGGGCGGTAAGGCTCAACAGGGCGGTCAGCGCTTTGGAGAGATGGAGGTGTGGGCACTGGAGGCATTTGGTGCCGCCTACATTCTGCAAGAGCTGCTAACGGTGAAGTCGGACGATATGCAAGGTCGAAACGAAGCGCTGAATGCCATCGTGAAGGGTAAGCCGATTCCCCGTCCGGGTACGCCAGAGTCGTTCAAGGTGTTGATGCGAGAACTCCAGTCGCTCTGTTTGGATATTGCGGCGCATAAGCTGCAAACCCAGGAAGATGGCACCAGCCGCGATGTGGAAATCGATTTGATGGCGGATGTGAGTTCGCGTCGTGCTCCGTCGCGTCCTACCTACGAGTCAATTTCGCGGGACGAGATGGAAGAAGTTGAAGACTAAGGTCTGAGATACGGTTGGGAGGCTGACGATCGCCCTTATGTGCTTCATGGGCGATTGGCCTCCCGGCTGTGACTCCGTGCGATCGCCTCATTACTAGCTACTTATTGAAGTGTTCAAGGAAATAACCGATGCCTAAGCTCGAGCAGCGATTCGACTACGTCAAGATTGGATTGGCATCTCCAGAGCGGATTCGCCAATGGGGAGAGCGCACCCTACCCAATGGGATGGTCGTGGGCGAAGTTACCAAGCCTGAAACGATCAACTACCGGACGCTGAAGCCTGAAATGGATGGCTTGTTTTGTGAGCGAATCTTTGGGCCTGCGAAGGACTGGGAATGCCACTGCGGCAAATACAAGCGGGTGCGTCACAGAGGTATTGTATGCGAGCGTTGCGGGGTGGAAGTCACGGAGTCTCGTGTACGCCGACACCGGATGGGCTACATCAAGCTGGCAGCTCCGGTCACCCATGTGTGGTACCTCAAGGGAATTCCCAGCTACATGGCGATTTTGCTGGATATGCCCTTACGGGATGTTGAGCAAATTGTCTATTTCAACGCCTATGTGGTGCTGAATCCCGGCAATGCTGACAATCTCAGCTATAAGCAACTGCTGACAGAAGATCAGTGGATTGAAATTGAAGATCAGCTATATAGCGAAGACTCTCAACTGTCTGGAATTGAAGTTGGAATTGGAGCAGAAGCGCTCCAGCGCCTGCTTCAGGATTTGGCATTAGAGAAAGAAGCCGAACAACTGCGGGAAGAAATCACCACTGCCAAGGGCCAGAAGCGCGCCAAGCTGATCAAGCGACTGCGAGTGATTGACAACTTTGTGGCCACAGGCTCGCAGCCCGATTGGATGGTTTTGTCGGTAATTCCGGTGATTCCTCCCGATCTGCGTCCAATGGTGCAGTTAGATGGTGGCCGCTTTGCGACGTCTGACTTGAACGACCTCTACCGTCGAGTTATCAACCGGAACAATCGATTAGCGCGCTTGCAGGAAATCTTGGCTCCTGAGATTATCGTGCGAAACGAGAAGCGGATGTTGCAGGAAGCGGTAGACGCTCTGATTGATAACGGTCGTCGTGGCCGTACCGTGGTAGGGGCCAACAACCGTCCGCTGAAATCGCTGTCCGACATTATTGAAGGAAAGCAAGGCCGATTCCGTCAAAACCTGTTGGGTAAGCGGGTTGACTATTCTGGTCGCTCGGTGATTGTGGTGGGTCCACGGCTCAAGATTCACCAATGCGGTCTGCCCAAGGAAATGGCGATCGAACTGTTCCAGCCGTTCGTCATCCACCGTTTGATTCGTCAGGGTTTGGTGAACAACATCAAGGCGGCGAAGAAGATGATTCAGCGCAACGACCCACAGGTGTGGGATGTGCTGGAAGAGGTGATTGAAGGGCACCCTGTGATGCTGAACCGAGCTCCGACGCTGCACCGACTGGGGATTCAGGCGTTTGAACCGATTCTCGTTGAAGGTCGTGCTATTCAGCTGCATCCGTTGGTGTGTCCTGCCTTTAACGCAGACTTTGACGGTGACCAGATGGCGGTTCACGTGCCACTGTCGCTCGAAGCTCAGGCTGAAGCCCGTTTGTTGATGCTGGCCTCGAACAACGTGTTATCGCCTGCGACAGGAAAACCCATCATCACGCCGAGTCAGGACATGGTTTTGGGGTGTTATTACCTGACGGCAGAGAACCCCAATGCAACTAAGGGTGCTGGGCGCTATTTCTCAAGCCTTGATGATGCCATCATGGCCTATGAGCAAGGGATAGTAGACCTTCATGCCTATGTGTGGGTTCGATTTGAAGGCGAAGTCGAAACATCTGTGAAAGATAGTGAGCCCGAAAAGGTGGAAACCGCTGCTGACGGTACCGTAACAAAGCTGTATAAGCTGCGCCGTGTGCGGGAAGATGCCAACGGAAATGTGTTGTCTCAGTACATCTACACCACTCCTGGGCGGATTATCTACAACAAAGCAGTTCTAGATACGTTGGTCAGCTAGGCCGGTTTGTAATGACGAAGGGATGGGCGATCGCACCAGAGCATAGCCCATCCATAGCTGATACGTGATGCATGGCGACAATATTTATCGAGGGGCAAGATCACGATGGCGGAGCAAAACGCAAATCAAAAACCTGCGCAAGCGATTGTTTTTCGCAACCGGGTCGTTGATAAGAAGCAGTTGCGGAACCTAATTGCTTGGTCATTCACGCACTATGGAACGGCACGGACAGCTCAGGTGGCAGACGAGTTAAAGGCCTTGGGCTTTCAATTTGCGACTCGTGCCGGGGTGTCCATTAGCGTGGATGACTTGCAGGTTCCGCCCAGCAAGCGGCAACTGTTAGCTGAGGCGGAAGAAGAAATTCGGAAAACGGAAGAGCGCTACAGCCGAGGTGACATTACCGAAGTGGAGCGCTTCCAAAAGGTAATTGATACATGGAACAGCACCAGCGAAGAGCTCAAAGATGAGGTGGTGCGTAACTTCAAAGAAAGCGATCCGCTCAACTCGGTGTACATGATGGCGTTCTCGGGTGCCCGAGGCAACATCTCTCAAGTGCGCCAGCTGGTGGGTATGCGGGGTCTAATGGCCAACCCACAAGGAGAAATCATTGACTTGCCGATTAAAACCAACTTCCGCGAAGGACTGACCGTGACGGAATACATCATTTCGTCCTACGGAGCCCGGAAGGGATTGGTAGACACAGCGCTGCGAACAGCGGACTCGGGATATCTGACCCGTCGTTTGGTGGACGTGTCGCAGGATGTGATTATTCGAGAGCTAGACTGTGGTACCGAGCGCGGCATTAAGTTGCGCAGTATGACTGATGGCGAGCGCGTCCTCATTCCGTTGCAGGATCGTCTGTTGGGCCGAGTGGCGGCAGAGGATATTTTGCACCCCAAAACGGGTGAGGTGATTGTTGCCCGCAATGAAGCCATTTCTGAGGACATGGCTAAGCTGGTCGGTGCAGCCAAGGTTGAAGAAATCACAGTGCGAGCCGCATTAACCTGTGAGGCGACTCGCTCGGTTTGTCAGATGTGCTACGGTTGGAGCCTGGCTCATGCCTCAATGGTGGACTTGGGTGAAGCTGTCGGAATTATTGCAGCCCAGTCCATTGGGGAGCCGGGAACGCAGCTGACGATGCGAACCTTCCACACGGGTGGAACCTTCACGGGTGAGCAAGTACCTCAGATTCGCGCTCCCTTTGATGGGGTGGTGCATCTAAAACAAAAGCAGTTCCGGTCTCGTCCCTACCGGACTCGCCACGGTGAAGATGCGCTGATTGTGGAGTCGAACATTGACCTGACCATTGAGCAGGGCAATAAGAAAGAAGCTCACACCATTCCTCAAGGTTCGATTCTGTTTGCCAAGGATGGTGAGACCGTCACTCAAGGCTACACGATTGTGGAATTGCCGGTAACTGGCCGGGTGCGCAAAGTGACGGAAAAGGCAACTAAGGACGTGGCCTCGGACTTGGCGGGTGAGGTGCTGTTTGCCGATGTGGTTCCGGAAGAGAAGAAGGACCGTCAGGGCAACACTACTCGTAGCGCTCAGCGAGGTGGCCTGATCTGGGTGCTGTCAGGCGAGGTGTATAACTTGCCTCCTGGTGCAGAACCTGTGGTGAAGAATGGCGATCGCGTCGAATCTAACAGCATCTTGGCGGAAACCAAACTGGTTACTGAAAACGGTGGTACGGTGCGCATTCCGCCCGAAGGGGAAGCGAAAGGTCCCCGTGAAGTGGAAATCATCACCGCGTCGGTTCAGTTGGATCAGGCTCAAGTTATTGCCGAAAGTGGCCAAGGGCGTGAGCACTACGTTATCGAAACGCAAAACAACCAGCGCTTCTCTCTGATTGCCACCCCTGGCACCAAGGTTACCAATGGTCAGGTCGTGGCGGAGCTGATTGACGATCGCTACCACACTCACACGGGTGGCATCATCAAGTTCTCAGGGATTGAAGTTGCCAAGAAAGGTAAAGCCAAGCAGGGCTACGAAGTTGTTAAGGGTGGCACGATTCTGTGGATTCCCGAAGAATCCCACGAGGTGAACAAAGATATCTCGTTGCTGCTGGTGGAAGACGGCCAGTATGTTGAAGCGGGCACCGAAGTGGTGAAGGATATCTTCTGCCAGAGTAATGGTGTGGTGGAAGTGACCCAAAAGAATGACATTCTGCGGGAAATTGTCATCAAGCCGGGTGAACTGCATATGGTGGATAACCCCGATGCGATCGCTGGCAAGGATGGCTCGATTGTGCTGCCTGGAGATGAGGTGGTTCCGGGGCTGTCTTCCTCAGAACTGCGCTACGTCGAGTATGTGGAAACGCCAGAAGGCCCCGCTCTGTTGCTGCGTCCGGTGACAGAGTACACCGTACCCGATGAGCCTCCGGTGCCCAGCCAGACCTCATCGAGCGAAGATGCTGCGCGCTCAATTCAAATGCGGGCAGTGCAGCGCATTCTGTACAAGGATGGCGATCGCGTCAAATCGGTTGAAGGCTTGGAACTGCTGAGGACTCAACTGGTGTTGGAAATCGACACCCAGACTCCTCATCTAGCTGCTGACATTGAGCTGGTTCCGGATGAATCGAATTCAGATGTGATGCGTCTCCAGCTGGTCATTCTAGAGTCCTTAGTCATTCGTCGTGATGTTGCGGCTGACCAGACTCAGGGCAGCACCTACACTCGCCTGTTGGTGGAAGATGGCGATCAAATCACGGCAGGAGCTGTGGTTGCCCGCACGGAAATTCAGTGTAAAGAAGGCGGCGAAGTGCGCGGAATTGGCGTTGGCGAAACGATTCGTCGTTTGCTGATTGTTCGCAGCACGGATATGGAAGTGCTAGATACTCAAGGCAAGACTCCAACGGTCAAGCCGGGAGACCTGCTGGTTGCTGGTACTGAAATTGCTTCGGGTGTCATCACGCCTGAATCGGGTCAAGTGCTATCGCTAGAGAACGGTCAAGTGACGCTGCGATCGGCTCGCCCTTATCGTGTGTCAGCGGGTGCCGTGTTGCACATTGACAATGGCGACCTAGTGCAGCGGGGTGACAACCTGGTGCTGCTGGTGTTTGAGCGCGCCAAGACTGGAGACATCATTCAGGGTCTACCTCGAATTGAGGAGCTGCTGGAAGCTCGGAAGCCGAAGGAAGCCAGCATTATCGCGGCTCGCCCCGGTACGGCTCAGGTGGTGTACAGCGATGATGAAACGGTCGAAATTAAGATCGTAGAGGCAGATGGTGTAGTCACCGAATACCCTATCGCTCCGGGTCAGAGCTTGCTGGTCGTGGACGGCCAAGAAGTGGATGCTGCTGAGCCTCTCACCGATGGTCCTGCCAATCCTCACGAAATCCTCGACGTGTTTTTCCAGCTGTATCGTGAGAGCATGGGCTCCTACGAAGCGGCACTGAAGAGCCTAGAGAAGGTTCAAACTTTCTTGGTGAATGAGGTACAGTCGGTGTACCAGTCGCAAGGTATCGAAATTTCGGACAAGCACATTGAAGTGATTGTGCGACAGATGACCTCGAAAGTGCGCGTGGATGATGGTGGCGACACGACTATGCTGCCAGGTGAATTGGTAGAACTGCGCCAAATTCATCAGGTCAACGAAGCCATGTCCATTACGGGTGGTGCCCCTGCCGAGTATACTCCTGTGTTGTTGGGTATTACCAAGGCTTCGCTCAACACCGATAGCTTCATCTCGGCGGCCAGTTTCCAGGAAACGACTCGGGTGTTGACTGAAGCGGCGATCGAGGGTAAGTCAGACTGGTTGCGCGGTCTGAAGGAAAACGTGATTATTGGACGTTTGATTCCGGCGGGTACTGGCTTTAATGCCTACGAAGAACCCAACAATGTCGAAATTGACCTGACCTATGAGGGCAGTGTTTTTGAAGATGACATGACGTTGGGGGATGTGGTGCTCGATGATCGCACGGCTCGTACCTATGAGCTAGAGGGCGGTTTCGATGTCTTTCCGACAGAAGCGCTGCGCAATAGTGGATCTGACTTCTCCCGAGGTAGCTATGGCTTTGGCAGCGGCTCACCCATCCTAGATGATGAGGGTGGTTTTGATGAGCTTGTTGGCGGTGGTAGCGCCGAAGAGGAAGAGGATGATATGGGGGACGATGATTAATTTCTAGAAAGGGGCGTCAGCTTGCGGATTGGCGAGCTGACTATCCCTGTCTAGGTAATCTCATCTCTTAGTCATTTCTCTCTCAATTTCTTTTGAAAGAACCTGTGTTATGAACACAGGTTCTTTTTTGTGAGTGTCAGTTATTGAGTAGCGCGCAATTCTCTCAGAAACCTGAGTTTTGGATAAGCTGAAGTGCCCATTTTTGCGTGCGCGTTGCGCACGCAAAAATGGGCTTTTCTGAAGTTTGCGCGCCGCGCAAACTTCAGAAAAGACCTTAACCGAGACTGACGTTCTCAGAACAGCCTTTTTTGTATGCCTTGGTATGCCCATTGCGCAAACAAAAATGGGAGCCTCGGCCTATGTTGCTTTGAAGAGCCTACTTCTATTGGAAGAGCCCCAAACCATTGATGAGTCTGCTTCTTCTCTTACTCCTGACCGACGATTTTCTGGGTTGGCGCTTTCTATAGTGGTCGCAGAGTGGGTTGCCTTGGCCTAGGGCTTGCGCGGGTGAGTAGGTGGGTAATGAGGCGATCGCTCGTAGATCCACATGGGAGCAAGGTCGTGGAAGAAACAATTCAGCAAAAGCAAGAACCAAACACTCAGCCGGGTGATCTAGAACGGTGGGCTTCCCTCCTGGGTGGTGGCGCGTTGGTTTTGATGGGGTTGAGAGATCGATCTCTACGAGGCGTATTGACGGCTGTTGCCGGAGGTGGGCTGGTCTACCAAGGAGCCACGGGAAACAGCACCGTGAACCAAATTCAAGATGCCGTTGGTCTCAACAACAACGCAATTCGAGCCGAGCGCACCGCTACGATTAATCGGCCTGCCTCAGAGCTGTATGCCTTTTGGCGGGATTTTGGCAATTTACCTCAATTTATGAGGCACTTGAAATCGGTAACTGTTTTAGACGATCGCCATTCTCACTGGGTTGCCAGCGCTCCGTTGGGGGCTGAGGTGGAATGGGATGCCGAGATTGTGACCGACGAACCCAATCATTTAATTGCCTGGGTCGCTTCTCAAAATGCGGATATTGAAAACTCTGGGTTTGTGCGATTTCAACCGGCGACGGGCGATCGCGGCACCGAAGTGAAAGTGGTGATTGAGTACAGCCCACCGGGCGGGACTGTTACAGCGGCTATTGCTCGTCTGTTTGGGGAGAACCCGGAACAGCAAATTGGGGATGACCTCGCTCGATTCAAGATGCTGATGGAAGCTGGCGAAATTGCCACAAATGAAGGTCAGCCCCGGGGTTCGTAATCCCTGTTCTGTTGGACTGAGCTTTTGGCCTCTTATGAGCATCGTTAGCCCTGAACCAAGCTAGTTCCTGACCAAGAAAGACCCGACCCAAACATTTTTTAGGAGAACGCAATGAGAGCACTCTGCTGGCACGGAGCCGGAGATGTACGAGTAGATACGGTTCCGGACCCAACGATTCTGAATCCTCGGGATGCCATCCTCAAAATAACCTCAACCGCCATTTGTGGTTCAGATTTGCACCTTTATGATGGCTACATTCCCACCATGAAGTCGGGCGATATTCTCGGCCATGAGTTTATGGGCGAGGTGGTTGAGTTGGGGGCGGCAGTCAAGAACCTCCAGATTGGCGATCGCGTCGTTATTCCTTTCACCATTTCTTGCGGGAACTGTTTCTTCTGTCAGCGCGATCTGTGGTCTCTCTGCGACAACTCAAACCCCAACGCGTGGATGGCTGAGAAACTGTATGGGCATTCTCCTTCGGGCTTGTTTGGCTATTCCCACCTGCTGGGTGGTTATGCGGGCGGTCAGGCTCAGTACGTGCGCGTTCCCTTTGCAGATGTGGGCGCACTCAAGATTCCTGAAGGGCTAACGGATGAGCAGGTTTTATTCCTAACGGATATTTTTCCTACGGGATACATGGCTGCGGAGAACTGTGACATTCAACCCGGAGACACCGTTGCTGTGTGGGGATGCGGGCCTGTAGGCCAATTCGCCATCCGCAGCGCCTTGATGCTGGGGGCAGAACGGGTGATTGCGATTGATCGCTTTCCAGAACGGCTAGACATGGCCAGGTTGGGCGGAGCCGAAGTGCTGAACTATGAAGAAGTGGAAACTGGCGTAGCCCTGAAGGAAATGACAGGCGGACGTGGCCCTGACTGTTGTATTGATGCAGTTGGCATGGAGGCCCATGGTACTGGATTTATGGCAGCCTACGATAGCATCAAGCAAACGTTCCGTTTGGAGACGGGCCGCGCATCGGTGCTGCGAGAGGCAATTGTGGCCTGTCGCAAAGGTGGGAAGGTCTCCGTGCCGGGGGTGTATGGTGGCTTTATCGACAAAATGCCGATGGGTGCCTTTGTGAATAAGGGATTGACGATGCGATCGGGACAAACTCATGTTCACAAATATCTGGGACCTTTGCTGGAGCGCATTCGCAATGGTGAGATTGACCCTTCGTTTGTGATTACCCATACCTTGCCATTGGAAGAAGCGCCTAATGCCTACAAAATCTTCCGCGATAAGCAAGAAAACTGCATCAAGGTTGTGTTGAAGCCATAACCCTAAGTCTGAAGCTAGCGCCTGTTTGGAACGCTCGATAAGCAAGTTAATTAACGTCAGTTCCAAGTAATCGGAAGTACCCCTTGTTGCATGCGCGTTGTGTAAGCAACAAGGGGTACTTCTGAGAGGTGTGCGTTACGCAATGGGTCGTACAGGAAGGCTAATGTTCATGTCTACAGGCTTGAGCGAGTAAAACGTTTGTGTCATCAAAAAACGGTTCACCTGCGTTTTACGTTTTGGGCAGCTTTCGTTCGAATGGTAGTCGTGTTGAAGCGCGATCGCCAAGATCCTCTGAAGGGAGGATGACGATTTCTTTGTTTATTTTTCATGCTGAGAGAATTGCCGCAGTCTGCGCCATTCATTGTTTCGGGACTTTATTAAAACAGGCTATGCAAACTAAACAATTGGGAAATTCCGACCTGCATCTCACACCAGTTGGTTTTGGTGCTTGGGCGATTGGTGGTGGTGGTTGGGCCTTTGGCTGGGGGCCGCAAGAGGATCAGGAGTCGGTTGAAGCAATTCAGCGATCGCTCGACTTGGGCGTGAATTGGATTGATACTGCGGCCATTTACGGTTTGGGGCATTCCGAAGAAATTGTGGCTAAAGCGTTGAGCGGACGCAGCAACAAACCCTACATCTTTACCAAGTGCTCCATGATTTGGGATAAGCAGGGCAACATTAGCCGTAGCCTCAAGGCCGATTCCCTGCGCAAAGAAGTAGAAGACAGCCTACGGCGCTTGCAGGTCGATGTGATTGACCTGTACCAAGTTCACTGGCCCAATCCCGATGCCGAAATTGAAGAAGGCTGGGAGACGCTGGCTCAGCTAAAGGATGAAGGGAAAGTTCGTTATATTGGCGTGTCGAACTTTAACGTGGAGCAAATGCAACGGGCACAGGCGATCGCCCCCATCACATCGCTCCAACCGCCCTATTCCCTGGTAAAACCAGCCGTCGAAACGGAAATCCTACCCTTCTGTAAGGCAAACAACATTGGTGTGATTGTGTACTCGCCGATGCAATCGGGCTTACTCACCGGAAAGATGACCGCTGAGCGGGTTGCCAACATGCCCGACAACGATTGGCGTAAGAACAACAGCGAGTTTCAGGAACCCCGTCTGTCGCGCAACTTGCAGTTGGTAGAAGTGCTACGGGAGATTGGTGCTGCCCACGGTCGCGCACCAGGAGAGGTGGCGATCGCCTGGACGCTCAACAACCCCGCCGTAACTGCCGCCATCGTGGGAGGCCGCAATGCTCAGCAAGTAGAAGGCATCATTGGAGCTGCCGAGTACCGCCTGAGTGACGACGAGTTAAGCAAGATTGACAGCTTCTTGGCCCAACATCCATAATCTGACTCAACTTAAGGGTGGATGTTCACCACCCTGTTTGAGCGAGGAAGTGTTGGAATGCGAAGATTGCGCCGCGTTTTGGGATGGTGTGTGTGGGTTCTGGCTGCGTTTTGCGTTGCCGTTTGGCAATTGCCTGCCACATCCAACAAGCAACCTGCATTTACGCTGCGCATCTTGCATACCAATGATCATCACGCTCGGGTAGAAGCTGTATCGGCGGGTACAGCGGGCATGCTGGGCGGCGTTGCTCGCCGCAAAACGTTGTTTGACCAGCTTCGGGCCGAGAGTGCAGCCGAGGAGGTGCCGCTCCTGGCACTTGATGCTGGAGATGTGTTTCAAGGTACGCTGTATTTCACTCAGTTCAAGGGCCAAGCCGACTTGGAATTTTACAATGCGCTCGATTATGCAGCGGTTACCATCGGCAACCACGAGTTCGATGCGGGAGCCGAGACCCTGGCCAACTTTATTGATGGGGCTGAGTTCCCCATCTTGTCGGCCAACGTGGTAGCCGAGGCTCCATCGCCCCTGGCGGGCAAAATACAGCCGTGGGTGATTCAAGACGTGGCAGGTGAGCGCATTGGCATCTTTGGGTTAACTCCAGAAGATACGGCTATCTTGTCTAGCCCAGGAGAAGGGATTACGTTTTTGAATGCGCAAGCGGCGGCGGCGGCATCGGTTCAGTCCCTTCAGGCTGAAGGGGTAGATAGAATTATTGGGCTGACTCATATTGGCTTTGTGGGCGATCGCCAATTGGCCCAAAGCATCAACGGCATTGACGTCATCGTAGGCGGCCACTCCCATACTCCTTTAGGCGATATGCCCGGCGCAACAGAAGGGTATCCCGTCATTGTGTCTGCTCCCAATGGGGACAATGTGGTCATCGTCACGGATTGGGAATGGGGCAAATATTTGGGTGATTTGACCGTTCGGTTCGATAGTGTGGGACGAGTCGTGGCATGGGAAGAAGCGCCACGCCCTGTGGATGAAACCGTGGCCGAAGATCCAGGCTTTGCCAATCGAGTGGCGGCCTATGCCGAACCCCTTACTGTGTTACGGCAAACGGTAATTGGGCAAACCTTGGTGGATCTAGATGGCGATCGCGCTTTGGTTCGCAGTGGTGAAACAAACCTGGCCAATTTGATTGCCGATGCCATGCTCGAAAAAATGCGGCCCGAAGGTGCCCAAATCGCCATTACCAATGGCGGTGGTATTCGAGCCAGCATTCCCTCAGGAGAGATCACGATCGGCCAAGTGCTAGAGGTACTTCCCTTTGGCAACACGTTGGCCTTTGCCGATCTCACGGGACGGCAGATTCGTGCTGCGTTGGAAAGTGGACTTAGCCAGGCAGAAGAAGGGGCAGGTCGTTTTCCCCAAGTTGCGGGACTGTATCTGACTTGGGATCCCAAAGCTCCAGCAGGCCAGCGCATTACCGCCTTGCGCTTGATTGATAGCACGGGACGGATGCGATTGCTGCGCCCCGATGCTACCTATCGTGTTGTGACCAACAATTTTATGTTGAATGGCGGTGATGGCTATTCTGTTTTTACGGAAGGTCAAAATCCTTACACTTCGGGGTTTGATATGGCCGATAGCGTTATTGACTACATCAGCACCAATTCGCCGATCGAGTTGCAGCCGGATGGTCGTATCCGCTACAACTCTCCCTAATTGTCTCAGGACTTACGCAAGCCCACTAAATCTGGTGTGTTGGTGTTGTGGGTAGGGTGCTCCGCGCCCTACCCACAACACCAATGCGTAAGTCCAGTGTCTAATGAATGTTGTGCGCTAAGTGAATGTTGAACGGCATGAAAGCGTGGCACCGCACACGACACAAAAAAAGGGCAGCTTAGCTGCCCCTTTCATCAATCAATCCAGTCTGATGGAGTAGGTGAATTAGACCTTCACAGCATCTTTGGCTGCAACTTGGTCGAGTTCGCCTTTCTTGTACTTGGCGGCGTACACATCGACCGAGGCTTGCTTGATCTTGCTGGCGTTTCCAGCAGTCCAGAACTCCTGATAGCGATCGCTACATACTTTTTGCATGTACTTGATCGACGGCTTGAGGAAGTGACGGGGGTCAAATTCCTTGGTGTTCTTTTGCAGTGCTTCACGAACCGCAGCGGTAATCGCCAAACGGTTATCGGTGTCAATGTTCACCTTACGAACACCGCTCTTGATGCCCTTTTGAATTTCTTCGACAGGTACACCGTAGGTTTCGGGGATGGTGCCACCGTACTCGTTGATCAACGCGATCAAATCTTCGGGAACGGAAGAAGAACCGTGCATCACCAAGTGGGTGTTGGGCAGGCGGCTGTGAATTTCTTCAATGCGGCTGATGGCGAGGATTTCGCCAGTGGGCTTACGGGTAAACTTGTAAGCACCGTGGCTGGTGCCGATCGCAACGGCCAGCGCGTCTACCTGAGTTTGCAGCACGAAGTCAACCGCCTGGTCGGGATCGGTCAGCAGTTGGGAGTGATCCAACTTGCCTTCGAAACCATGGCCGTCTTCCGCTTCGCCCATGCCCGTTTCCAAGGAACCCAAACAGCCGAGCTCACCTTCAACAGAAGCACCAATGGCGTGAGCCACTTTCACCACTTCGGCGGTTACAGCCACGTTGTACTCGTAGCTAGCAGGGGTCTTGGCGTCCGCTTCGAGAGAACCGTCCATCATCACACTGGTGAAGCCGTTCTTGAGCGCCGAGTAGCAGGTTGCTGGCTCGTTGCCATGGTCTTGGTGCATGGAGATGGGAATGTGGGGGTAGGTCTCTACCGCGGCCAAGATCAGGTGGCGCAGGAAGTTTTCGCCAGCATAGGAGCGAGCACCGCGAGACGCTTGCAGAATCACGGGGCTGTCCGTTTCGTTGGCAGCCTGCATGATTGCCTGGATCTGCTCCATATTGTTTACGTTGAAGGCAGGGATGCCGTAGCCGTTCTCGGCTGCGTGATCCAGCAGCAGTCGCATGGGCACAAGTGCCATAAGGGGTTCCTCCTAGTCGGTGTGTTAGCTAATTCGGCTTAGGACAAATTCTTACGATAATCTTAAGACACTTTCCGAACCGAGTCGAATTGTGAATGGACAAATTCGATTCTATTTCCTGATTTCAGTTTTCGTAAGAGTTGTCTAAATAGTTCAGGGCGCTGCTTGAGGTTTGTTGGTGCCTGCTGAACGCGCTCTGAAAAATCGCAAACTTTGCATAAGTTAAGTATAAATGCTCAGGCTACTTTTTGCATCTGATTAAGCCTAAGTTTTGGATAAGCGGAAGTGCCCATTTTTGCGTGCGCAACGCGCACACAAAAATGGGCTTTTTTGAGGTTCGCGCGCTGCGCAAACCTCAAAAAAGCCCTTGACCGAAACTGACGTTGATCAAGTGCTTGATGCACGGTTTGATGATAGATGTGTTTTCAGCGCTGGCCGTTTTCGACTGCGAGTCAATGCTTTTAGGGAGAATTCAAAAAAAGATGCCTTGTTTGGGATAAAGCTATCCAAAAAAGGCATCCTAATGATTTGCTTCCGGTGATTTATGGGTCGCCTGGGATTCGAACCCAGGACCGATCGGTTAAAAGCCGAGTGCTCTACCGCTGAGCTAGCGACCCAAATTTGTGCGCCTCAACGCGCCGAATATCAAATTAACACAAGATGATTGCAGTTGTGTCATTTTTGGAAAAATTTCTGGAATTTTTTTGGACGAATTTTGAATGGGGTATCTATAAATTGCGAAAACCCTGGAGGAATCAGGGTTCTGCACGCGATGATCAATCGGGCACGGGGCGTTTGGCTGAAGTACTGGAGGGTTGGGGTTGATCGGGTAAGAGATCCCTGGAGTTGGAGCGGCGATCGCTCATTCTAGCGGCGACACGCGAAGACGAAACCAAGTTTGGAGCTGTTTGCCTGGTGGCAATAGAGTTAGGCGATCGCCTGTGTTGAGTGCGTTGCGGCCTGCGCTCCAAGGTTCCAGGCAATAAAAATCCTTTTCCTTCAAAGTCCAAAACACTAGGTTGGAATAGAACTGGTCAAATTCAAATGTGAGCTGGTGGTTTTGGGCTGCATCACGAACGGTGGCCTGCTGAGTTGCTAGCTCTGGAAAAATGACATCAATTTCATCCAAGGCAAAGTCGAACCCGTTGAGAAATGTGTGAGATAGCTGGGTGCGCTGGTCGATGAGCTGCGTGGCCGGGATCTGGAAACTTAGCTGGGATTTGTCCACCACGGTGAAGTAGGGGTGCAACCCCAACGAGAACGGCATGGTGACGCTGCCCACGTTGGCAACCTCCTGCCGAATTTCCAGCACTGGGCCACGAATGTGATAGGTAAACCGCAGCTGAAAATCAAACGGATAGCGCGATCGCGTTTCGGGACTGCTTTCTAGCAAAAGGGTGAGGCTGACTCCGTCTTCTACTGCCTGATCGACTACCTGCCAGGGCAAATCGCGGGCAAATCCATGCTGCTTTAGTCCATACATCTGACCATCAACGGTATAGGCGTTGTCTGGCAAGTTGCCGCAAATGGGAAACAGAATGGGCACTCCGCCCCGTACCGAGAGTCCAGGGTCTCGAAAGCGCTCTTGATCGAGATAGAGCAAGTCTTTGCCCGCGACAGACCAGCGGGTGATAATGCCGCCGCGCTTGGGCACAACTTCTAGCCGCGCTTGGGCCGCATCTTCTGCAAGCAGGTAAGTAAGGTACTGACGAGATTCCGTTTTGATGAATGCCAAAGCTGACTCCTCAAGATGAATATTGAGATGAATGGTGAATCAACAGTCGATGCCCCAAATCAAACCGAGCTTGAGTGCTCATAGCTTTATCGAATGAAATCGACAGCGTTGCCATCGGTAAACCCTTCTTTGGTGAACCCGTCGGTTGTGAAGCCGCTTTCGGATTCAGGATTGCTGGTTGTGGCTCCGTCGGAAAATGGTTCGGAGCTGGGTCCTTCCTTGGCGGCTGGCTCTGCTTGGCGATCGCCCAACGCATCCGGTTTGATAAATTCCTTGGATGGACTATCTGGAGTGTTGAGTTCGCGCTCGTCTTGACCTTGCTCAACCGGAACGACCTGCTTGGCTGGCTGGGGCGCGGTTGGCGTGGAGTCACCTTCGGGTTGGGGAAAGCGCTTACCATCTGGTGCGGATGGAGTGAAAGAATCTGTGGGGGTAGACAGGCTGGGAGCCGCCTCGGGAGATGGCTCGGGATAGGAAATGAATGAATCCTGAGTGGGAGTCGATGGAGCCGCAGGCGCAGGTTTGGTGGGTTTGGTGGCGCCCCCCTGGCGATCGAGCACGACCGATGTGGGCAGGGGTTGGTCAAACAAGGCTGATGCTTGCTCTAAATAACCGAGGATGGTTTTGGCCTTTTGCCCTTGGGCGATCGCCGGAGTTGATTTCTGCACCTGAACGGGCAAAAACTCCAGCTTCATCTGATCATCTTTAATCGCAACCTTGAGCACTGCCGAGTCATAATCGGGGGCTTCGCTGTGGGGCTGGTTGGTCAGCATAAAATTTCCGAGGGAATAGGCGATCGCCCGCCCTTTGTAGATTTCGGCCCCTTGCAGCACATCTGGATGGTAGCCCACCACTAGATCCGCGCCACTGTCCACGGCCAGATGCGCCAAATTGACCTGCCAATCGGCAGGATAGCTAGACAGATCCTGACTCCAGTAGTAATTCACCACTACCCAGTCCACCTGATCCCGAATGGACTTCACATCCTCGGCAATGCGGTCTTGTAGGGCTGGGTTTGCTCCTGCCCGCCACATGCCCGCAGCATACTCATCGGTGTCGGCATAGCCCAAGTAGGCAATCCGCTGGCCCCGCACGTCAATAATTTCGGGTCGGCGCGCTTCACGCTGGTTGCGCCCTGCCCCAACGGGACGAACGCCAACCTCTTTTAGCGTGTCCAATGTTTTGAGCAACCCCTGTTGGCCATTCTGGGCTAGGGCATCGCTCGATACGTTGACAATTCCCACGCCCGATTGTCGTAACGATTTTAACGAGGCGGGGGTGGTCGCATCTCCAAGAATATCGAGGGGGCGATCGAGATTGGCCAGAAAAATGTCGGGAGGCACTGCGGTATTCGATGCCACAGAATCGATTGCTGCACCGGATGCTCCTGTGAACGAAGCGTGGGTAAAGCGCTGAACGCCGGATGCAGTGGAACCGTTGGGATCAACGGCAGGTTGAAGAACCGCAGGATTAAAGTCGGGACTGCCGCTAAAGGTCAGCGTAATTGCAGAATTGGGCGTGCCTGAGGCTGCAGGTGTGACCGGAACCTTGCCTTGTGCTGTTCGAACCGTGTTTGGTCGCTGATTGCCAAAGGCCAGCTCGGGGCCGTACTGATTCCATAATTCAATGCTGCCACCCAGCATCACCACTGCTGCTGCGGTGGTGGCTGCAAGCTTGAGTTGTGATGGCGAGATGTTACGAGCTGCCTCGGCTAAGGAGTGAGCACTGGAGTAGAGCGAGTTGGCGAATAGGTAGCTATATCGCTTGGAGAGCATCAGGGATGACGTATACCAATGAGGCACTGTCAGGGGGCGTGCATGCCGTCTCCGTTTGATGCGGCGCTTGGGGTGGCTGCTTTGGGGAGAGGTGCGGTGGGACTGAGACTTTCGGGGTTTAGCGTTTGAATGGCTATGGCTGTAGCTATGGTGCGTTTGAAAATGCTGTGGCGATCGCCGCTTTCGAGTTGGCTGCGCTGGGTAGGGGGCACGGGAGGTGTAGGGAGCGCCAACGTAGTCTGAGATGGAGTAAGGCGCAATGGGGCGGGGTTGGGGTCTTCTTGTTGGGGTGGGTGGCAGATTTGCCCCCCGCTGATGAGATGACCTGCGCTGGCTAGAGCCCGCACGCGATCGCCGTGAAGGAGCCTGCGGGGACATGGACCGCTGAGATACGATCGCCCGTGGTTGAGACGGGGCTGGGAGCCGCCGCAGCCGAATTGAGGCATCCCACAGGATTTCGTCGCTATCAATATAGCGAGTGATAATGCGCACACCGTGGATCAGGCTGGAGTTGAGCCGACTAATCCGATGGCACACCAGTTGATTGAGGCGATCGCGCTGCGGCTGACGCAAAAATTCCAACAAAACGAGCAACACCCCAGGGCGATCGGCTGCAACGCGAGCATAGATCCCCTGGGGGACTAAACACACATTCAGCCAGTAGGCGATCGCCCGAAAGTCTCCAGCCCGTGCCAACTGCACCGCCGAAGGCTGAGATAACTGCTCTAAATTGACCATGAACTGCGTCACTCCTCTTTCCCACATTTGGCACACATTTGGCACAGTTTGATACGGCCAACGCTGCAGGGCCTAAAACCAGAATGTTGTTTTAAGCTCCAATCGGGCTGCATCTCATAGCTGGTGCTCAATCGAGCCGCGCCAAGGTTTTTCCCAAAGTCTATATCAGAAACCCAAGAACGGCGCGAAATTGTCAACGGCAGGCAATTGTCAACGGCGTGAATTTGTCAGTGACAAGTATCACTCTGGTATGCCTTTCATATCACGCCAACCTATGGGGTGAGATCAACTGTGAATTCGGCAAAATGGCCGATAGTGTATGCATTCAAGAATGCGCGTGGGTATGGGACGATGATCGATAAGCTGGTGCAGTCGGCGTTGGCAACTGGGTGTCTCAGCGTAGAGTCTGAGGGTTTGTTGCGGCAGTTAATTGCTGTGAAAACGGTGAAACCAGCCGATCGCCAAGCATTAGAAATGCTGCAATCGGCAATGCAAGAAGGCCATGTGACGCGAGAAGCACGCCACTTTAAAGATTCACAAAGGTCCACACCTTTTCTAACGAGTGACTTTGGCACCGCTTCGCGCTAGAGCGATCGCATTTTTAGGCTTTTGTAAAAGGTAGTTGAGGATCTGTACCCGGTGCAGATCCTCATTTATTTTCTTAAGAATTTATTAGCTTTGCATGAGGTGTAGCTTGAGAACCCTTGGCGGGCCAAACCGTGTAAACCCTGAATTGAGAATGAATTTGCCGTTGATTGCAGCAGTGTTGACCGATCCATCAGTTAGATTTAGCTAGGAATCGAATTTTCCCTGTGTTTCGCCAGCGTAAATTGTTATGACTCCCAACCCCAATGTTCCCCCATCCCCTTCGAGCCAGTCGGCAGAGCAGGATGAGCTAATCAATGCATCACAGGCGAACAATGGGGACGCATCGGTTGAGCGATCGCCCATCCCTAGCGTCACCCCCACCTCCAATGGCCGCATGCCAGACACTCGGTTTACCCAAGATTTTTATCGGGAGCTGAATGCTGTGCCGTCTACGCCATCAATTTGGGTTCTATTGCTGGTGCTGGCGATCGCGATTTCATTGGCTGGGGCATTTATCAACCTGCCCTGGGTTGCCAACATGGCCTCGATTGTGGTGCTTATTTTGGCAGGGCGGGTATTTTGGTTAACGTTGCGGCCCATTGTGGCAGAGTTGCTATCGCCTCGGCAGCAAGCCAATATCGTCGCCATGATTGGCGTTGTTACCAGTGTGGTGTTGCTGGTGCGCTACACCGGCTTAGGGCCGTGGTTTGGTGAGTGGTACTCAGGGCTGAACTGGGATGCAGTGGGGGCCACGGGTGAAGTCGTGGGGGCGCTTGGCCAAATCTTGATTGCCGTTTTGGCGGTCTACGTCGCGTGGCGGCAGTATGTGATCTCCAGGGATTTGACGATTCAGCAAAACTTGATCACACAGCAGCAAACCATCGACTCCTACTTTCAGGGTATTTCGGAGCTTGTGCTGGATGCTGAGGGGTTGCTAGAAGACTGGCCCCAAGAACGGGCGATCGCCGAAGGACGCACGGCTGCAATTCTCAGCAGCGTTGATAATACGGGTAAGGCCAAAGTGGTTCGGTTTTTGTCGCGCTCTCGGTTGCTTAGCCCCCTCAAACGCGATCGCATTTTGGGACGGGCGATTTTGGATGGAACGGGGGGCTATGAAGAAGACCGTGAAAACGGCGTGCGGGTGATCGATCTTGGAGTCATGATGGCGGGGGCAGACTTGTCCCAAACTGATTTGCGCTGGACCGATTTGAGTGATGCCAATTTGATCCGCGCTCGTCTGCGCAATTGCGATTTGGTGAAAACTAACTTCGTGCGCACGATTTTGGCTGAAGCGGATTTGTCAGGTTCCGATGTGTTTGGAGCCAAGTTCTTCCATGGTTCGGCCAAAACCGCCAGCCCCCGCAGCCGCACCATCTTGCCAAATTACAAAACGGGAGAACATACCGGAGCCGTGATTGAAAATGCCAATTTCGCTGGGGTACAGCGTATGACCGATGAGCAGCGCTACTACTGCTGCGCTTGGGGTGGCTCCAAAACTCGGAGTACGGTCCCTGGTGGGTGTGAGGGTATTCCCAATTTGCTGGGACGGTAATGGTTCAGGGAATTTAAAAGAAATTGTTGGGCAACGCCTGCAAGATGGTTGGCGATCGCCAACCATCTTGCACTAAACGCTTGGATGAATTGAGTGACTGCTGGAGCATGAGTGCGGGGTCATCAGTCTCCAAAAAGATGTGCGTGTTCAACTTGGTGATGTCGATCGCTCCCACCCTAGCGTTCTGAAATCATGCTGATTGTTTGTCCTTGCTCTGCGGAACGGCGGGCTGCATCGGCAACCTTGAGCGCGTACAAACTTTCCTGCGGGGTGACGTATAGGGGCGAGCCCGTCGTGAGGTGGTCTAGTACCAGCTTGCTATCTTTAGCAAACAATCCTCGGCGGCTTCCCATTTCAATGGAGCGCGATGCCTCGCCCAAAATGAGGGTTCCTACCTCTCCATCAATGGCGATCGCGCCAAACTGGCCCTGCACACTCAAGGTGCGCTCAGCTTGCCAGAAGGTTTCGCCTTTGCCATAGATCACCTCGGCAACGAGCCCGCTGACAAATTTGAGCTGGGCAGTACACAAACACGCGGTAAAGGGGCTGGGGCGATCGCCCACGGCATAGCGAGCCTGACAGCTCACCGTCGCCACCTTGCCAAACAAATTGGTGAGTCGATGAATGCGAGACACGGCACCCATCAGGGGAAAGCCAAACTCCTCCAGGCTAAAGGTCCATTTGGTGGGGGCAGGCCGCTGCGGATTGATGCTGCTGTAGCGCACATAAAAGGGATTGCCAATTTCGGGCAGGGCTTCGGCGATCGCAGTATGAATGCCACTCAATAGCTCAATGTGCTCTACGTGCAGCAACCGTCGTTGTTGGGCGGCCAGGGTGATGAGCTGATCGGCCTCGGCCACATCTAACGAGAGGGGATACTCAACCACCACATGTTTGCCAGCTTCAAGCGCTGCTTTGGCGATCGCCCCATGATCCCGATTCACCGTCGAAATGATGACCAGATTAATATCCTGCCGTTGCACCAGACTGCGCCAATCTGTCAGCACCTCAACATCCCAATGTTGGCAAAACTCGGCTGTTCTTTGGGCATCGCGCCCCACCACCGCCACCAAATGCGATCGCTCCTCGGCAATCAGGGTTTCTGCCCGAAGCCGTGCCGCGTAGCCTGTACCCACTAACCCAACTCGAATCTGCTGCATCGTAACTCACGTGACTGTGTTGTTGCATTGACGTGGCAAATGCCAGAAAAACTGGGCGATCGCCCCAAGGTGAACAAACGCATCAGAACTGCATTCCCAAACCTGTTTAGAGAATATCCCGTTGAGAGCTACCCAAAACTGCTGAGTTGAAGAACGTGAATCAGGTTTGGTTGGAGCGTGAACATCGCAGCAGAGCCCCCTGCACAATGCTGCCCCCCCTGCCAAGGCGATCCCCACTTCCGACGCTGGAGTGCAAATCTGCGCTCACCCTTATCACTGTAATGGACCTCGGTGCAGCATCATGGATACGTACGGATGGGGAATACCAAAATTGGAAGATAAATTTGTAATTTAGACGTTGAATGAGATCTTCTTTGAACCGAATGTTTGGGATGATTCGCTATCACTGACTGATGTTTCCCCTGCATTGTCGATCCATTCAGATTTCGTTGGAAAAATATGCATCAGCGGCCACTAATAACCGCTGCCTATTGTATGGATGTCAAAAGCTAAAAAAGACTAATTTCTATGTTTCCATTTCACCTTTTGGACATTCTTATCGTCCGAATAAGTTCCATGGAATGGTGCATTTTGAATTCTACGACACGTAATTGCATCAAATTACCGGGGCATTTGGGCTACAGGCGATCGCGCGCAAATTTTTGGGCTTCAGGTATAAGTAATTTCGGATTAATTGATCGGGTTTGATTACGAATCCCGTTCATCCTCTCCTACTAAATGCGGTTACAGTTCTATCGATTTCTCGTAGTATCAGAAAGGAGTTTGCCCTTTAGCAACTAAACCAAATGTGCAAGGGGTGAACTTTTAACACTGCCGTTTCAAATCTTGAGAGGAATGTTGCATGGCAACTTACAAGGTCACGTTGATCAACGAAGCTGAAGGGTTGAACACCACCATCGACGTTGCCGATGATGTGTATATTCTCGATGCCGCTGAAGAGCAAGGCATCGATTTACCCTACTCCTGCCGTGCGGGTGCCTGCTCCACCTGTGCTGGTAAGATCCAGTCTGGTACTATCGACCAGTCTGACCAGTCCTTCTTGGATGATGATCAAATCGAAGCTGGTTACGTGTTGACTTGTGTGGCTTACCCCACCTCTGATGTGACCATTTTGACCCACCAAGAAGAAGAGCTTTACTAAGCACTGCTGTAAGTTTGGTTTAGGTTTGTATTGGCATCGAGTTTCAAGCTGGCTCTCCATCGCTTGAGGCTCGGTGCCTCTTATTTTTTTTAAAGGTACAGGACTGACGCAATTGACACGACCTCTTGCCCGATTGGCTTTGTTGAAGCAGGGATGGTTGCGCGGCCCAGCCTCACAACCATCCCTGCATGGGACTAGTCTTAACAGCACAGGAACGGGTTGCGCCAGCGGTTGGGATAGGGCGAATGGAGCGATCGCAGCGGTTTTATGTGGCGGTTGTATAGGATTGAAGGGCGCTTATTGAACATAAATTGTGGATAAGCTGAAGCGCCCATTTTTGCGTGCGCAACGCGCACGCAAAAATGGGCTTTTCTGAGGTTTGTGCGGCACGCAAACCTCAGAAAAGCCCATAACCGAAACTGATGTTTATTTAGACGATGCTCTGGGGACGCCACCTGTGGCGATGGGCAGCACCAATCGGCTAAGAATCCGCCCATCTTCCAGGCGATACAGGCTAAACTCACCGCCAAGCTGCTGCATTAACAGTTGGCAAATGGCCAAATGCAGCCCCGGTGGATTGTTGAGGATGGATGGGGCGAGTAAGTCGATGGGTGCGCCAGCATGCAGCTCTTCTAGTAGGCGAGACTCGACAATGCCCGTGTCGGTGATGGATAGTTCAAGCCAACGGGCATCGAGCTGCCGGCACCAAATGTCAAGCCGACCTCCAGCGGGCGATCGCAAGCAGGCCAGGGTCAGCAATTCGCACAGCACCAGTTCAATTTTGGGAATGTCGCCGCCGATGTTGACCGTGCCATCGTTATGCACCTGCGACCAGAGCTGCCGCTGCTTGATCAACGACTCAACTCGTTCGAGCGATCGCTTCAGCAAGCTTGGGAGTGCCACCGTTTCGTACTCAGCATGAAACTGCCACTGCTCATTTTTGAGCATTGGCCCCATGGAAGACAGAAGGCTGCCAAAATGGCGCAGCACTTGCTGGTAGCGCATGCTGGCCAAGGCATCGGTTTGGGTGCCCACATCGTTGAGGCGTTTTACCCCTTGTCCCAAAATGCGGTACATCTCTTCGATGCGGCGATGTTTGTACCAGTTCAACTGCTCCAGGCTCTGTTTGCGCTGAGTCAACAACTCCGATAGCATGATATGCCGCCGCGACCAGGCCAACTGACCCACCAGCGTACTCATGGCATTCAGCTGCCGCTCCGACCAGTACCGCTCCAGACGATCGGTCACGAGCGCAACGCCGCTCGGTTCGTGGTCGGGGGAGGTGCGCAACACCATCATTAAAATTTGGCCAATCTCTGGCCCGTTGAGCCACTGGCGAGTTTCCATATCCAGGTCATCAATGCTGACGGGCAACAGCCCATCCGCCTGAATTGCCCACTGCAACAGCGGATCGGTTTGTAGAGAAACGGTGGCTTCTTGATTTAGCGAAAATTTGGCACTGGTGATGTTTGCCGCTGTGACTTTGGCGAGCTTGCGCCCAGGTTGCCACGTGAGCAACACGGCCATGGGCACATTCAAAATTTGCGTGAGCTGGTGCATGGCAGAGCGTTCCAAAGCTTCTAGGCTTTGGGTTTGCTGCATGGCGTTTAGCCCCCACTGAATGGTTTGGTTGAGGGATTGCTGCTGTTCGGCCTGTTTCTGCAATTGCCATTGATGCAAAATCACGCCGACTTGCTGGCTCACCACGCGCAATACGTCGCGTTCGCTATGATTCCAAGTGCGGGCGGTGTCATGGCCAATGACTAGCAACCCTTCTAGGGGATGGCCAATGGCGGTGCTACACACCAGGAGCGATCGCACCCCTGCATCTAGCAAGACCTGTCGCCATGCCATTAGTTTCAGGTCTTCTTCCAGGTTTTCGATCGCAACGGGATTGGTGCTGCGTTCTAGCATTTGCCAGTCAACTTGGTTGAGCCCAGCCAGGGCGTGCGCAATGGGTCGTCGTCCGGCAGGTTGACGCTGGTAGCAAATGTTGAATTGCTCTTGCTCAGGGTCATACAGCAACACCATAAACCAGTCAGCCCGCAGCCGTTTGCACACGGTTTCTGCGGCGTTGCGAATGGTTGTTTGCCAATCTTCGTCGCTAAAAATCGCGCGAGTAATGTCCGACGATAATGCCTGATCCTGCTTGACTTGCTGGATCGACTCTTCCATTCCTTCGAGTGGAGCGGTGAGGGCAATAAGCTGGGCGGCTCCTCGAATGTAGCTTTTCTCTTCTTCAGACCAAATGCGGGGTTCGTTGCCCTCAACGGCCAAAAAGCCGTACAGCTCGTTATGGAACAAGATGGGAGCTGCCAGGAGCGATCGCGCCTGAATTTGCTGCATCAAGCGGCCTGTCATTTCTGCTTTGAGGGAGCTGTGGGCTTCGCCAATGGCCACCAGCTGATCCGCTGCAAGCGCTTGGTAGAAGCTGTTGACTTCCTGTGCAGTAAATCCTGATGCGGTGGATTGGTTGAAGGCATTGTCTCGACTACCCAATCGCCGCCAAAAATAGCGTCGTTCTGCTTCAAACCAGTACACATTGGTGCGATCGGGAGCGATAAAGCGGTTGGTCTCATCCACCACAGTTTCCAAACGAGCCTGGAGATTGGGGAGCGATCGCAACCGACCCAGCAATGCCAGTAGCGGTTCCTCAGGTCGTTTTGTTTGCTGCCGCTTGCGTTCTTCTTCAATCAGATATAGCGATGCGGCCAACGCCCCAAGCACAATCGAAAGGCGCGCCTTTTCCTCCGCATGGGGCGACACGCCCCACAGCGTAGAACCCAAAATCATCACTCCCAGGCAGCAATCGCGATGGCGAATTGGAAAGATGACCGTGCCCTGAATTGCTAGCTTTTGGGCAACTCGCCGCCATTCCCCCGCGCGGGTTTCTTCGCGCAAGTCGGGTACGCCCAGTGGTCTCTGCTGAATGACCACCTGCTCCATCAGGTCGCCCGGCTGCAAACTGATTTGTTGCCGAAGCACCGACATATCGCCCGCTGGCGTAATGCCGCCTTTGCCCACAAGGCGATGCCGCACGCGGTCATATAGCCCAACCCAAAGCAGTGCATAGTCAAACTCGGCCTGCAAATACGCCAACACGCCCGCAATCAGCGCATCCTCGTTCCCCTCTTCTTGCAAGGTCTGAAGAGTTTGCCGCAGGGCCGCCAATTGTTGTTCGTAGTTGGATGGCTTTTTCGGAGAACCCATGGTAAGTTGCTGTTGCTTTCCCCGGTGCTGGCTCAAACGGGACAGGCTGGTGTGTGAATCTTAGCGAGAGGTTGGTGAGATAGAATCAAAATTTTGGATGATCAGCATATTCATATCATTTGGGAGCCAACGATACCGTGCACAACATCCAACATCACCAACTTTCGGAATTTGAACAGGGATGAACTCATCGAGCAAAAGTGAGGACGATGAGAAAGGCTGGGTGAGCTTTTCTAGTGGTTGCGACCCTCTCTTGCTGCGTGTATTCCCTACAGTTCCCGTCGGTTGGGATTGATTCAAAAAGTAACGCTTGGGGGCAGTGGTTGCGAACAAGGCGGCCGAGCTAGCGCATCAAATCGCCAGCTTGCTGCTTGCAGAGATTGCCTCAGAATCGTGATAAATACACCCTTGAACCATGCAGGCCGATGCCTTGTAGAGCATACTCGATTTCTGCTGTGCCTCGGTTACTGACAAGCAGCTAGAAGGCGAGTGCGAGATTGCCTCTAGTATGAACTAGAATGCCCTTGCTGAAGGCATTGTCTGTGTGCTCTGGCTCTAGAGTTCCCATTCAGCGTCAATTATTGATACCTGTACCTAAAACCGTGAGTAAACCCTTTGATTTGTACCAGGCTGGAGTGCGACCGCTGCTGTTTTCGGTGTTGAATACGGACCCGGAGGCGTTGCATCAACAGATGATGACCCCGCTGGACTGGCTCGATCGCACCGAGAGTTTGGCCGGACGTTGGACTCGACAGCAGCTGAACCAATCGCTAACGGTGGATGTACCGTCGCTGCATCAAGCTTTATGGGGGCTGAATTTTGCCAATCCGGTTGGGCTTGCGGCTGGGTTTGATAAAAATGGTCAGGTTGCTCGAACCTGGGGCTGTTTTGGCTTTGGCTTTGCGGAGGTGGGTACGGTTACGTTTCATGCGCAGCCGGGTAATCCCAAGCCGCGCTTGTTTCGCTTGCCCGATGACCAGGCGGTGCTAAACCGCATGGGATTTAACAATCAAGGGGCGGCGGCGTTGGCCCAACGGCTGGCTGCTCATGCCCAAGAGCGATCGCTACGGCAAGAGTCTGGAGACAAGACTGGGCGATCGCTCCTACCGTTGGGAATCAATCTGGGCAAGTCCAAAATTACGCCCTTGGAAGAGGCGGCTGAGGACTATGTTCAGAGCTTTCGGTTGCTGCAACCGTGGGGTGACTACTTTGTGGTGAATGTGTCGTCGCCCAATACGCCAGGGTTGCGATCGCTTCAGGATGCTGACCAACTGGAACGAATTTTGTCTGCCCTCCAATCCGAAAACCAGAGCCGAAAACCACTGCTGGTAAAAATTGCACCCGATCTAGAATGGGAGGCGATCGCCGATATCCTCACCCTAGCTCAGACCTACGAGCTGGCTGGTATCATTGCCACCAACACCACCATTCGTCGAGATGGACTGGCGACACGAACATTGGCTGCCACGGGTAACTCCGTCGCAGAAGAAGCTGGCGGCATTAGCGGCGCACCGTTACGGCAGCGCTCCACCGAGGTGATTCGATTCATTTACGAAAAGACAAACGGCAAGCTTCCCATCATTGGCGTGGGCGGTATTTTTACCGCCGAGGATGCATGGGACAAAATTACGGCAGGCGCCAGTTTGCTCCAAGTGTATACCGGATGGATCTATGAAGGCCCGTGGATGGTGCGGCGCATTCTCGTCGGGCTAGAGCAACGTTTGCAGCAGCATGGCTGTTCCTCCCTGGCCGATGCGGTTGGCTTGGCGCTACAGCAACCCCAAAATTCGGCATGATGAAAGAAGCCATCCTCACAATTCTCAATTGGTAACCCAAGACTCAACGACGCTTCAACTCACCCGAACTAACTGATGAAAGTAGAATTTCGCGAGTGTGATTTTTTTGACCTCTGGATTTGGCTGGAGTTCAGCACGTTGCCATCCGACATGGAGCAACAGTACATCGAGGAGGTGTTTAATTCCTGGTTCTTTTTAGGCAAGCTGGGCGGCTTTAATGCCGAAAACTTGCAAGTGCAAGACAGCGGCCTCGACATTAGTTATATGGACTACAACGAAGACGCTGCCGACAACAGCATGATGGCGCTCATGCACAACATGGGCGAGTTTGAGTACAACGGCGTGTGGGCGCGCTGCTGGTTGGATATTGGCACATCGGATGCGATCGCCCTGGATGTTCTCATCAATGCGCTCAAGCAGTTCAGCAAAGACTACGTCACGATTGAGCGGCTGATCATTGGGGGTGAAAATTCCGATTGGCTAGTGCCCCGCAGTCGCCGCACCGTATTTGCCGACGATGTGGCTAGTGACAATTAGCGCATCGTCCAACGCATCGTCCTCCCTTGGCTCCAGCCGAAAAATCAGCAAGCGCGTCAGCAGGTTCCGATAGAATTGCTGACGCGCTTGTTTGTGCAACCGGAGCAGTTGTTTGTTCTGAAGCATCCAAGTTGTAGCTTGGATGAAGGACCGCCTCTCGTGGTGGGTCAGCGTTCTAGTTTTTCGGGAAACTCCCACGGCATTTACCCTGAACCTGGGCTACAACGCTGGACTAGAGTTCCTGCTCAAAATCCTTGAGCGTGTTCATGAGCTGATTCATGGAGGCTGAGGGAAGCAAATCGGCTAGGGCAACCTCGCGCTTGCCACCGCCAAGGGAGATGGTAATACCACTGAGCACGGCGGCGATCGCGGCTTCGTTTATGCTGCCGCTGGTTAGCATGGGGTAAAACTGTTCGGCTAGGCGCGTGTGCAGTTTGGCATCGCGTAGATATAGGTGCCACTTAGCAATGTCGATGTACACATTGTCGCCAATTCCGGCGGCGAGGGCTTCAATCGCTTCGGATGAGTTGGAATAAGCCATAAGACACAGGGGAACAAACGTGAGGGCAAATGAACAGTCTAGGATTTGTCGGTATAAGGAGTTACTGGATACTTGGCGATCGCAAAAATGTAGACGGCATGCACTACCAGCGCTGCTAGCCACACACCCGACACCACACCCAAGTTCATCAGCGAACCGGGCTTAACGGTTTCAAAAAACCAGAGGCCGCTATTAGTCGCCGCAAATACGGCCACATGGAGAGCAAAATTCATGCGGTCATCGAGTTTTCGAAAGGCGGGATCATTGCGATCCGGTTTGCGAGGCCAGCGGGGAGGCATATCAGCAACTCTGTAACAACGACGGCACCTTGATACGGTGCTTGCCTTCTATTTTAAGCGCTTAGGGGCTTTGCTGGCCGGTTGCAACATAATCCCCCGATTTGCCGCCACTCTTGCTCACTAACCGAATTGCTTCAATCTGAATCGACTTTTCCAATGCTTTAGCCATGTCGTATAAGGTGAGGGCGGCGATCGAAACGGCGGTTAGGGCTTCCATTTCCACGCCTGTTTCTGCCTTGATTTTGACCTCGGCTTGAATTCGATACCCCGGCAATGCTGCGTTGGACTCAATGGTCACTTCGACTTTGTGGAGTGGCAGCGGATGGCATAGGGGAATGAGATTGGCAGTTTGCTTGGCGGCCATAATGCCAGCGAGCCGAGCCGTGGCTAGTACGTCTCCCTTGGGGGCATTGCCCGACTGAATGGCCTCAAAGGTGCTGGGCTGCATGCGAACGATGCCTTCAGCGATCGCTTGACGCACCGTTTGCGCCTTTGCAGACACATCTACCATTTGTGCCTGCCCTGCTTGATCTAAGTGCGTGAGGGATTGGGCTGAGGGGTTCGACATAAATTTCCTCCAAAAGTTTGACATTCAGTTTCGTTATGCTACTATAAATATTCGGAGCAGGGGCCTGTAGCTCAGTGGACTAGAGCACGTGGCTACGGACCACGGTGTCGGGGGTTCGAATCCCTCCTGGCCCGTTCCGCAAAGGGAGAAGGTTTTACTTTCTCCCTTTTTGTTTGGCTATTCCTCTTGTCCGGTTGACGAAGCGTTCGTTTTGAATAGACCGAATCAGGCATTTTGCTTATGCATTGCGCACGCAAAATGCCTGATTCGGAAGGCTGCGCCGTATGCCCCTTAGGCAACTCCTGAGCTGAAACTGGCGTTTTGCGACTTTTTTTGCTAAGGCTTGAAATGGGGAAGTGGCTCAACGGCGTACATATCGCGGCCCAGACCCAGCGCAAAGCGCAGCGAAGTTGCAAGGCTTTTGCCAGAAAACAACAAGAACACGGCTAACCCAACCAGCGAGAGTCCAGCTGTAATACCAAAAATGCTGCGATAGTCGGTTCGTAAGGCGATCGCCCCTAACAGTGGCCCCGCAACTGCAATTCCCAAGTCAAACCCCACCATGCACAGGCTAAAGGTTCTACCTCGTTCATCGGCATGAGAGCGATCGGCCATAAGCGCCGCCATCATGGGAATCAGGGTTCCTGCAGCTGCTCCTTCAATGAGCCCTGCCAGCAAGAATGTGAGAGCATCGGTGGCTTGCCACAAAACGGCCATCGCCAAGGCATACATGACCAAACTCAGGCTGATGAATGGACCTCGCCCAATGCGATCGCTTGCCCGTCCCGCCAGCAAACGAATTCCAAATCCAGCAATCGCCGTTGAGCTATAGAACAATCCCACATTCAGCGGTACATTCACCTCACGCACCAGCAGCGGCACAAATGTGGTGAGCGCACCAAAGGCTAGCCCAATCATTAAAAGGACAAGCGCGGGAATGCGAATGTGAGGCCGCAGCAGCATGCTCCAAAACTGTAGCGAGGAGCTTTGCTTTTGATCGGCTTTGGGAATGGGCGGCTCGGTTACTCGTGCGGTGAAGATGAGTCCGATGAATCCTGCAAGCGCGGCCACTAAAAATGCTTGAAAGAATCCGATTTCTTGCAACACAAATCCACCCATGGCTGGCCCCAACCCCATGCCAATCGGATTCACCAGGCTCATGTAGCCGATCAGTTCGCCACGAAATTCGGGTGGTGAAATATCAATGACGAGAGCGCTATATGCCAGCGCAAATGCCGCAATGCTGATGCCGTGAAACGCACGCAGTGCCATCAACAAAGGAATGGAATCGGTGAGGACGTAGCCTAATGGGGCGATCGCTGCGGCTGCCATGCCAATCAGCAATACAATTTTGCGGCCTCGACTATCAGCCAATCGGGCCAAATAGCCACGAGAAGCCAATAACCCGACAGCAAACATACCTGTGACGATTCCAATCGTTTGGCTGTTGGCTCCGGTTGATTCTACATAAACGGGAAGGGTTGGCAGTAGGGCTGCGATCGCCGACCAAAATAAAAGACCTGCCATGAACAAAACCAGCAGGTTACGGCGAACAGGCGCATCCAAAAAATTAAAAACCTTCAAAGCCTGAGCTCTCTATCTACAAAACCAATCGACAAACTGTTCACACGTAGGTTTATCAGTCACCGAATGTTGAGACTGGGATGACGATAACCGCACTCATCCATCATGAACGAATTGAACCGCTTTTGCAGAATTCTACTAACAATCAAGACTAGCTGTTGGGTGGTTGGAGTGTGGAGAGTTCCACCCAATCAATTAGCAACGTATGAAATGATTTAACGGCGAACGAGCTGGGCCGCAACACATCCATCGGCGATCGCATCGTTTAAGAGATCAAGCAGGGCATGATCACGCTGAGTTAACTCGCTGCAATCCACCAAATCTTGGATTCGCTGTTGCGCAGATGGTGTTAGTTCCCCAGCATCTAATGCGCTACGAATACATGATTCAAGTTCTTGGGTGATAGAGCGATTCAGCTTAAACATGATTGCGGCATCAGTCAAATACGATATTTACCTAATCCAACACGATCTCAGCGATTTCCCGATAATGTACCAAAAATCTTAAATTTTCCACCTCACTCGATCGGACGATTGTGCGCTGAGTGGCTAGCTACAGTGCCATCTTTGCCCATCAAGGTTAAAAGGCACATAAGTTTTGAGATTACGTCAGATTTCGCTAATGACTTTTCTGGAGTTAGGCGCTGCACAACCCTCAGGAACAAACATTTTGCGTATGCATTGCGCTGCAAAATGGGTGTTTGGGTTTATCCAGAACTGGTCAGGACTCATGCAGTTGACTGATGGTTGGAGCGCTTAGCGTCCCAACCATCAGTCAACCCCCTGGTTTTTCGGATGAAGTGCGTAAGTCCTACCTGTGTGAGAACGGGCAAGTTTTGCTGTTTTCAGGGAAGAAACCCTGAACTATCGCTATGGGATAGGTAACGATAAAGGGCGTCGTGCTATGCATGACGCCCTTTCTTACTTTGAAATGAATTCTCAGTTCAAACAGTGAACCTAAGCCGAAACTGCCTCAGCAGCGGCAGGATACACACTGACTTTTTTGCGGTTTTTGCCGCGACGCTCAAAGGTGACCACTCCATCCACCAAGGCAAACAGCGTATCATCGCTACCGCGACCCACGTTCTCACCCGGATGAATTTTGGTGCCACGCTGACGAATCAAAATGTTGCCAGCCTTGACTGTCTGACCACCATAGCGCTTCACGCCGAGACGCTTGGCGTTTGAGTCACGACCGTTGCGTGTACTACCTGTACCTTTTTTATGTGCCATCGTTCCTGCCTCTACTTCTTCTACATCGTCACGCGCAAAAGCTTTGGGCTCTCACGTGTTGATCTATGATTCAATCCGGTTCAATAGAATTGGCCCGACATTGGGACCCATGCTCTCTGCCAATTAGGCGTCGGCGGTAGCTTTGGCAGGTGCCGCTGACTTAGAGCCCCCCAGATCAATGGAGTCGATCATGAGGCGGGTAAGCTCTTGGCGATGACCCTGCTTTTTGCGGGTCTTTTTCTTGGGACGCATCTTGTAAACGATGATCTTGCGACCGCGCAGGTGACGAACGACAGTACCTGTTACCGTAGCGCCTTCGACAAAAGGCTGGCCAATCGAGACGGAACCGTCGTTTTCAACGAACAGAACGCGATCGATGGTAACTTGGCTGTTTTCGTCGGCAGCAAGACGATCAACGTCGTAGAATCGACCTGCTTCAACCCGAAGCTGTTTACCGCCCGTTTCGATAATTGCGTATGGCATAGCTTTCCTTGTAATTGCCGTACAGGTAGCCCTTCTCGCTTAGAGAGCGCTGGCATTTGAACAGCGTGAACCTGATCCGAGCAAAATAAACACCAATTAACTAATATGCACGATGGAGAAGACAGGTGTCAACTCTTGTGAAAGATGAGTTGGTGGAATGGGAGCTTGAAACGGTGAGAAGGCGCGATCGCTCTTTACTCCTCAAACCTTTTCATTATATTAGGTAGGGGGAAATTAGAGAGATAGGGCGAACATTTGTATTCCTTCCTACTCATTTGCCTTATACAACGAAGCTGTTGGTTTCTCCTTGCGAGGCTTGCCAACTGCGCGCATCGTAATATAGGTCTTCTAATGAAATGCTGTAGAGCGCTTCTTTTAGTTTTTGGTGCAAACGATTCCACACGGTAAAAGTGACCCAATCTCCAGCTTGTTCACTGTTCGCATCGTGGCGAGGCAGGGGTTCCACAGTTTCGCCAACCGCTTCCAAAATGTCGCCCAGCGAGATGTGATGGGGCGATCGCGCAAGCTGGTAACCCCCCTGCGACCCTCGAATCGAGACAAGCAGACCTGAATGGCGTAGTTCAATTAGCAATTTTTCGAGATAGGGAGCAGGTAAATCTTGCCGTTGGGCGATCGCACGCACCGAAGCTGGCCCATATCCAGGCTGTAATGCCAAATCAAGCATTGCCTTGACACTGTAGTGACCCCGTGTAGTCAACTTCATGAGCTACTCCTCATCATTGCGTTCCCAGCACCAACCTATCGGCACGAATGCAGTCGGTCAAATCAAGTCAAATCGAGATGGACAGCCCCCCAGCGGAAACCGATGGATAGACATGGATTATCGCAGATTCGATGACCAGGCCGTGTCTCAGTCGTTCTACTATATTGGGTTGAACCTGTTTTTGCTGTTCGCGTTCGTTTAGGTCGAACCGGAGGCTAAATTGCATAGGTTGCCATACCCGATTGAGTCACTGTTCAGCCTGTGACGCCAGATTTTCTCTATTTTGTGATTTCTCGTTTTAGGTTGAACAGGGTTCAACCGTGGCAAAAAGAGTAAAGACGAACTGAGCAAATTAGTGCTAATTGGATGATATGGATGATACGCTTGCTTTACTTGTAAATTCGATGCAAAGAGTCAAGCCCTGCTTCGGGAGTGAATTGCTTCGAGTTTATGGGGGCCATGCGTTGGTCTGCTCTCTGCGAGCGATTGCGACCAAGCAAAAAACGAATTTGTTTGGTTACATAATGTACTTTTTGTGCCCTTTATTCAGTCAAGCAATCGAGAAGTTGCAATTGCCTTGGGTGATGATTTCTGTCAGATTTGCACACGGTTCGTAACCCTATCTTCTGCCGATGCATGTCCAACAGCAGCAAACATAATCGCCAGTTCTTGATTTCTCATCATCAATGCTGTAGCAAGGTTAATGTTGTCATACAAACCCTGCAAAAAGATTGCAACTTGATAGAAAAAAGTGTAACCCTCTGACTATGTCGGGGTAATATTGACCTAAATGCTGGATCGACTTGGTTTAAGATGATGTCTCTAAACAGATTTTCATCTGATTGGGTTCAGCAAGGTTGGCTGCAAAGCGATGTTTCAGTGGACTGAATTTTAGAGCAAAGTTAATGAGTAGAAGGAAGAAAATTGAGCCTCTCACTGGAGAGGCACTATTGTCTAAGGTGAAGCAATTAGAGCATCTAAGCAAAGAAGAGAAAGCCAAGGAATGTGGCTACTACACCGTTACCAAAAATGGTGTAGAGCGGGTCAATATGATGAAGTTCCTAAATGCTTTAATTGAGGCGGAAGGAATTGAGCTGGATGGCAAACAGGGGACAAACGGCCGTGGTGGAAGAAGCGCTAGCTATCGCATCACTGTGCAATCCAATGGCAATCTGTTGATTGGATCGGCTTATACAAAGCAAATGAACTTGAGCCCTGGTGACGAATTTGAAATTTCGCTTGGACGAAAGCATATTCGTTTGAAACAAATTGATGAAGAAAATCAAGAGCTTGAGAATTAATTTCTCAGCTTCTTGGGTTGTTCATTGGTTCATGATCGCTCTCATCGGTACCCTGCTTTCTTGGCAAAGCGTTTGGCCGATGGGAGCTTTTTGCATAGTTCAGCCGACATTCCGCAGGTTGCTCTGGGAATTAAAGGGAGTGGGGATAAGCTGAGGGAGACGAGTTAGGATCGCCCCCTTGCAGATCGAGAACTTGGACCACTTGGGACTGATTGCGGGTGTTATTGATG